>CAZFKA010000091.1:0-11624 GCA_964519155.1 uncultured Bifidobacterium sp. | reverse complement strand
GCCAATTACTGGCGATGCCAATTTTGGTGGGTATGTTTTTATTGGATGAAGTACCATCCCCTAATTGACCGGAAAAATTGAAGCCCCAGGCCCATAAAGTGCCGTCTGTTTTTATCGCAAACGAGCTAAAATTGGCTGTTGCCACGCTCTTCCAGTTTTGGTCGATGCCAATTTGTGTCGGTGAATTTTTGCTCACGCTTGTACCGTCGCCCAATTGGCCCCAGATATTGTAACCCCATGCCCAAAGGGTACCATTTTGCTTGATCGCCAGGGTATGTGCGTCACCCCCACTCAGTTGTTTCCAGTCTGTATCGTTTCCTAATTGTACGGGTTCAAGCTGGTTAATGGCATTGCCGATGCCCAACTGCCCTTGCGAATTGTATCCCCAAACCCACAATGTGCCGTTGGTTTTAATTGCAAAATTATGATAGTGGCCACAGGAGACCAACACCCAGTCGTTGTCGCTACCAATTTGCACCGGTTCAAGTTTTAAAGTTGTTGTACTATCACCGAGTTGCCCGAAATTATTTTGCCCCCACGCCCAAAGCGTACCATCCGGTTTGATACCTACATTGTGCAAGGTTCCGGTTGAAACTTCCTTCCAGCATTGCGCTTGTAGGGTCAGTGAAAATAAAACATCAAACAAACAAATAGATAAAGCTTTTTTCATTGGGGAAATTAAACGTAAATAATGTCTCAAAAATAGTTGCCCGCTGTTCTTCAATCAATTGAACACTGGATTGTTGTAGCGGTGTTTTCAGAAAAATTGATGACTCATTTGCCTAAAGCTGTGGCCTTTACGCAGGCGATTGTTTCAATTTGTGCAGACGTTGATCGGCCGAATGCGCGTTAATGTATTGATCATCAATTATTTACTTTTTCTTCAATCTTTGTTCAAAGCAAAAATTTTGTGAGCGATATACCGACATCAGATTCATAAAATCGCCACATGCAAATCATTAATCCTATGGGCGCAGTATTTGACGAAACTGTGTGTTGTACGGATAATAGAAAGGTAAATGTGTATTTTGGACTATTATAACATATCTGCCTGTCAATATTGGTCAGATTCTGTAACTTTGTCGCGTCTTTTTAATTCAAACTATGTTAACAGACCAAGAATTACAATCAATCAAAAACCGCTTTGGCGTTATCGGTAATGAGCCTTCGCTGAATTACGCACTGAGTGTGGCATCACAAGTTGCCAATACCGATCTGACGGTGCTGATACAAGGGGAAAGCGGTGTGGGGAAAGAAGTTTTTTCGCAAATTATTCATGCGCAAAGTGCTCGTAAACATAATTCGTTTATTGCGATAAACTGTGGAGCTATCCCTGAAGGGACAATTGACAGTGAATTGTTTGGTCATGAAAAAGGGTCATTTACCAGTGCAACAGAGAGTCGAAAAGGCTATTTCGAAACCGTCAATGGTGGAACGATCTTTCTCGATGAGATCGGTGAATTGCCTTTGGGCACCCAGGCCCGTCTGTTGCGTGTGCTTGAAACCGGTCAATATATTCGCGTTGGTTCATCAAAAGTACAAGTAACCAATGTGCGGGTCATTGCCGCTACCAACAAAGATCTGCTTGATCTGGTAGGTGCGGGCCGATTCAGAGAAGACTTATACTACCGCTTAAGCACTGTACCGATACGGGTTGCAGCTTTGCGTGAACGAAAGGCTGATATTCCGATTCTGTTCAGAAAATTTTGTGTCGATTTTGCGGATAAATACAAAACCACTCCGATACAATTAACTCCTGACGCCAAAAACCTGCTCATTAATTACCGATGGCCCGGCAATATCAGGGAGTTAAAGAATATTGCAGAACAGATTTCCGTACTCTCGCAAAGCCGTGAATTGAACGAAGATGAATTCAGGATGTATCTTCCGATCCATACCAGTGAAAAAATGCCCGTCCTCAGTATGTCGTCAGGGCAAACCGGCAGCGACTTTTCAAATGAAAGGGAAATCTTGTACAAACTTTTTTTTGACATGAAAAAAGATGTGAATGAATTGAAGAAAATGTTTTTTGAACTCGCCAAAAATCCTTCATTAGCGGCGGGTTATCAGGCAGACCTTACAACGACGGAATCGCAACTGATGCCTTACACGAATGATATGCAGAAAGTAATGACCAACGGCATGCAACCCCTGATCATCACCAACAACGAAGGACAAAAAATGCAGGAAATTCACTCGGTAGAAGAATCGTTGAATCTCGCCGAAAACGAAAAAGATTTTATTATTCGTGCACTTAAAAAGCATAGAAGTCGCCGGCGCGATGCTGCTTCTGAATTGGGAATTTCCGAACGAACCCTTTATCGAAAAATTAAAGAATACGACATCGAAGAATAATACAATATGCAGTATATCATACAACGGTTTTTTAGGCAATGGGCGTTGGCTCATCGTGGCGTCTTCCTCATCGCCTGCGCATGTACTACCTTGCTGATCGATTCATGCGGTGTGTATAGCTTTACCGGTGCTGCAATTGAGGGTAAAACGATCAATGTCCATTTTATTGAAAATAAAGCCCGTAATGTTGTTCCTTCCTTGTCGGCAACATTTACCGAAAAGCTACGTCAACGCATTTTGTCCCAAACCTCATTATCGCAGATCAATAGCGAGAGTGCCGATTATGATCTGCAGGGCGACATCACCGATTATACAGTAACCGTTGCCTCTATTTCCGGTACCGAAACCAGTGCGAAAAATCGCCTGACGATAACGGTCAGTATTGTTTTTGTCAACAACAAGAATGAAAAGGGGAATTTTACACAAAGCTTCAGTCGCTTTGCCGACTTCAATGCCGACCAAAATATACAGTCGGTAGAGAATGCGCTAATTGCCGCTATTTCCGACCAGCTAGCCGATGATATTTTCAATAAGGCGTTTGTAAACTGGTGATCGTCGCCCTTGGCCGTCAATTTCTTTTTATAAAAAAGCGTTAAAAAAAATAAGGTTAGTCAAACCGTTCATTTTTTTTACCCTATCTTGTCCTGATTTTTGTTAAATCAGTATTTTTAATACCAAAAAAACATTATTTCTTTGTTACCAAACCCGCACCTGTTTGCCAAAATACTTAGTGCCTGGAAGGCCGCTTTTGGGGAACGCGCATTCGCCATTAAAATATTGCTGATGCCGGGTTTATTTTTCCTGTATTCTGCCATCACACAAAAATTAGGCACCTATATCGAATTGCGAAAGGGTGTGCAACTCCAGGACGAATGGTTATATTTTATTCCGCAATACGATTTTTCTGTGACTATATTTTGTGTCTTGTATTCAAGTCTTTTCCTCGTGGTGATTACCCATCTTGACAAACCGAAAATCATTTACCGCATCATTGAAATGCATTTGTTGGTAGCCGTCATCCGGCAGATTTGCATTTTTATGGTAGCGCTTGATCCACCGGCCGGAATTATCGTTTTAAGAGATGTATTTCTCGAAAATACGGTTTACCCTCGCTTTTCACCCCTCACAAAAGATCTCTTTTTTAGCGGACATGTGGCCAGTATTTGGTTGTATTTTTTATGCGCCCGGCAAAAAACCGTCAAAAAATATTTGCTGTTTGCCACCGCGGTGATGTCGTTTATGATCTTGTCGATGCGCGTACATTATACCTATGATGTGTATGGCGCGATCATCATCACCTCGTTGATCTACTTTGCGCCACAATGGCTCCGCAATCTCTCTTTGTCGAAAGAAATTTTACCAGAATCGAGCAAGTAATTTTTTTGTTCAATGGAAATTTCATAAATTTGATTCTCCCTTTATGATGGCTTATACGGAACAAATATCAACCGAAACTTTTGAAGAAACGGATATTGCAGTGGCGGATCTATCTGCGTTTCAACTCATCGTATGGAACGATGAAATCAATACATTCGACTGGGTAATCGAGACTTTAATGGAGATTTGCCGACACGACAGACAACAAGCCGAGCAATGTACCTTATTTATCCATTTCAAAGGGAAATACAATGTGAAGGAAGGAGATTATGACACCCTGAAAGCTATGTGCGATGCCATTACCGATCGGGGTATTGGTGCAACCGTCGAAGAAATGGCGTTTTAAAATGAATTTTCGTTCCGTTTTTGAGGAGCAAAAATGTGTTGATCACGCAATGTGAAACACTCGTTTAAATAAGGGCTACACGACAGTCAGTTGCACATATGCATAGCTGAAACGGGCGCTTTCCGGTATCATCAAAATGACCACATCTCCTTTTTTGAATTTACCCCCGTTAAACAATTCTTCCAGCATAATATAGGGTGAAGCACTACCGATATTGCCCACACGGGTGAGGTTGGTAAACCATTTTTCGGCTGCGATCGGATACCCTATCTTTTGCAGTTCTTCCATGATTTTTGGTCGGAAGAATTCAGAGGATAGGTGGGGTAAAAAATAAGTGATTTTCTCCAAATCGATCTGGTGTTTTTCGCAGACCCGTTTCCACATCACGCCACCCCACTTCACGATATTTTCGCCCAGCAAACGGGTATCTTGTTTAAAGGCAAAGATACTTTTGGCTGCCCAGTCGTGCGGGGTCAGTTCTGCCCATCCCGTGAGCGATCCATCATTGTTCTTTTCGCAACCGGCGTACATACAAGGATCTACTTGATTGGCGAAAGATAAAATATCGACCCAATCAATTCTGAGCGAAATTCCATCCGCGTTCGGGTGGTCTTCCATCAACACAGCACCTGCGCCATCGCTCAACATCCATCGAAGAAAATCTTTTTCAAAAGCGATAATAGGGTTTTCCTCAAGTGATTTGAGATCGGCAGCTTCCTCATTGAATTTATCCGACTTCAACCATCCCGAAACTTTTTCGGAACCGGTGGCCACAGCATTTTTACTGTTGCCGCTTTTCACACTCATAAAGGCATATTTAAACGCCTGAATGCCGGCGCAGCAGGCTGTACTCACGGAAATGATTTCCGTAGGTTTACATTTCAGTTCTCCATGTACCATGGCAGCATGACTCGGGAGCAACTGATCGGGGGCAACACATCCACAAGCCAGCAACTCAATATCATCTTTTTTAAATTTGCTGTCAAACAATCCTTCAATCGCTTTGGCTGCCAATTGATAATTGGTATGGGTGCTTTTTCCGCTTCGTTTGTCGATTGCGTAGTATCGGGTTTTAATTTGATTATTACGCAGAATAATTCCCTTTGCCTTTGAAGACCGGCCATCAATCTTCCCCAAATAGTCCTCCATTTCATCATTACTCACAGGATTATTGGGTAAAAACTTTGCCAATCTATTTATAAAAACATCACTCATCCAGGATTGCATTTTCGTGCAAATTAACAAAGTTCCACTTAAAAAACGAATAGATTAAATTGCATTTTTTCTATATGCTATATTTTTAAAATAATCAACTTCCTGCATCAGTGTCTTTTTTCTGAGGAGCGAAATCAGACCTGCCGTCAAATTACTGATCGGTGAAAGAATAAAGACGCCGATAAATAATAAACGCTGAAAAAGACGAACGCGCGAAGCCCTGTTGACATCGCCTCGAGAACCTTTTTCGAGAATGAACAGCGAGAATTTTCTAAAATTGGTAATGCCGCGCTTTTCAAGAATGATCAATCCAGGCTTAAGTTCAACGGCATCTTTCAAAAGCAGTTCAGTTTGCAAACTTGAAAAATCTGCTCGTAGAATTGCTGTCAGTATCGGCTTCGCAAAGCGATCGGCATTTTGAATATCTCTTTGCTGAACACCCGCTTCCGGCATCCAACGTGTTGCTTCTTTTTGTCCTTTAAACGTCCACCGAATAATGGTCAGTACAGAAGTGAGGTTCGGATTTCGGTCAAAAAAAACAATATTACCTACGAGATTTGCCCCCAAATTGCCGAGGCTTTCCTTCACTTTTTCCTGTGCGTTGAGCCACATATTGCGTGAGCCGATCACGGTCAACACTTTTTGGTCTTTCAAAAAAGCGGCCTGTTGCGATCGCAGAAAACTATTGACCGGTATGGAGGGTGATAAAAACCAAGGTTGATAAGCCAATACAACCAAATCGTATTTTTTTTCCGGGATATCCAGGGGGATAATTTCCTCCGGAATCTGCTGTACACTTTCCGGCATACAATCGAAAAATACTTTTGCCGACCAGGGAAAGGGGAAAGGTTTGACCGGTTTGATTTCCGCAAAATCTATGGCACATTGTTCGCTGATGGGCGCCAGCATACGATTCATGATGCTTTTCAACTGTCCTGACTGGGAATAATAAATAACAAGTATTGCTGGTTTCATGTGCGACAAAAGTAATTGTTTTAGGCATTCAAAAAAGCCTATTACGGTTTTAAAAATCCTTTTCAAATGATGACCGCGTTACCGTAATCCTGTTTGAAGCGCTTCACTGAAATGATTGGTAGCAAATAAGGAAATTGGAACGTTGCCGTATCGCATGGAAAAATGATTTAGATTTTTTCTTTTTTTGTGTAATATTAAAAATCGTACTATATTACTCCCTTAAACAATAAAAAATTATGAGTTTATTTATCCGAAAGCCACTCCATACATTATTGGCTGAAGCGTCAGAAAGCGGAGAACATACCTTGAAAAGAAGTCTCGGATCGGGTGCCTTGCTTGCCCTGGGCATCGGTGCCATCATTGGGGCCGGAATATTTGTGCGAACTGCCGCCGCTGCCGGTAATCATGCCGGTCCGGGTGTTATGATCTCCTATATCATTGCCGGCATTGGTTGTGCGTTTGCAGGTCTCTGTTATGTTGAATTTGCTTCTATGATACCCATCGCCGGTAGTGCGTATACCTACAGTTACGCAACAATGGGCGAACTGATTGCCTGGATCATCGGCTGGGATTTGATATTGGAATATGCGTTAGGCGCGGCCACCGTTGCCATTGCGTGGAGCGAATATTTGAATAAATTGTGCGAGCACTATTTTCATTTTACGATACCCTATGAATATTGTCATTCACCATTTCAGGTCTCGCAGACGGGTATCCATGGCATCATGAATTTGCCGGCATTGCTGATTTTGGGATTGCTGACACTAATCCTGATCAGAGGAACAAAAGAATCAGCGAATTTCAATTCGATTATCGTGATCATTAAAGTGGTGATCGTATTGTTGTTTATTGGTTTCGGGTGGCATTTCATCATGCCTGAAAATCATGCGGTGATTATACCACCCAATACGGGCGAAAGCGGATCTTTTGGCTGGAGTGGTGTATTAAGAGGAGCGGGAATTGTGTTTTTTGCCTATGTTGGCTTTGATGCGGTCAGTACTGCGGCGCAGGAAGCGAAAAATCCGCAGAAAGGCATGCCGATCGGTATTTTAGGATCATTGGCTTTTTGTACGGTGCTCTACATTTTATTTTCGTATGTACTGACCGGTATCGCGAATTACAAAGATTTCAGTGTTTCAGGTCCCGGTCATGAAGCAGCAGTGGCCTATGCTATTTTCCATTATATGCCTGGGTATGAATGGTTTGCCGGACTGATCACTATTGCGATCCTTGCCGGATTTTCATCTGTAATTCTGGTTATGTTACTCGGTCAGGCAAGGGTATTTTTCTCGATGAGTAAAGACGGATTGTTACCGAAAACCTTTTCAGAAGTTCATCCGAAATTCAAGACACCGGCTAAAGCAAATGTATGGTTGTTTGTCCTTGTGGGCTTGTTTGCCGCCTTTGTGCCGGGTGATGTGGTAGGTGACATGTGCAGCATCGGTACGCTGTTTGCATTTATACTGGTTTCTGCCGGTGTAATCATGATGCGCAAATCCGATCCGGATACCCCCCGACCATTCCGTGTACCCCTCGTACCTGTGATTCCGATTCTGGGTATTGTTGTTTGTGGATTCATGATTTTTGGTCTCGGTGTCGAAAACTGGATACGCTTACTGGTGTGGCTGGCCATCGGTTTTGTCATTTATTTTGGCTACAGTAAAAGGCATAGCCTGCTGCAGAAGAAAGATGCAAACCAAACCAACCCATAGTACTTCCACGATGGTCCGTTTTATTGCCCCCTGTCCATCAGCTTGATTCGTTGGTTTTATTCAGTGGTTTGTCCGGATAAAAGGAATACCTTTGCCGATCAACAACAGATTTCCCCATCTATCTGCTGTGCTGTTGCCACTTTGATTTACCTTACGCAAAAGACTTATACTTTACTCACCACATCAGTTGCTATGGGGCAACACCTGATGTACTTTCATAAACATTACTTTTGAAGATGAACTTTGAATCTCTCTTTTTAATAAAACCTATCCTTAAGGCGTTGCAGGAAGAAGGGTACACCACGCCGACACCCATTCAAGCTGAAGCCATACCCATTTTACTCAAGGGCCAGGATCTTCTGGGTTGCGCACAAACAGGAACGGGGAAAACAGCCGCTTTTGCGATACCCATATTGCAAATTCTTGCCGGCAATCCCACATTTGAGAAAAAGAAAAAAATTCGGGCCTTGATCGTTACGCCAACCCGTGAACTGGCTATTCAGATCGATGAAAGCTTTAAAGCCTATGGCCGTTACCTCGATTTAAGAGCCTGTGTTATTTTTGGTGGCGTGGGACAGACACCCCAAACGGATGCACTCAAACGGGGTGTTGATATTTTGGTCGCTACGCCCGGACGACTGCTTGACCTCATTCAGCAAGGATTTATTTCATTACATGATATTTCCCTTTTTGTACTCGATGAAGCGGATCGTATGCTGGATATGGGTTTTATACATGATGTAAAAAAGCTACTCCTGCTATTGCCTAAGCAAAAACAATCGCTTTTCTTTTCGGCGACCATGCCCCCTGAAATCGTGAAGCTGGCCGGTACCATTTTACATCAGCCGGCCAAAGTTGAAGTAACACCTGCGTCCACAACGGCTGAAACAGTGTTGCAAAAAATCTTTTTTGTCGACCGTGGCAATAAAAATGCGTTGTTGTTGCATCTGTTGAAAAACGAGGATATTAAAAATGTTCTGGTGTTTACACGCACAAAATATGGTGCCGATAAGGTGGTAAAAATGCTTCATAAAAACCAGATCACCGCGGAAGCCATTCATGGCAACAAAGCGCAAAATGCGCGACAAAGAGCTTTACAGAATTTTAAAAACAGAACAACAAGGGTATTGGTGGCAACCGATATCGCTGCCCGCGGCATTGACGTGGATGAACTGGCTTATGTGATCAATTATGAAATACCGAATATACCGGAAACCTATGTACATCGTATTGGTCGTACCGGAAGGGCCGGCGCATCGGGCACAGCCTGGTCTTTTTGCGATCAGGATGAGATGGCGTTTTTGAAAGATATTGAAAAACTGACCGGATTAAAAATACCGGTTGAAAACGATCACCCCTACCCGTTCGCTGAGATGCCTGTACAGCCTGCGTTACGCGAACCCCAAGCAACAAGTACCCACGCCCGGCCCCAAGCCAATAAAACGAAAAAGTGGTTTAAACGACGCAAAAACTAATCTTCGACACGTAAAGCGGGGATATACTTATCCGCCTTGCCGGCGTTGCAAGCGTTGCACATGGGCTGTAAATTTTCGATCAGGTTACTACCGCCTTTGCTTTTTGGAATAATATGGTCGATCGTCATCAATTCAAATTGTTCGGTGTATACATCGACATGAATACCGCCACTCGCATTGAGTGCTTTTATCAGGTATTTCCCTGATTTTGCGCAGCCCGGATGAGCACATTGTAAACCGTGATGATGAAAGACTCTCAGCCGACGATGCGATTTGTACTTTGTACCCAGCAAATCGAGACTCAAAAATTCGAGAAAGGTATAATTGTGTCCGATTCGGGCCGGTATTTGCATATATTTAAAATCAGCTCAGCAAAGATGCTGCGAAAAAACTTTACTTTTGCGAAATGTCAAAAGAAAAAAATCTGCAGTGTTCGTTTTGCCTGAAAAATAATTCAGAAGTTTTGATGATCGTTAGTGGAGCAAAAGCCAATATTTGTGATGAATGTATTCAAAATGCCAGTGTGATTATTGAGCAGGAACTGGGTATCGGCGAAGAAGAGTACCGTAAAAGCAAGAAGCCATCGAAACCGACTTCATCGAAGCCGTTTTTGCATAAGCCGGTGGATATTAAAAACTATCTCGACCAATATGTAATCGGACAAGATGATGCCAAAAAAGTGTTAAGTGTAGCGATATACAATCATTACAAGCGTTTGAGCCAAAAAGTGAAAGATGATGTAGAAATTGAAAAATCGAATATGATCATGGTAGGTGAAACCGGTACCGGCAAAACCCTATTGGCCAAAACAATTGCCCGTTTGCTGAATGTCCCCTTTGCGATTGCCGATGCCACCGTTTTCACAGAAGCCGGCTATGTAGGAGAGGACGTAGAAAGCATATTATCGCGGCTTTTGCAGGCTGCCGACTACGACGTAGAGCAGGCGCAAAAAGGAATTGTATTTATAGATGAGATCGATAAAGTGGGTCGTAAGAGCGACAATCCCTCCATCACCCGCGATGTTAGTGGTGAAGGTGTGCAACAGGCATTATTGAAGTTACTTGAAGGTGCCGATGTACTGGTGCCACCACAAGGAGGCCGTAAACATCCTGATCAGAAAATGATCAAGATCAACACGCAGAATATTTTATTTATTTGTGGCGGCGCCTTCGAAGGAATCGACAAGATCATCGCCAGAAGGGTTCAAACGGGATCGATCGGGTTTAAAAGCACTGCCGAACAGTCGCAACTTGAAAAAGACAATTTGATTCAATACGTGAATGCGCTTGATTTGCGTAACTATGGGCTGATACCCGAACTACTGGGACGGCTGCCGGTGATCACCTATTTGAAATCACTCGATGCTGAAGCTTTGCGCCGGATATTGACTGAGCCTAAAAATGCATTGATGAAACAATACAAACATTTGTTTGAGTACGAAAATATTGAATTAATCATCGAGGATGAAGCGCTCGATTATATTGTGACGAAAGCCATTGAATTTAAATTGGGTGGAAGAGGGTTGCGTTCAATATGTGAACTTGTACTCAACGATGCGATGTACGAAATGCCCGGTCAGAAAAATATCAGAGAATTTGTTATCACCAAATCCTATGCGCAAGAGAAGATCGAAAAATCGAAATTTGCCTATTTGAAAGTTGCTTAATAGCTTATTTCCAGGTCGGTTTGAAACCGGCCTTGTACCGTTCGAAATTCACCGATTTATGCTTGTGTTCAACAATGAATTTAGCGATCATTTCCATGGTTTGCACATCAAAATATCCGGGCACGGGCACAGGATTCACAAAGCCTTCATCAAAAAACACACTGGTCGGATAACCCAATTGCCCCTGCGTCCACTCCAGTGCAAGCGCATTGGTTTTTCCATCGGCTGATGCGGTATATTGCTTATCTTTAAAATTGACAACCTTTTTGGTTTCAGCATTAAAGTGTATGCAGTAATAATGCTGATTCATATAGGCGATCACATTCGGGTTCGTGAAGGTCTTTTTATCCATTACTTTACACCATTGACACCAATCGGTATAAATATCTACGTAAACTTTTCGGGGTTCGGTTTTCATTTTTTCCTGCACTTCTTCTACAGTCATCCAGTTAATAGTAACCGTCTTCTTTTTTGCTGAAACCGCCACGAAGACTATATTGACC
>CAZFKA010000090.1:0-11708 GCA_964519155.1 uncultured Bifidobacterium sp. | reverse complement strand
TTTGCGAAGAAATTTATGCAAAAAATGAGGATCCCTACAGCAAGCTATCGTGCGTTTTCAGCCGACGACTTTACAGCAGGTATTCGTTATTTACAACAACATGCTCTGCCGGTCGTATTAAAAGCGGACGGACTTGCTGCAGGCAAAGGTGTCGTGATTGCTACAACCCACGACGAGGCAGTACAAACCTTTACCGCGATGATCAAAGATGGAAAATTTGGCGAGGCGGGAGCGAAAGTTGTGATAGAAGAATTTTTGAGTGGTATTGAATGTTCGGTATTCGTATTGACAGATGGGGAACATTATTGCATGCTTCCTTCAGCCAAAGATTACAAACGCATTGGTGAAGGTGATACCGGGTTAAATACAGGTGGCATGGGGGCTGTATCGCCTGTCCCCTTTATGGATGATGCCTTCAACGAAAAAGTGCGCACCTGTATCATTGAACCTACAATTGCGGGTCTGCAAGAAGCAGAGATCGTATACAAAGGATTTATATTTATCGGTTTAATCAATGTGAATGATGAACCATATGTTATTGAATATAATTGCCGAATGGGCGATCCGGAAACCGAAGCTGTAATGCCTCGAATTGAGAATGATTTGATCCCGCTTTTTTTATCATTAAAATCCAATACGCTAAACGAGCATACATGTGTACATCACACACAATATGCTGCTACCATTATGTTGGTGAGTAAAGGCTATCCTGAAGCCTATGAAAAAGGAAAAGCAATAAACGGTTTGTCGGACGTATCAGATAGCCTTGTTTTTCATGCAGGCACCAAAGTTCAGCATGATGAAATTGTGAGCAACGGCGGACGGGTGATTGCCGTTACATCTCTGGCCGAAAGTTTGTCATCTGCTTTGGCCAATAGCCGTTTGAACGCAGAGAAAATTAATTTTGACGGAAAATATTACCGGAAAGATATCGGTTGGGAATTTGAATCAGCCGATTAAACGTTGGCTAAATCAAAATCACTTTGCAGACCGAATTTCTTGAGCATTTTGACATGTGAAGCCAGCGCCGAAAAATACCCTTTGTTCTTGATATAGGGAATTCCAAATTCCTGTGCAGTTTGTTCAACGATGGGCGCCAGTTTCGGATAATGCACATGGCAAATATCCGGAAACAAATGGTGTTCGATTTGATGCGTGAGACCACCAGCATACCAAGTCAGAATCTTGTTGTCGTGACCAAAATCAGCCGTAGTCAGTAATTGATGAATTGCCCATTCATTTTCAATTTCACCTTTTTCATTAGGCATCGGAAAATGCGCTCCCTCCACTACATGCGCCAATTGAAAAACAGTTGACAACACAAATCCACCGATCGCATGCATAAGTAAAAAACCGCCTATGATAAGCCCACCGCTATACCCCAAAACCCAGATAGGGATTACAATTGTATAGGCGATATACATAATCTTATAGGCAAACATTTTAAACATGTCCAAATAAAAATCGCGTTTCGTCGCTTTGCTGACCCCATTGCGTGAATAGGTAAAAAATTGCTTATAATCTTTCATAACTACCCAACTCAATGTGGCCAGACAATAAGCAATAAATGCATAGATATGTTGATACCGTTGTACAGGATGCCATTTAAAATAGGGACTCCAGCGCATTTTTAAGCGCTGATCAATATCCTCATCGATATGGGTGATATTGGTATAGGTATGGTGAAGGATATTGTGTTGCAACCTCCAGTTCACATCAAAGCCCCCGAGTAAATTCAGGGTAGCACCCATCAGCTTATTTACTGTCTTATTGTGACTATATGCCCCGTGGTTAGCATCGTGCATTACACCCATACCGACACCCGCAATACCGAAACCTGATATAATAAAACAACAAATCACATTCCAGGCCGGCATCGGAGCGAAAACATAAAGGGCGGCAATCGGCAGTATATACATCCCCAATAACACCACCGATTTGATCACCATGGTGGCATTGGCCTGTTTATCCAGATTATTTTCGGCAAAGTATTGGTCGACGCGCTGCTTCAGTGTTTTTAAAAATTGGGTTCTTTCGCGATTAACGAATTTTACACGCTTTTTTTGTTCCATATCTAGCAAATATAATGATTTTCAATTTGATGAAAGAGAGATCTACCGCCACAATATACTGTTCAGACTGAATTTTCAAATCATCACTGTCGCTTTGTGCCCTTCAATTACCATTCGAGACAGTGAAAAAGGGTTTTGAAAAACGATTGCGTCGATGTTGGGTAGTCCGCATTCGAAATTCGCAAATCGTATTCCGCATTGACATTTGAAAAGACGATCTTAATTCTCTGCAATAATTGGCTTTTAAAATGTTTAAAAAGTTCCGGGTTGTTTTCACTATTGATGTAAACAGTGTTATCGGGTAATCGTCCGGTTTCGTTCGATACCCTATACACTTCTCCATCTTCAAACGTAAAATGAAGCTGTGTTATGCGCAAGGTTTGTTGCTTTTCAGATCTTTTCACTTCAAGCACTTTTCCCATCGATTGATTTTCAACACCCGGGTATTGCGTATTTTGCGAACAGTCGAAAACCGTTCCGCTGATTTGTAATACATTGGGTCGTTGACGGTCGGCCATGACTTTCAAACCGATACAGGGGTAAAATTCACTCCTACCCTCCACATGCAAATCTTTGCTTATGATCTTACGGTTGAGTTGTTCCTGTAAAAATGCACCGCACGACTGCCCGCACACGCGTGACAAAGACATAACGAACAATACGGTAAATATATACTTCATCTCACTGCTATTTTATCCGCTTTTTTAGTCATTCATCTCCCCACAGCTTACCGAAAAGCTTTAGCCCGGGCCTTACGACTCCTGATAGCTTTCAATAGGCTCACAGGTACAAATAAGGTTTCTGTCCCCTGCGGTATTATTCACCCGACTAACAGTTGGCCAGAATTTATTTGATTTCACCCAATCGAGTGGGAAGGCCGCTTGTTGCCGGCTATACGGCCGCTGCCATTCATCAGCCGTCACCACCCATTGCGTATGCGGCGCGTGTTTCAAAATATTTTCTTTGGCGTCGCTGCTACCGGTGATCACATCCTCTATCTCCTTGCGAATATGTAAGAGAGCATCGCAAAAGCGATCGAGTTCGGCTTTATCTTCACTTTCCGTTGGCTCTATCATTAATGTACCGGCAACCGGGAAGGATAAGGTTGGCGCATGAAAACCAAAATCCATCAAACGTTTAGCCACATCTTCAGCTTCAATACCGGCTGCTTTGAAAGGCCTGAGATCTACGATGAACTCGTGCGCGCAGGTACCATTTGTTCCGGTATATAGAATTTTGTATTCCTTTTCAAGACGTGATTTCATGTAATTGGCATTGAGAATAGCATATTCGGTTGACTTCCGTAACCCGGCTTTTCCCAACATTTTGATATAACCGTAGGAAATCAGTAAAATACTTGCACTGCCATAAGGAGCGGCGCTGACTGCATGTATCGGGGCAGCACCACCTGTTGCGTGAACGGTATGTGAAGGTAAAAAAGGCGCCAATTGCGATTTTACACAAATCGGCCCCATGCCCGGTCCGCCGCCACCATGAGGTATAGCAAAGGTCTTATGCAAATTCAAATGACAAACATCCGCTCCGATATTGCCGGGTGAAGTCAGCCCTACCTGTGCATTCATATTCGCACCATCCATATAAACCTGTCCGCCATTGTCGTGAATTAATTGAAATATTTCAATGATAGTCTCCTCAAACACACCATGGGTTGACGGATAGGTGACCATTAACCCTGCCAAAGCATCTTTATGTTGTTCGGCTTTTGCACGCATATCATTCACATCAATGTTGCCTTTTTCGTCGCAAGCTACAATAACAATTTTAAATCCGCACATGGCAGCACTGGCCGGATTTGTACCGTGAGCCGAAATAGGGATCAAAATTACATTCCGGTGATGATCGCCACGACTTTCATGATAGGCTTTGATCACCAAGAGTCCGGCATACTCACCCTGCGCGCCGGAATTGGGTTGTAGGCTACAGGCATCAAAACCTGTTATCGCACAAAGGTCCTTTTCGAGCGCACCAATCATTTCACGATAACCTTCCCACTGGTGTTTCGGTGCAAAAGGATGTAAAGAGCCCCAATGCGGATCGCTCACAGGCATCATCTCAGATGCAGCATTAAGTTTCATGGTACAACTTCCGAGCGAGATCATCGAACGATTAAGGGCGAGATCTTTATCCTCGAGCGACTTCATATAGCGCATCATTTTGCTTTCGCTGTGATATTCGTTAAAAACAGGATGCGTCAGGAATTCGGAAGTACGGGTTGCCCAATCGGGAATATTCGACAAAATATCGGCATATTCAATTGGCCCGGCGCCCAGCACTGCGGCAATTGCGACAACATCCTGCGGCAAAATCGTTTCATCGAATGAAATTCCAATATGCTTATCGTTATACACTCGGGCATTGAAACCAGCTTCCTCCAATTGGTTGATGGCTGCTGATGCATCTGCCACTTTTATTTTCAGGGTATCGAAATAATGATTGTGTACATTGCCTTCGCCAAGTGATTTTGCCAAGGCCTGTGTATAAATCGAAACTCTTTTGGCAATATCTCTAAGTCCGTCAGCACCGTGATAGATAGCATACATTGCTGCCATGTTCGACAATAAAGCCTGAGCCGTACAGATATTGGATGTGGCCTTTTCACGACGGATATGTTGTTCACGGGTTTGTAATGCCATACGCAAACACCGGTTTCCCTGGGCATCGACACTCACACCAATGATACGACCGGGGATGACACGTTTGTATTCGTCTTTTGTAGCGAAATACGCGGCGTGCGGGCCACCAAAACCCATGGGAACCCCAAAACGTTGGGTACAACCAATGGCTACATCTGCCCCGAGTTCACCGGGAGAAGTAAGCAGACACAACGACAAGATATCGCATGCCATCACTACTCCACAATTTGCTTCGTGTGCTTTTTGTATGAAATTGCGGTAATCGCAAATGGCCCCTTCAGCGTTCGGATATTGCAGTATAGCCCCAAAATAAGTTTCATCAAGGTTGGCCGTTGCATAATCACCAAACACCAATTCGACACCTACCGGCACTGCTCTCGTTTGCAAAACGTCACTCGTTTGCGCAAACACATGTTGATCAACGAAAAACCGATGTTTACCCTCTTTTCCTTTTGAACCGTTTAATAAGGTCATGGCTTCAGCCGCTGCGGTTGCTTCATCGAGCAGCGATGCATTGGCAATCGGCAATCCGGTGAGATCGGCCACCATCGTTTGAAAATTCAGCAAGCTTTCCAGCCGGCCCTGGGCAATTTCTGCCTGATAAGGTGTATACTGGGTATACCATCCCGGATTTTCGAAAACATTGCGCAAAATGACACTTGGCACGATGGTTCCGTAATACCCCATCCCGATACAACTCTTCATCATTTTGTTTTTACGCCCCAGTGCCGCAATGGCATTCAGGTATTCAAATTCACTGATACCGGCATCTACAGCCAAATCACCTTGCAAACGAATAGATGCCGGAATGGTCTTTTCAACCAGTTCATCCAGAGAGTTCACTCCGATGGTTTGTAACATTTCAAGGGTTTCCTGCTCATTTGGGCCAATATGTCGCCCGATAAATTCCTGCTGTTGCTTTGAATGTAAGTGCATATATGAATGAAGTATTTTTTTGAAAGATGCAAATTTAAGCTTTGTCAGTCAAAGCAAATCGATTTTTTTTACTTCAAAATGACATGATATTTATCATTATCGCTGCCGGAACTAGGGAATAAACTATCCATGGGCTCGTATCAGTACAAGCCGGTGAAATTGTACAACATTTATGAAAAATTGTATAATAAACATACGAACGTCTGGGGCGATCTTTGTACCGTTAAAAGTGCTCAACCCGTAGTTTAGCAACCGAAAACACAGATGAACGCCGGAGGCAAAAGACGAATATAAGTTACAGACAAAAATTAGTTTCGGGTAGCTAAAACATCGGCGGTAAGTGGGACGACGCCTAAAAAGTTAGTGTGTTTTAATTGTAAAAGTGTTCCGGATGATTTATCCGGGGCACTTTTTCGTTATGCGCAAACGCGGTGACCCATCGCTCCTTATCCTTTACCCATTTTCTTTACCATGCTACCTGTAATAAAAAACAAAATTACAGCGATGACACCCAAACCGATCCATACCACCAGGCTATCCTTCTTTTTGTCGTATTCATCTTTGCTGTAAGCAGCCTTGCGTTGCACATCTTCGTGGGTAATTAGGGGTGGATCAGCCGGTATTTTATGCTGAAAATAAACCAAATCGTAACGCGGCGCCTGCATCAAACTATCACCAAAATATAAAAAGTACCGTTTGCTCTTGTTCAACTCCGCAGTGATGCTGCTACTCAATTGGTAGGCGCTAATACTGTCAATTTTCAGGGGTTCATTGTCTTGATTATCGATATCTACGATAAATTCTCCTGCTTTCTCATATCCCAGTAGTGAGACAGTCTCGATAGCCCGTTTGTTCTCAGCATTCAGTTCAATCGTTTCTACCGGATCAACATCGACGCGCGTTTTAATAGACGACAGAGAGCCCGAACCATCGCTCTCTTGCCCGTTTTGCTGTTTGTTGCCGATCACTTTTTTGATGATGCCTTCACGACGAAATAAGACGGGTGCACTGATGTGAAAAACCAATTTATCAATTCGGTTGGCCGGCGTGCAAGTAAACCGCAATATAGTATGCTTATTGCTGTCGCTGCGTTGCACACGCAAGCCATTTACTTTCAACAATGAGGGAAAAAGCATTTCTTTATTGCTATAGCCCACCTTTAAAATATTAAGTGCCTGCTGATCGCGCATCCTGATCTCCACCTTAAAGTAAGCGTAATCTGAAACGGGAAAACTAATCTGCCTGCGTATCGTGGCCTCTGTACCGGAAACGAGCGGAACAAAATAAAAGCGATCGCGAACCACAAACCATTTTTCCCGGTCATTGCTCCCGGAAATCTTTACCTGCCTGTCGGTTTCCGCATTCTTCATTTCAAAAATAAATTTGTCGATTTTATTGCCGGGATTATTGCCGATGATTAAAGTCTGCCATACGCCGTCACTATTGTTTTCGATGATCGGATATTGTACAAAATCGGTTTGTGTATTGTACATATCTTCTTTCTTTAGCAAGTAGGGAATTTCTTTGCCATCGTTATCCATCAACCGAAGATCTTCATGATGCGCAGCCGCTCTGGCGTTCAGTTCGCTACTCAGTTGAATGGTATAAAAACCATCTTTAGCGATATCAGCAATTTTGGCTTTGTGCGAAAAATTTTGCGCTTGCAAATAGATCGGTGCAAGGAATAGTAAGCTACTATAAAAGATTTTTGCCATAATCGAAATTTTAAACATTTGGATGATCGGTATTGTCATCTTCAACCTTTTCGTCAGTGAATAAATTTTTGATCTTCTGATACATAAAAGAAACGATCAAAAGAATAACACCTAAAATGATAAAGGCTGCAATTCTTCCACCCTGGCTGTTTCGGGCAATATCGTAGATGAATAATTTTAAAATGGTCAGGGAAAACAACGCCAGTGAAATGATTCGCAAATGCTTGATGCGTTTGCGCATACCCATCCACATCAATGCAAGCGAAACCAAAGCCCATAAAATTGGCCAGGCCACGCGCATGGCTTTGCGCACTGATTCTGACCACTGGAAACCGGGTTGGTAGGCACTCACGACCCAAATATGCACGACTTCGCTACTCAATACAAAAACTGTAGCAAAGGTCAAATACCATCCTGCGGCTTTGAATACTGCAGTTTCCGTTTTAAAATTCCTTGTCACAAACCTGATCAGCAAAAAGATCACACCCACCGCAGCAAGCGGTATCAAATAATGAAAATAAAACAAGGCACTCACTTCTGTATGAAACAAACTGATTGTTCTGAAATCGATGATACGCATATTAGCCACGGGATAAGCCAATAAACTCAGCGCGGCAACGAAAGCGATGGCCCGCTGTTCAGTAAAATTGCGGTAGCGCATGGTGTACCACAATAAAATTTTAATGAAAATAAAATGGTAAGCCCACAGTAAAATATCCCGGCATTCAGGCATGCGGGTAATGGTAAATGACTGATAGTGAATCTCCAGAAAAAAGGCCGCGTAAAGCATCACAACCGTAAGGATGCCCAAGATGTATTCGTACACCTTCACCGGCAAAATGCCCCACCAAATATGCGTTTCCTCGTCGCGTCGTACCCAACGAAGATTGACCAGTAAGGCAGTGATCACGGCCATACCGGTAATAAAGGCCTTATTCAATATCAACGGGAGCTTGTTGATCTGCGGTGCAAAATAATTGTGATTCCAATCGATAAACAGACTGATCATACACAGCAAAACCACAATCGGGCTGGCATTCTTGATCACTTGAATTTTCGATTTCACCGATAACCAGTACAAGATTACTGCTTCCGCCGCCCAGAATAATGTAATATAATTGCCATGCAATTGCACCGGACCGGCCAGGCTGATAAAAGTCAATACCAAGCCAATCAGCAGGTAAACAAGATTTTTATCAATCTGCTGGTTTTTAAAGAAAATATAGGCAAAAGCAAAATTGAAAACGGCGAGGCCAATTACAAACATTCCCTGAAAATCGCCGCCCTGAATATGCAGTAAAAAATACAAGCCTGCACCGAGATATAAAAATGAATTGCTCAGCAAGAGACTGATCTCGATTGCGGCAAACTTTTGTTTTTGCCTGATATTGTAAATGATATTTGTCGCAAAGAAAACAAGATAGAATAAGGAGGCAAATAAGAGTGCTGCTTGATGATTCAATGTGGCATGGTTGACTTCATTGTTTGCCCATAATCCGAAAATGAGAACTGTCAAGATATACCCGATAATATTGAGCAAATTCCATCGCTTGAATACGGAAACAAAAAACATTCCGATATTCAGGAGCAAGAGGTATGAAAATAAAATCTGGTAATTACCGGCGCCATTGCTCACGAAGAAAGGCGTTGCAAAGCCGCCGAGCATGGCAATGATAGCCAGTTCTTTTTTATCATAAACGAGTGAAAGGGTTACAGCCAATAGTGTGATCATCACCATCGCTGCAAAGGCGGCTGTTTGTGGCAATAAATGATATGCCTGATATGCCTGGTAGATAGAAAAATACAAAACGGCAATTCCGCCTCCGGCGAGTATAGAGCTGAAGGCGCGGTAATTCTTACTGAGTTTGTGGGCAACGGCAATAAGAACTGTTGCTGCGCCCAAGCCAATCAGTATCTTTCCCGCGTCGGTAATGAGATGTCTGTCGATCGCCCACTTTATGGTAAAGAAAATACCCAAAACCAAAATACCGATACCCACCAGACTCATCAGCTTTTCGCCAATAAACTGTTCGAAATTGGTTTTCTTTTTTACTGACACTACAGGTGGGACTGTAACTAACGGAATGGTTTTATTGATTGGCTCTTTTTGTTCCTCTTTATTTTCGGGTAGGGTTTGCGGAATTTTCGCGTCAGGCTTTTCTTCTTTCAAAGGTTGTTCGTATAGTGGCTTCAACGATTCCTTCGGCGATTCGGGAAGTGGCGTTATGGGTTTCGGCACCTCTTCCCTAGTCGGATGTATCGGTTTGGGCACCGGTGTCGGACTTACTTTTTCTTCTTTCTGTTCGGTGCGTACAACATTTTGATTTTTAATATTCTCAACACTTTTGTGCAGATCAACAATATATTTTTTGAGGATATCGACTTCCTTCTTGAGTTCTTTTATACGGGCATTTGAACTCAGTGATACAACAGCAGGAAGAACAAGTAGAACTATTAGCGCAAAAACAAGCAATGCGATGATCGATTCCATACAACTGATTTATTCGTAAATGTAGGGAGTCGATTGTTAAGAATTAGAGAAAAAACCCCGGGAGAAGATATCAACGACCATTAAAAACAATGCCCTGTGTAGGTGACTTCCAACTCAGGCAGCATTGCATTCCGCAAAACTTCCAGGACACTTTAAGCTTGCATAAACCATGTGGCTATAACTACTTGTTCATCGTAGCCAGAAACTCTTCATTACTTTTTGTACTGCGCATTTGCGAAAGAATAAAACTCATGGCTTCTTCCGGGTTCATATCGCCAATATGTTTGCGAAGGATATACATTTTATTCATCACGTCTTTTTCATGCAACAGATCATCGCGTCGAGTGGATGATGCCACAATATCAATAGCAGGATAGATGCGCTTATTGGCCAAACGGCGATCGAGTTGCAATTCCATATTGCCCGTCCCTTTAAACTCTTCAAAAATCACCTCATCCATTTTACTGCCGGTATCAATCAACGCGGTTGCCAGAATGGTCAGTGAGCCCCCATTTTCAATTTTACGTGCCGCACCAAAAAACTGTTTTGGCTTTTGCATCGCATTGGCTTCCACACCACCACTCAATACTTTACCCGATGAAGGCGCTACTGTATTGTGTGCACGGGCGAGACGCGTAATGCTATCGAGCAGGATCACTACATCATGACCCACTTCCACCAAACGCTTGGCCTTTTGCAAAGCGATCGTGGATACTTTTACGTGTTTGTCTGCAGGTTCATCAAACGTAGAGGAAATCACTTCGGCACGTACACTTCTTTCCATATCCGTTACTTCCTCCGGACGCTCATCTACCAATACAATCATCAGATAACATTCAGGATGATTGGCTGCGATAGCATTGGCCACCTCTTTGAGCAACATCGTTTTACCGGTTTTCGGTTGTGCCACAATCAGACCGCGTTGTCCTTTGCCGATCGGACTGAACAGATCCATGATACGGGTACTGAAATTATTGGGTGTGGTACAAAGATTCAATTTTTCGTAAGGAAACAACGGTGTCAGATAATCAAAAGGTACACGATCGCGAATTTCGTCCGGCGACTTGCCATTGATATGGCTAACCTTTACCAGTGCAAAATATTTTTCACCTTCTTTTGGTGGACGAACAGATCCGGTAACGGTATCACCCGTTTTCAAACCGAATAGTTTGATCTGTGAATGCGAAACATATACATCATCAGGTGAGGTCAGATAATTGTAATCGCTCGAACGGAGAAATCCATACCCATCAGGCATCAATTCCATTACGCCTTCACAATCGATTTGCCCATCAAATTCCAAAACAAATTTCGGAACTTTTTTCATTTTCAACTCCACTTCGTTGAAGGCCAATTGTACTTCCCGTGGTTCGGTTGCAGTAAGTTCGGCATTATCCTCCTTCACTACTTGCTGGTTGATTTGCGATTGTTGCTTCTGCTGCCGTTGTTGGTGCTGTTGGTGTTGATGTTGGGGCTGACGATTTTCACTTGGATTGTTTTGTTGGGGATGATTTCCCTCAGGTCTGCTTTTCTGCTGATGTTGCTGATGATGTTGTGTACGCTTCTCGTGTTGTGGTCGTGCATCGCTTTGCTGCTCAGCCTCGGTTTTTTGCTCTTTATTTTCAGTTAGCGGCTTTGTTGTTTGCACCGCTGCCTGTTCTTTTTCTTTCGCAGGGGTTGGAGCTGATTGCACGGGTTTTACCGCTTCTTCTACCGGCTTATTTTCCTTTGTTTGCTGCGCGACTGTTTGGTCTTGCTTTTTGGCTTTCTTTGTGGCTGCAGGCGCTGTTTTCGCTTTTGGCTGCGGCTTGTCATTTGCCGGAGCGCTTTCAACTGCTTT
>CAZFKA010000089.1:0-11748 GCA_964519155.1 uncultured Bifidobacterium sp. | reverse complement strand
GCTTTGGCCACCTCGAGCGAAGGCATTACCCCAATGTCGATTAATTTTTGGTCCATAATATAATAAAGCCCCACCAGATCGGCTCGCGCTTCTTCGAGACAACTTGCGTAATTTTTGAGTGTTTTGTCGGTTGTTTCTACGCCTTCATTGATCTGACCGGAAGCATGACCAATACATTCGTGCATATCGGTATGGAGGTCCGCAGCGAGGGCTCCATATTTTTTAATTCGTGCGATCACTTCTGCGTTCAATCCGAATTCATCGGTTGTGCCTTTTTGTGCTGATGCAACGTTATAACTATGAATAATATTGCTCAGCGAAACGGATTTGCTACCCGGGTCTTTGCGTATCCAATCGGCATTGGGCAAATTGATACCGATAGCGGTTGAAGGAGCCAGATCGCCGCTCTCGACAATCACGTTAATCGCTTTGGCAATGATGCCTTTCACTTCTTTCTTTTTGTGCTCCGGCATCAGCGGTGAATGATCTTCAAACCATTGGGCTTCACGAGCAATCGCTTCGAGTCGTTTTGACGCTTCTTCGTCCTTTATACTCACATAACTTTCGTAACTTCCTTTTTTGCTGATCGCATCAAGGTATACTTCAATAAAACCGTTAATTCCATCGATCTTACTTTCTGTATCTTTTACCCAAGCTATGCTATAGTCATCAAATATTTTTAAATCACCACTGCGAAGGTATTTCACCAGCAGTTCGAGCGACTTTCGTTGCGCATCATTTTCGCTGAGCGGAATGGCTTTGTCTAACCAAAAACAAATCATATCGATCGCTTCACCATACATCCCTCCGCTACGCCATACTTTCTCTTTCACCACCCCATTTTCTTTCACCACTTTACTATTGAGACCCCAACTGGGTGCATTGCCGGTTGTGGGCAATTTATCATAAAATGCTTCCACTTCTTTCTGGGTCACCCCTTCATAAAAATTATTGCTCGATGCCACAATATTATCAATACCCGCACGCAGATCTACACATTTAGGCTCGATCGTCAAATCGTATACCAGGGGTTCGATACGATTCCAAAAAGCTGCGGGTGATTCTCCTGGGTCGGTCGGGAGGGATGCTGCATGACTGCTAAGTATAAGATGCTTAAAATATGCCGGTTTGCAAGCAGGAATAAATTTCTCATTGCCGTAGTGGTGGTGATTGCCATTGCTAAACCAGAATCGGCCGGCATAATCAGAAAAATTTTTCCAATCAGCACTTTTTCGATCCCCTTTATAGGTTCCATAAATGGTTTCGATGGTTTTGCGCAACATCAGTCCATATTTACTTTTCTGATCGTAAATGATATCACGTCCACACAGTGTTGCTTCGTAAAGATAGTAGCTGAGCTCCTTTTCTTTTGCACTGAGTTGTTCAAACCCCGGTACCTGATAACGCAACACCTGCAAATCGGCAAACGATTCGGCCATTACATTAAATGATGCTTTAGCGGTGTTAGACTTTCCCTTGGCTTCAGCCTGCCGGTCAATTGATGCGAAAAAAGTTAATGCGGTACAGGTAAAAATGAGTTTGCGTTTCATAAAAAATAAGATTGGACTGTAAAGATAATTTGAAAAGAATAAGGGGCATTGTCTAAAATTGCTTTATCTCATGCCGGTGCCACTTAAAGATTTTGGTTACAAGGCGTTTCCAACCTACAATCCAATTTATCAGCCCGGAGAAAAATACCTCGTCATCGCCAAACAACGGATTATAGCTTGTTTTTTCTTTGATATTCAATATCTTAGTAGTTTCGATTACATGAATATGAAAAAATTGTTATTTTTTTTGTCGACGCTGTGCTGCTTCGAACCCGTATTGGCTTCACATTGGGAAGCGGCTGTGTTGCCTGCCACTAATTTTAAATACACCGTACCGGCGGCCAATATCGCTAACTGGACCTCGACCTTATTCAACGATGCTGCCTGGACATCAGGTCAATGTGGAATTGGTTTCGGAGATGGCGACGATGTCAGTGTAGTACCCAATGGAACCTTGTCCGTTTATGTCCGCAAAACATTCACCCTCGTTGATACCTCAACTATTCTCAATGGTATATTCAATATCGATTACGATGATGGTTTTGTAGCTTACCTCAACGGAACTGAAATATGCCGCAACGGTTTGGCCAATGCGAGTCCGGCTTACAACGATCCGGCTTCACAATCGCATGAGGCACAGATGTATCAAAACGGTGGTCCCGAATATTATTTTATCAATCAAAATTTGTTTAAAAGCCTTATCCGAAACGGCACCAACGTATTAGCCATTGAAGTACACAACGAATCAGCAGGCTCAAGCGATTTGAGTTGTATTCCTTTTTTGAATATCGAAATTTCAAATAATGTCTATAACTACTCGCCGACACCGGTTTGGTTTATTCCTCCGATTACATCGAGCAATCTCCCTTTGGTGATCATCAACACACTCAATAATCAACCTATACCCAATGAGCCGAAAATACAGGCTGATATGAAGATCATTTACAATGGCTTTGGGCAAATCAATTATGTAAGCGACGCCCCTAATTATCAGGGAATGATTGGTATAGAAGGCCGCGGGGCTTACTCGCAAAGTCTGCCCCAAAAACCCTATTTGCTGGAAACTTATAATGGCGTATTCGGCAACGATACCAATGTTTCCCTGCTGGGTATGCCTAAAGAAAACGACTGGATCTTGCAAGCTACTTACAACGATAAAACCTTCTTGCGTAACGTTTTAACCTTTGATGTGGCGCGTATCAGTGGAGAATATGCCACACGTACACAACATTGCGAAGTGATCATCAATGGCGAATATATGGGGATTTATTTTCTATGCGAAAAGATCAAAGTAGATGAGCATCGGGTGAATGTGGAGAAACTCAGCCCAGCAGATAATGCGCCTCCCGTTGTAACAGGTGGGTATATATTTAAACACGACTACAGTGCAGCCGGCTGGAATTCGCAATGGACATCGCCCAATTGTCCCGCCACTCCCTTGCAATATCAATATTATTACCCCGAACCTAACGACATTTCGGCCCAACAGGGCAATTATCTGAAAAGCTATGTCGACAGTTTTGAAACGGCTTTATTGGGCGTCAATTTTGCCAATCCACTCACCGGTTTCAGAAAATTCATTGATGAAAAATCCTTCATCGATTATTTCCTCATCAATGAGGTGTCGCTCAATGGGGACGGCTTTAAAAAAAGCATGTATTTTCACAAAGACCGTTTGAAGAAATTAAAAGCAGGACCTGTGTGGGATTTCGACTGGGCGTTGAAATACTCCCCATGGATACCGAACGACCTGTCCGGCTATTTCCATACCACTGACCCCTGCAGCCAGGACGTTCCGATTTTGTTTTGGTGGTTGCGGATGAACCAAGACCCGGTGTTTGTGAATGCCGTAAAATGCCGATACAATGTAATGCGTGCCTATGCCCTTGATACGGTGCGTATGTTTCATTACATCGATTCGATGGCCAATTATCTGAACCAGGCGCAAGCCAGACATTATGTACGCTGGCCGACGCTGGGAACCAATGTAGGCACACCCGAAAATGGGCCGATACCGGTGACCTGGGCGGGTGAAATTGAACGTTATAAGCAATTTTATCGCGACCGCATATTATGGCTGGATAATAATTTACCCGGAACTTGCAATACACCCCTTGTGATGCCTCCGGCCAACGCGATAGAATTTTCGGAACTCAATTATAATAGCGACAGTACCCGAAGTGCGGGCGATTGGGTGGAAATACACAATAAAACAGCCACCCCGGTAAATATTTCCGGCTGGCAATTGCAGGACAATCATATCGGACAACGTTACACCGTACCAGCCAACACAATACTTCCGGCAAACGGCTATTTTGTGTTCGCGAATAATATGACCAAGTTTTCGCAACAGTTTCCCGGGGTCACCAATGTATTGGGTCCCATTCCTTTCGAATTCAGCAATAGTGGTGAAACGATCAGTTTGTTTACCCATATCGGTTCTACCGCCATAGAAATGACCTATAGCGACAGCACCGGCTGGCCCTGTACCGCCGATGGACACGGCCGTACGATGGAGCTTGTTACCACAGGAGCAAATCCTAATTTGCAAACCAGTTGGTTTGATGGATGTATGGGTGGTTCTCCCGGTACCGCTTTTTCTAACTGTGTTGAAAACCCTTTAATCAATGAGATCAATTACAATTCTTCGCTGGCGGCCGATGCGGGCGACTGGATAGAAATACATACCAAGACCAATGCTGCGGTGAATATCAGCGGATGGAAGATCAGTGATAAAAATAATAATGCCTATACATTTGCGAATGGCACCAATATTCCGCCCTATGGTTATGTAACAGTGTATAACGACTTGATCAAATTTCAATCGCAATATCCGTCGGTACCGAATTCGTTCGGACCGGTGACTTTCGGTCTCAACAATACCAAAGATGTTGTAAAATTATTTGACAATACCGGCCGGGTATTTCAGTCGGTTTGCTATTTATCGTCAGCGCCTTATACACCTCTGCCCAACGGAGGCGGATACTCGTTGCAGTTGATTGATTCCACTGGCAACTTAAATAAAGCTGTAAGCTGGGATCGTTCATGTACAACAGGTACACCGGGGGCAAAAAATCTTTACCCATGTGGAGGTAGTGGTTTATCGGCTTACAACAACGACTTGATCAGCGTGTATCCGAATCCGACTTACGACAGGCTTCAAATCAGATTTGGCGATGAGCTCGTTAAACAGATCAGTATTGAATTGCGAGATTTGACCGGTAAGATCGTTTTCAGTAATACTTATTTTTCGCGATTGGAAGTAAGTCTGTCACTGGCTGATTTCGCATCCGGCATTTACTTGATGAAAATTGAGTGTGATGGTAAACAATACCGGGAAAAAATCAACAAATTGTAAAATTCAAATTTGGAGAAAAACAAATTTTTATTTTTAAAATAGCTTTTAAATTTGCGACACAAAATTTTTTAAGGAATGAGATATAATGAGTTAGTCGCTATTTCGGGTTTGAGTGGTTTGTATCAGTTGCTGTCAACCAAAAGCGATGGTGCGATAGTTAAAAACCTCGACGATAATACCACCAAATTTGTAGCGGCGCGTTCGCATAATGTGACCCCGCTCGACAGTATTGAAGTATTTACTATGACGGAAAATGTGCGTTTGTACGAAGTGTTTCAGGCATTCAAAGCCAATGAAGGTTCGGTGGAGAGTCTTGATGTGAGTAAGGCAGACAATAAAACCATCAGTAAAACATTTGCTGCCTTGTTTCCTGAATATGATAAAGACAGGGTGTATGTGAGCGACATGAAAAAAATGATCAAATGGTACGGTATTTTGAAACGCCTTGATTTGCTGAATGAAGAGACTGCTGAAGATGCGGTGGAAGCAACAGATGATGCACCAGAAACAAATAATGCTTAATTAGCACGCTGCGTTATGATTGTAAAATTTTAAAATTATATTTACAGCACTTTTTGATAAAATATTTTTCAACTTTCTAAACATTAAAAAACGGCATTCAATATGAATATCCCTGCAGAACTTAAGTACACCAGCGACCATGAGTGGATTCGCATCGAAGGAAACACCGCCACCGTGGGCATTACCGACTTTGCGCAAAGCGAATTGGGCGACATCGTGTTTGTTGATATCAACACCGTCGGCAACGAGCTGAAAAGCGGTGATATCTTTGGCACTGTTGAGGCGGTGAAGACAGTATCAGATTTATTTTTACCCTTGAACGGCACCATTGCGGAAGTAAACCCGGGTTTGGAAAGCAATCCTGAAGCAGTAAACAATGACCCGTATGGCGATGGCTGGATGGTGAAAGTAACGATTGCCGATGGGGCGGATACATCAGAACTGCTTGATGCTGAAGCTTATAAAGCACTAATCGGAGCTTAGGGCGGTTGGCAGTACGCTATAGGCAATACGCAGTAGGCGGTTACAAGTTGTGCGTACGCGACAAAACCGTTTAAAAAAAATAATATTCAAATTCCGTTCTTGGTGAGCGGAATTTTTTTGCGCCCATATGATTGGAATGAAGCCGTTCGTTGTAGCTTGCAGCTCGAATCCTGTAACTTACAACTTTAGACTTGCAGCTTTCCCGCTCATGAAAACGATCAGCGCTTATCTCTCATCACGAAAAAGACTTACCCTTGCATTGGCCGTCATTTGGACCGCCGTGATATTTATCGGTTGCTCATTACCGGGACGTGAAATTCCCAAACTTGGCCTTTTCGATAATATAGATAAATTGGTTCACTTCTTGTTTTTCGCAGGCTTTTTTGCCTTGTGGTATTTGTTCAGTAATCAATCAATGACCTCCTTACTGTTTATTTTGGCGCTCGCCATCCTGTATGGCTTCGGTCTTGAATATTATCAGTTGTATTGCGTAGCCGGCAGAAGCTTTGATGTGTGGGATGGGGTGGCTGATACGCTGGGAGCCCTGGGGGGAATGGGGTTGGTTAGATGGGGTAGTAGAAAATAATTAGCAGAAAGTCAAAAGACGAAGATGTAAATAAGGTGTTGCTTTAGCGGTAAATGCTTTTTCTTCAGTTATATTTTCTTGCTTAGTGAAAGTGAAAGCCTCGTTACTTTATCGGTATAGTGTTTCAGATAAAGCTTCTTCAGTTCTTCTGACAAAAAGCAACGTGATACCAATGCTTCTACTTCCTGTGTTTTTGATAAAAATAATTGCAGAAACTGAGTGATCCGTTTAGGTACCAAACCCAGCATGATTCCGAAATCATAAAAATCATCGTAGGTATGAAAACCATAATATGTAAAACTCGGATGCTGATAATCGTCAGGGTATAAGCGGTCTTCCAATGCAAAATCGTCATCGTCGATATGCAGACGAGTACAAATTAAGTCGTATGCGGGAGCCAACATATATACTCCATCCTGTAAGTAATCGATCACCGAAAAATTCTTTACATGCGCATCCCCATTGCTGATGAGGTAGTTAAAAATACTCAGTTTGAAAAGGCTTTCCTTCGCGATAAGCCCCGCCGGTAGAAAAGCGTCTATCACCCTTCCCATTTCAAGATAACTGCCTTCATATTTAAAATTCTTGTTTCCCTGCTGCTCGCTTGTCTTTTGAAGCAGGCTTGCAAAATCTTCTTTCAAACATCGATTGCCATCAGGCATTACATCAAACCGCCTGGTGATATAGGCGGGTTCATTATCAGCAAAAAAAATCAGTCCGTTCTTAGCTGTATCGAGTTTATATATCTGCTCAGCAATTTGCATGGTCACATGTTCATTGGCAGGTACATATTCTACAAAATCAAGGTCGGTGGGTATGGGTTTTAAAATATGGGTTCCATTTCTGTCGGTCAGTACAAGGTCTCTTTTATCAAGTTTCATCGAAAACTTTTCTTGTACGCCTGAAATGGAAATACGTGTACGGTTTTCATTGAGCAGCGTTCGGTGTTCTTTTTTTGCATCGCTTATAATATATTTTAAGATCGGTGAAACCTTTTTGCCGGCAAATAATTGCCGCAAAGCTTTTGGGCTATAGGTTTCATATCCTTGCTGTAAGGTTGCCGGGCAAACATTGAGTGCTTTCATTTATGCTCTCTTTTTATTTCTTCTAGCCTGATAGCGCCTATCGTTTCATGTGCCGCCGTTCTGAGCAAAAAAGTAAAATGGTCATCTTCATCAATCTTTAATAATCTGCTTTGTAATTTCTTATTGCTTCCCTCACTTAATAAATTGAAAAAGAAAGGGAAAAGAAAGGGTGCTGAATATGTTTTTTGTGTTTTGGGGAGGGTCAAACTGATGGCAGGTTTATTACTATCAGCAAAATAGCTTTCATCATAATCAAATTCATAGGAGCCATCATCCAATTTAGAAATTACACCGGCCAATACCTGATTATTGAATACCCTCCCTTGTCGCATCACTCATTTTTTTATTCATTAATGTGAAATCAAGTCCCAATATATCAGCCACATTTATCCAGTGTATGAATGCAACAGTCGGTTTCCCTCGTTCAATATTCCGTAAAGTTGTATCACTTATGCCGGCTATACCTGCAATATCCAGTTGTGAAAGTCGCAATTGCTCCCTTCTTTCCATCATTTGCTGTCCCAATTTCATTAACTTTTCCATAATTTTCATAAAACCGAATTATTGTTCGGAAACTACATTGTTTTTACACAAAAGTACACAAATTGTGGGTCAAATCCGAATTGTAGTTCGGAAATTATAAATAAATATATAAGTATATATATATAAATTTGCCTAAATCCGAACCGTGGTTCGGAAAAAGATGCCTTTCATGTGAAGACTGCTGTCGTAAAGCGAAGAACTGAGTACGGACAATAAATTTAATCCTGTTTTGAAATTTTCATCACTTTAATGCCCTTTTCTGTGTCTACTTTTCCAATATATATCCCGTTATTCAGCATGCTCAAATCAATATCCGCTTCTTTACTAACTGTGGTTTTCGAAATGATACTCCCATTAATATCCGACAAAGTAAAGACGCCTTTGGGTTCGGAAATGATGATATGTATTTTGCCCGTGGTAGGATTGGGGTAAACGATCGCTTCAGTTTTTGTCAATGCTGAAACGCCCATTGGCAAGAAAGATGATGTTACACTGTTGGTCCAAATCGGCGCATTGAAGTCGAAATAAATTGCTGCGCTATTGACAATGTTCTTATTCAAATTCATGGTGGCTTTTGGTTTCACCACATATTGAAAATAACCATTCGATAAAGGTTCATTAATATTGGAATCGGGTAACAATATATTCTGGAAAAAAACTTCGAGCAGACCTCTGTCTCTGATCTGAAAAGTATAAGGATGGCTTGCTCCAATCATCTGAAATGTTGATAAATCAAGGTTTTCACTAAGTTCATCCCTCACCATAATATTGAAAGCGGTATCGGTTCCGGTATTTTGAAATCGAATGGTATATTTGAGTTCTTCCGTAATATTATTTGGGTCAAGTTGCGTTTTCGACACGTTTTTATCATTTGGGTCATAGGAGCCTTGTATAGAACCGTCGTCATTCACGTGGTTATTTACCGGAGTTGTATCGCTTGTCTGCGGCACTACCCAGGCCTCCATCTGGAAGTTCGTACCGATTACTTCGTTTGCGGGAATACCCAAGTTTACAGAAAATGACTTTTGATCAAACACATTGACCGCAATATTATTCCAGATCAAAGTATCGCCTGATTGCTGTGAAATAGCCGGTGTTGCATTTAAATAGTTAAATGTAGGCGGTTTTAACAATTTAAGGGTTGCAAGTGTATTGTATTTAGTTCCATCATTATTCACATTAATACTAACCCATTGCTGAAACCCGGGTCGCGCCGGACCTTGAGCGATATCGACTCGCAGATCGGTGATATTTGGATTTAAATAAATCGCAAAATCATAATTATTTCCCTGATCCGCTCCATTGACCGGCGTGATATTGAAGCTGGATGGTGTAATGGCGAAATACGGTCCAGGCGTGGTACAGGTCACTGTATTTACTACTCCCGAATCAAGCTTCAACTGATAAAAGCCTGTATTTTGCGATGTTGCGTACCAATCATTTGAATTGCTTATATTAATAGCCATTATATAATAATCGATACCGCTATCAAATATTGCATTATTGTTGACATCGTTAAAGACATGCCCCGAAAGTGTTGGGCTGGATTCACACGCTGAACCGTTCGGGCAAATCGGCAAAGGAATATTAATGCCATTGACCAGATTGGGAATACATGCAATATTAGTGAGACCGATTTGTAATGTCGTTAATGATTGGGGTAAAAGTGGCAAACAATTTAAAAACGGGTTATTATTACAATTTAGTCCATATAAATTGCCTGGTAAAGAAGGAATCGAAGTTAATTTATTCGTAAAACAACTCAAACTAAGTAGTGAGGATGGCAAAGGAGGCAAAACGGTCAGCTGATTGGTGTCGCAATACAAATACTGCAATGACGTGTTTAGAGAAGGAAGGTTTATTAGTTTATTATTTTTACAATACAACATCTCTAAACTATCAGGCATCTTAGCAATTGAAGTAAGATTGTTATTGTTACAGTAGAGTGTTTTTAATGTATTCGGCAAATTTGGCAAAGTATCGAGATTTAGGTGGCCGCATGAAAATAACGTAAGATTGGGAGGTAGTAAAGGCAAACTATTCAAGGGATTTTCACTTATCCATAATTCCAGTATACTTGGCGGTAACACGGGAATCACATTCAGTAAATTTCTTTGACAGCCAAGTTTTTTCAAACTAAGAGGCAGTGGCGGCAATACAGTGATTGAATTCTGCATACAATCAAAATATTCCAATGAATCCGGAAGTACGGGAACCGAAGTCAAACTATTTTGTCCGCAACGAAGGTATTTCAAGCTATTGGGGAGAGGGGGCAGTACGCTTATCTGATTGATTGTGAAATCGAGGGAATCTAAATTGTCAAAATACTGGATCCCCTCTACTGATGCGATACTTAGTTGACCAATATACAACTCAGTTTCATTGATAATGTCATTGCAAGTGGTATCCATCTGCTGTAAGCCATTGAAACATGACGGATAGAGCTGCATCAGTTTATTTCTGAAATTAAGGTCCGGAATAGTCACGTATTGCGCCTGACAATAAAAGCTGACCGTAAGCAATAAGGTAACAAGCATTTTCTTCATTAGTACAAATTTTCGGTAATGACTATTCAAACAGATAGAATGTTAGCAACCGAAGAAAACAAATATACCCATATATCTCTTCAAATGCAATTGACCCTATCATTTTCAACTTTTTCCCTATTTTTACCCCATGACTATTGATCTCCGTTCCGACACTTTTACTAAACCCACACCCGGTATGCTTGAAGCCATGATGCAGGCAGAAGTGGGTGACGATGTATTTGGGGAAGACCCTACCGTAAATGCGCTTGAAACCAAGGCTGCATCCATGTTTGGGATGGAAGCGGCCTTGTTTTGCCCCAGCGGTACCATGACCAATCAGATCGGTATTAAATGCCATACCCAAGCCGGTAATGAAGTGATCTGCGATAAAACAAGTCATGTATATATTTACGAAGGAGGTGGTATTGCCTTTAACAGCGGCTGTCAGGTGCAAGCCATCGGTGGCGACAGAGGCAGAATTACCGCAGCGCATGTAGGGTCAGCCATCAATCCTGATGATGTACACAAACCGGCAACAGCCCTTGTCTCACTCGAAAATACAGCCAACAGAGGGGGAGGTGCCTGTTACGAATGGGATGAATTATTGAAAATCAGGGAACTTTGCAATGCGCACAACTTAAAATTTCATCTCGACGGAGCAAGACTATGGAATGCTTTGGTGGCGAAAAAAGAAACACCCACACAATACGGTCAGCTTTTCGACAGTATTTCTATTTGTCTGAGTAAGGGTTTGGGTGCACCTGTCGGTAGTTTATTATTGGGCAAAAAAGATTTTATTCATCAGGGCAGACGAATTCGCAAGGTGTTTGGCGGTGGCATGCGTCAGGCGGGATATCTTGCCGCCGCTGGTATTTATGCGCTCGATCATCATATCGATCGGCTGCAAACCGATCATGATCATGCAAAACAACTAAAAGACATATTAATTAAAAATAAATATGTTTATTCTGTTATGCCTGTTGAGACCAATATTGTAATCTTTGAAACCGTGGCAGACTATCCGGCAGCAAAATTTTGTGCAGATCTCAAGGAAAAAAATATTCTGGCGATACCCATTGCTGCTCATCAGGTG
>CAZFKA010000088.1:1166-12039 GCA_964519155.1 uncultured Bifidobacterium sp. | reverse complement strand
AAAAATCAAACAAATCCTCTACTTTTGAATTGACCGAAAAAAGGGTACGCTGACAAACTTTTATCTGTTTTATCAACTATTTCAATTTTAACTTGTAAATCAAATTGTTTTGAAATGTCTTCTTCCATTTCACCTTTAACTGTGAAATCTGTGGAGAATGAAACCTTTTTAAAAAGAGCAGTTTCAAGATACTTATTTTTCATAGTGATAGGAACGAATATTTCTATGTCACAAGTTATTTTACTTTCTATTTCAAAATACTTTTTCACATGCTCCCTAAAAATATCTGATACCTTATTATCAGTATAGCTTTGTATCATCAAAACACCAATATTGCTATCGATGGGTGTATAGAGTAAAAAATAATAATCATCACCTACAACATTCTTAATGCTAATTTCTTTATCGTCTGATACATTATCTACATTACCAAGATTTCTGTTTACACCATATTTCCCCCCATTTATAACTCCTTTAATAATGAAATTATCATCTGTGATTGGATTTACCACTGATTGCATTCCTACCCCATCAACTTCTTTCTTTTTAATCTTAATTGCCTTTTTTCTAGAGTCATCCTTTTTGTATCCAGTTAAATCAATAGAATTTAGAAAGTGTTTGTAATACTCTCTGTAAATGTTTTCAGGGGATTTATCAACTAAGGAAGAAATAGTTGAGACCCTGTTTCTAAAACTATCTCGAAATCTGTTTCCTTTATTATCTCCTTTTGACTTTAGAATTATTTTAAATACTTCTAGTTTTGGGTCATGTGCCATTATATACTTATTAAGGTACTAAAATTAAGAATAAATTATTGTAAAAATGAGTATGCAGTACGTAACCAATTTACGTAGTTTAAGACTACCTTTTAGAAATGCCTCACCTTACCAAAGATTTTTTTTCTAAAAAAAATTTAGACCTCATTTTCTCTTACACAATCCTCCCTGAAAAGATACCCCCTACTGTTTATGTCAATCTTCATCCCCATCCCTAAGAGTTCTCCATGAAAACTTATAGGTGGAAATAATAATGTAAAAATTTATCAGCTAAAGATTTCATACTACATCAACAAGCTGTGTTTTGATTAAGTCTACAATTATTATTGATTCAACTGTAGAACATAACATCATTTGTTGATGTAACATAATAGCACTACTACAAAACAAAGGTATCTCCTTTCAATCCCCTCCTAATTTTGGATATGTACATAATCAATATTCATTAACTCAAAAATTTAAACAAAATGGTTAAAATTATCAATTACCAAAAACGACAGTCAGAAGGTAAAAACAAAGAATTTTTTGCCTTAATCATTCAAGGTGATTTAGAAATTGTAAAATCTGCCAATGGTGGAAATTATGTTTCAGCACCTAAAATGTCAATTCCAACAACATTTGATGAAGCTACATGTATTTCTCTCATTGGTAGAGAAATGCCAGGCAAAATTGTCAAACAGGAATGTGAGCCATACACCTATACAGAGAAAAGTACAGGAGAGGTGGTTACCCTTAATTTCAAATATGAATATATTAAGGAAGACCAAGTAGAAATGCCTACTGTACAATTCTATAAACCATCTTCTAATGGTGTATTAGCTCATGCTTAATTTAAAGGGTACTCATTGTTTATAGCAATGGGTATCCTTTTCATATTGTTTCCATTTTTGTCCTAAACCTATATAGTATTCAGACAAAATTGGAAAGGTTTTTATGTAGTAGCATTATTTCTTATGTTGTAGAATGTATTCATTTATTTGTGTAGCATAGGCAGGGTTAATCCTAAGCTATTACAAAATCAAAAATCAAAGTGAATAAATATAAATAGCGTTTTTTTCATTTGTTGTTGTAGAATGTAATAGCAAATGAAATTAAATACATCTCAATTTTGAAATGAAACAATGTACATTTTGAAATGAATATTTGTTTTTGTAGAAGAAATGGGGGGGGCTATTTGCCTTTTACTTTAAATTTTACAATTTCTTCTAACTCTACTTCTAAAGCTTTTGAAATAGCATAGAGTGTACATAAGGTTGGGTTAATTTCTCCTCTTTCAATTCTACTAACTTGTGATAATGAAATATCTGCTGTATTGGCAAGATTACTTTGGGAAAATCCATGAGTTCTTCTAACATTTCTCAGGTGTTCACCAAATGCCTTTAATAATCTTTTATCCTTTACTCCTATCACATAACAAAGGTGAAAATTAGCTATAGCACCATTGTAAGCATATATGCTTATATTTGTATTTTATGCCTATAGGCATAAATGCATATATTGGCTTAAATTCAAAAAAAAAAATACCATGAGTAGATTATTTTTAGCAATATCGTTCTTAATGTTCTCTTTTGAAGGATTAGCACAAAGCTGGTACTATATTGGAACATCACAAGGAGAGGGTAAATACTATATTTACTATAAAACAGAAAAACCTGATTTTGAATTTTCGACAGAAGTTAATTCATTTAATATTTGGGTGAAAATTGAAGAGAAAACTTTTAAATATTATGGTGGTAGTAAGCCTAAGACTTATTACAATGTTGTTGTAAAATATTTGTACCACATAGATTGCAGTACAAATAGTATTTCAAAAAAACAAGCTGCTGTTTATGATTCAAAAGGCAATTTAATTATATCAGAGGAATTTTATGAAATAGATAAAACTGTAATACCAGAATCAATGGGAGAAACCATTTTGGAAGCTTCATGTTTGTTACATCAAAAGGAACTGATTAAAAAAGAGTAATTTTAATTTATGAAGAGAGTATCCATTATTGTTTTTTTATTAGTTAGTGTTAAAATTACAATGGCACAAATCTATAACGACACATTAGATGTTGTTACATGGAATTTAAGATATTTTGGTAGTGATACAAGTTTAAATGGTCAGGCTACAAATGTCAAGAATGTTATGAATCAGATTAATGCTGATATATATACTTGTCAGGAAGTAGTAAATGTTGATTCCTTTAAATGGTTAGCAAACAACCTAAATGGAAATTTTGGGTATTACTATTCCTATTATGGTAGTGGGGCATTTGATACCAACAGCGTCAATTATCCTAATTCATTGAAATTTGGATTTCTATATCGAAAATCAATGGTTGGTAACATTAAGGTTAAACCTTTAATGCAGTCAAGCCCAACTATTAATTATAACACTTATGGCAGATTTCCATTTTATGTAAAATGTGATATTAAATGTTCAGATAATGTATGGAGACCATTTAAGTTTATTATCATTCACACAAAATCAACTGGAGATAGCATTTCTTGTGCAATGAGGGTGAACTTTTGTAAGGAATTAAAAGATACGTTAGACTTATACTATTCAAGTGATAGTTTAATTATATTAGGTGATATTAATGACGATTTGGATACAACTATTTGCTATAATTCTAACCAATCAACTTTTAAGTATTTGGTTGATGATTCAGTTAATTATAAGGCTGTAACATTGCCATTGTCAAAAACTGGCATGAATTCATTTATTGGTTATCCAAATATGATAGACCATGTTTTCATCTCAAATGAGATGTTTCCATATTATATAAACAATAGCGCAAAGGTTATTAAAAATTATACTTGGGCTAATACATCAGACCACCATCCAGTAAAAACCCAATTTCAAATACCATCAGCACCTAATATTCTTAGTGATATAGATAAATTGAAATTCTTGATTTATCCAAACCCTGTTAGACATTATTTGAATATTGAATTTCCTAACAAATATTTAGGTGAATATGAAATTTTTACTATTGAAGGATGTAGTATTTTGAAAGAAAGTTTTAATAGTAGCTTCCTTAAAATTGACTGCAATAAATTCATAAGTGGTTTGTATTATATCAAAATATCAAACAATAAAGGTGAGGTTGATGTGAAAAGATTTCTTATTCTCGAAAGAGAATAAATCCTTGCCACCTATCAAACCCCTACTCATTGCAGTTCACTAAATTGATGTATTGATATGATTTCAAGAAAGAAAATAAAGGAATTGCATAGGTTCTTACATAGTGCTTTAGATAGGTTTGATATAGCTTATTGGGATTATATGCTACAATACAAAAAGAGCCATAGATTCCATGAATTTGACTTTATAGATTATCTCAAAAATCAAATTGAAAAAATTGCTATCTCAAGAGGTACTATGAATAAGTACTACAAAAGGTATAACAAATTACATAATAAACTACTTAGGAAAGTGCATTATGAACTTAATATGTACAGAGAGAATTATCCCTTGCAATTTAATATAGACCTATCAGGGTTGGATTTATCCAATTGCGATGAAACTGTAACAGAAGAACTACCTTTTGATGAATTCATGGATAGGCTTCAAGGAATGATAAAAAAGTAAAAAGATTTTTTTTATAGTCTTCTATCTCTATGATTGTAAAAAATCCTAGACCTTAGCCTAAACCTTATTATTAATATTAATATAAAGGGAAAGGTAAAAGTTTAGGTATTAGTCTATGCTTGTAAAAAAGCAAGGCTAAAATGAGTTATGCTGTATTTTCTTTGCTATCAGGTAACATAGATAGACTTATTTTGATATGGTTACTCATTAATCAAACCATTGAAAATAATTAATGGCTGTACACCAAAGTTTATTATTTTGACACTTATACTTACACCTATGTCAGTATTGAAATGGCTTTTAAGCTAAAAATTTAAGCTAAAAATCCTTGTAAAGTCAGAATAGTAGTGGATTTCAGAGTTCTTCTGTTTGGACACAGTGGTCAGCTGGAGAGAATCCTGTCCTCCCGACACAAAAAAAACCTTGCTTATGGCAGGGTTTTTTCTTTGTAGCAGAGAGGTGCTTTGCAGGGTTCTTGTATTTCTTCGATCTTTTCTTTTCTTTTTGTCGTCAAAACGCTCCGCTAAATATCAATCATCGCAACCGTATTTCTTTCAATCTCCAGATCGGTATGGCTTAGCGCCGAAAACCCACCGGCGATATTTATCAGTTGGTTGAATCCCAGCCTTTTCAAGACTGAAATAGCGATCACCGACCGATAGCCGGCTGCGCAATGCACATACAATGGCTTATCCTTATCGAGTTGATCGACATTCTTTGCAAGATAATTCAACGGAATATTGATCGTTCCTTGAAGATGCGCCTGCTCGTATTCATTTTTTCGCCGTACGTCGAGGCACTGCAATCCGCTGCTTCGTCGGACTAACAACGCAAAAGCCCGCGCACTGATACTATCGATCGATTCTGTTTGCAAACCAGCCGCTTCCCATGCATCCACATCAGCATGGAGATACCCAATGCAATTGTCGTAACCTACCCGGCTGAGCCGCATGATCGCTTCTTCCTCTTTGCCAAAATCAGTGATCAGCAAAATCGGCGTATCGATTCGCTCGATGAGGGTTCCGACCCAAGGCGCAAACTGATCATCCAAGCCAATGAATAGTGATCGCGCAAGATGGGATGAACAAAAATCTTCTTTATCTCTTGTATCCAATAATACGAGTTCTTTTTCGTGCAACAACTTTTGCGCTAATTGGGTAATATCAAATGCCCTTACGTGGTGATGAAGAATATAGTCGATCGAATGTTCGTTGCCTTGCAAATTGCGGAGCACATTCTGCGGAAAATAGGCCGGTGGTTCTGTCAACCCCTCTGTCACCAATTGTACAAACTGATCTTCGGTGAGCGCAGGATTTAACGCATAATTGAATTTTCGTTGATTGCCCAGTGTATCTGTCTTTGCGTCACTCATGTGTTTGCCACAAGCACTCCCTGCCCCATGCCCGGGATAAATAATGACTTCATCGGGCAAAGGACCAATCTTATTGTGTAGCGAATGATACAGTTGCGCCGCCAGGTATTGCGGAGTAATTTCCTTCTTGACCTTTTGTACTAAATCAGGCCGGCCAACATCACCCAGAAATAAAGTATCTCCGGTAAACAAACAAAAGGGTGTTCCGTTTTTGTACAACAACAAACAAATACTCTCAAGCGTATGACCGGGCGTGTGTAGCAATTCTATTTCGGTAGACCCCAGCGAAAAGCGCATCCCGTCGCTTCCAATTGTGGCATCATAACCGGGTTGTGCACCGGGGCCGAATACAATAGCAGCACCGGTCTTATCAGCAAGATCGACATGGCCACTGACAAAATCAGCATGAAAGTGGGTTTCGAAAATATACTTCAGACGGCTATGGTGTTCCTCAAGTAAATCAAGGTATTGCTGAATGTCGCGCAGAGGGTCGATGATTGCAGCCTCCCCGTCGCATTCAATGTAATAACAGGCCTGTGATAGGCATTTGGTATAAAGTTGTTTGATCTGCATATTCCTTTGTTTTATTGGGTCAATGGGTCAAAACATTTCAGCGTTTTGCGACTGCTAAATTATTTTGTGTACTTGCAGTAGAAGTTGATAATTATCAATTTTCATTTTGAAATATGGCAAGGGAATTCAATCCTGTGTATGCCACCTTTGCAGAAAATTATTATACCATGCCCACTTATCAACGTCAGGGAAAAATACCCCACAAACGACATACCGTATATCGCCAGGGCGACGGTTCGCTTTATCATGAAGAACTCGTCGGCACACAGGGATTCAGCAGCATGAGCAGTCTCGTTTATCATTTATATCCACCCACACGGGTGACCCAGGTAGAACCGGAATTTGATATACAACCCAAAATAGCGGTAAAAAATAATCTGCGGATGATGAGCTTTCAAACGTTCGATATTCCCCCTTGCGACGATTATATTGAAAGCCGAAAAGTACTGTTTGTCAATAATGACCTCCATATCGGTATCGCCGCACCCACGCGCTGGTCAGACTATTTTTTTAAAAATGCAGATGCCGACGAAATGCTTTTTATTCACCGGGGGCATGGCGAGCTGAACACCATGTATGGCTGTATCAGTTTTGAAGAAGGCGATTATCTCATCATTCCACGTGGCACGGTGTATGAACTGAAATGGGCAACCACAGACAACCGGATGTTGTTTATTGAAAGCTTTTCACCCATTGTCACCCCCAAACGTTACCGCAACGAATTCGGGCAACTCCTCGAACATTCTCCTTTTTGCGAACGCGATATTAGAACACCGGGCGAATTAAAAACATTTAGCGAAGAGGGTGCATTCAGCGTGATGATCAAAAAGCAGGGGAGCATTTTTCCGTACCACTATGCCAACCATCCCTTTGATGTTGTAGGGTGGGATGGTTATCACTTTCCGTATGCGTTCAATATCAAAAATTTTGAGCCCATTACAGGGCGTATTCATATGCCGCCCCCTATTCACCAAACTTTCGAGGGAAACAATTTTGTGGTGTGTAGCTTTGTACCACGTCTCTACGACTATCATCCTGAGGCCATACCGGCACCGTATCATCACAGCAATATCGACAGCGATGAGATCCTCTATTACGTTGACGGCGATTTTATGAGTCGCAACCATATACAACAAGGACAGATCACGCTGCATCCGGCAGGTATCCCGCACGGCCCCCATCCCGGTGCAATAGAACGCAGCATCGGCAAAAAAGAAACACAGGAAACGGCCGTGATGATCGATCCGTTCAAACCCGTGATGCTTACCGAACTCGCCATGCAGTACAGCATTCCGGAATATTGGGAATCGTGGCAAGCTGAACCACTTGCTGTATAATTTCCCCTTCTACGAAAAGGGCGCTTACGATAAATATTGATTATGCATACAGTGATTGAACCGTTTAAGATCAAATCGGTTGAACCCATTTATTTTACCACCGCCGAAGAGCGTCAGAAAATTTTACGCAACGCCTGGTTTAATCCCTTTCTCATCGCAGCGAAAGATGTCATCATCGATCTCCTAACCGATAGCGGTACCAGTGCCATGAGCAGCCATCAATGGGCTGCCGTGATGAAAGGAGATGAGTCATATGCCGGTAGTAACAGCTTCTATTTTTTCGAATCGGTGATACGAAACATGACCGGTATGCCTTTGGTCATTCCGACCCATCAAGGCAGGGCAGCAGAAAAAATTTTGTTTGCTGTAAAAGGCGGCCCCGGAAAATTTGTGATCAGCAATACCTTGTTCGATACCACTCGCGCAAATATTGAATACAGCGGTGCTATCGGTATCGATTTACCCTGCTTCGAAAGTCGTGATATACAAACTCCGGCACCTTTCAAGGGCAATATGGATGTGCCGGCACTCGAACAAACGATATGTGAAAAAGGGGAAGATAATATTGCAATGATCATTATGACGGTGACCAATAACAGCGGTGGCGGTCAACCCGTGAGCATGCACAATATTCAAGCCGCGAGTGCAGTCGCAAAAAAATATGGTATCCCGTTTTTTATCGACGCCTGCCGTTTCGCCGAAAACGCCTGGTTTATCAAACAACGGGAAGCGGGATACGCCTATATCCCCATACCGGACATAGTTTCTGAAATGTTTGCCTATGCCGACGGATGTCTGATGAGTGCCAAAAAAGATGCTTTCGCCAATATAGGAGGCTTTTTGGCTATGCACGACACTGAACTGGCCAACCGCTGTCGCAACCTGCTCATTATTACGGAAGGCTTTCCCACTTATGGTGGCTTGGCCGGAAGAGATCTTGAAGCCATAGCCGTGGGCCTCGGCGAAGTAATGTCGGAAGATTATCTGCGATACCGTATTCAAACCACTAGTTATCTCGCCGCTAAACTTCACGATCATCAGGTACCGGTGATGTTGCCCGCAGGTGGTCATGCCGTATATATCGATGCCCGAACCTTTTTACCACATATTCCTCCCTCACAGTATCCCGGACAGGCACTCGTTGCGGCCTTGTATGCCGAAGGCGGTATACGCAGTGTGGAGATCGGTTCGCTGATGTTTGGCAAATACGATGATGATGGGCAATTGATACCGGCACGGCAGGAGTTGGTGCGCCTGGCTATTCCGCGTCGGGTGTATACCCAAAGTCATATCGATTATGTGGCCGAAGTGATACTCGAAGTCTTTCAAAAACGAGACAACATCAAGGGACTACGTATAATTGAAGAATCGAAATACCTGCGTCATTTTACCGCTCGCCTCGAAGAGATTGACGCATGAATGATTGATAAATATCAAACCCCGGCTTGACTTCACTCATAGTAGTTGGCAAAGAGGGCAAATACTTTTGTTGTCAAAATTGAATTCTATATGGAAGTACTGACCAATATTCGCAACTACGATTATAGCGGCGAAAAAATTTTTGAAGAAGCCCGTGATTTTTTTCCGATCAACGGTACCGATTATGTTGAACTGTATGTCGGGAATGCCAAACAGGCGGCCTATTATTACAAAACAGCCTTTGGGTTTCAAAGCCTTGCCTACTGCGGACTTGAAACGGGGCGTAAAGATCAGTGCAGTTATGTGTTGCGCCAAGGCAAGATCACACTGGTACTGACGACTCCTTTCGACAATCAATCTTATATTTCCGAACACATCAAAAAACATGGTGATGGTGTAAGGGTGATCGCTTTATGGGTCAATGATGCCACCGAAGCCTATCACCAATCGATGAGCCGCGGGGCTATTTCATTTTGCGAACCTTATCGTTTACACGACGACGATGGCTATGTGATGATCAGTGGTATCAAAACCTATGGCGATACCGTGCATTTGTTTGTGGAACGAAAAAATTATCGCGGCATTTTTCTGCCCGGTTTTGTTGCCTGGGAAAGCGATTATCATCCAACCGAAATCGGCTTGAAATATATCGATCATATGGTAGGCAATGTACCGCTCGGCGAGATGAATGTATGGTCATCTTATTATGCCAATGTGATGGGATTTGCTAATCTGGTGACGTTCGACGATAAAGACATTTCCACCCAATACACCGCTTTGATGAGTAAGGTAATGACGAGTGGCAATGGTCGCATTAAATTCCCGATCAATGAACCGGCGTTGGGTTTAAAAAAATCGCAGGTGGAGGAATATCTTGACTTTTACGATGGCGCGGGTTGTCAGCATATCGCTGTTGCCACAGATGATATTGTGCATACCATTACCGAATTCAGAAAAAGAGGAGTGGAATTTTTACATGTCCCCGGTAGCTATTACGATACTGTACTGAACAGGGTGGGTCTTATTGACGAAGATTTACATGTGCTGAAAAATCTTGGCATTATGGTTGACCGGGATGAGGAAGGATACTTGTTGCAGATATTCACTAAACCGGTAGAAGACAGGCCCACCCTCTTTTTTGAGATCATTCAACGCAAAGGAGCCAGAAGTTTTGGCAAAGGAAATTTTCAAGCCCTCTTTGAAAGTATTGAAGCCGAACAGGCAAAACGAGGCACTCTTTAATAAACACTTTTACCCCATGGAAACATTTTTAGCGAAAGAAAAAACAGCGATCGAGCATTTCGAAAACCGGATCAGCAAGGAAGAAAAAATTGAACCCGGCGACTGGATGCCAGAAGCTTATCGTAAAACAGTATTGCGGCAAATGATGCAACACGCCCACAGCGAAGTGATCGGTATGCAACCGGAAGGCAATTGGGTGTTGCGGGCCCCGACCATCAGAGCCAAAAAAATATTGCTGGCCAAAATACAAGATGAAGGCGGACATGGTTTATACCTCTATGCTGCCGCAGAAACACTCGGTATGGACCGCAAGGAAATGATTGAATTATTGCACCAGCAGAAAGCAAAATATTCAAGCATATTCAACTACCCTGCACTCACCTGGGCAGATATCGGCGCAATCGGATGGCTGGTTGACGGAGCGGCCATTGTTAACCAGGTTTCCCTTCAACGCACTTCCTACGGCCCATACTCCAGAGCGATGGTGAGAATTTGTAAAGAAGAAAGTTTTCATCAGCGACAAGGATACGAAATCATGACCACCATGATGCGGGGTAACGAAGCCCAGCGACGT
>CAZFKA010000088.1:0-1156 GCA_964519155.1 uncultured Bifidobacterium sp. | reverse complement strand
GCGCAGGATGCCATGAACCGTTGGTGGTGGCCGTCTTTGATGATGTTTGGGCCACATGATGGTGCCAGTACCCATACCCAACAAAGTATGCAATGGCATATCAAACGCGAAACCAATGATAAACTTCGTCAGAAATTTATCGACAAAACCGTCGATCAGGCCCACCTTATCGGACTGACCGTTCCGGATAGCGCATTGCATTACGATGAAGAAAGTGAACACTGGCTCATTGGTGCCATCAATTGGGATGAATTCTGGCAGGTGGTTGGCGGACATGGCCCTTGCAACCATCAGCGAATGAAGCATCATATCCATTATCATCAGGAAGGACAATGGGTACGTGAAGCAGCAAGTGAATTCTCAAAAAAACAATATTCAGCATCTTTTTAATTATTTATCATGAACAACGATTCACAACTGGAACTCTGGGAAGTTTTTATTCAAAAAAATAATGGCACCCCTTTCAAACACGAAGGCAGTGTGCATGCCTGCGATAAAGAAATGGCTTTGCAAAACGCAAGAGATATTTATACCCGTCGTGGCGAAGGCCGCACCATTTGGGTAGTACCGGCTAAATATATCGTATCGACCTGCCCCGACGACGAAGCGGTTTTTTTCGATACGGTTGATGACAAAGCCTATCGTCACCCCACTTTTTATGTCATGCCTGAAGGCGCAAAACAAATTTAGTACTATGAATAGTCAAGAAGCTCGTTACGCATATCTGGTGCGCTTTGCCGATACCAGTCTCATCATGGGTCAACGCCTTGCCGAATGGTGTAGCCGGGGTCCTTTATTGGAAGAAGATCTGGCCCTGACCAATATCTCACTCGATTATTTCGGTCAAGCGGAATCGTTTTATCATACCGCCCTGCAAATCATGGCTACGCATCGCGATCCGGATGAACTGGCATTTCATCGCGATGAAAGACAATATGCAAATTACCTGATGGCAGAAATCGCGAATGGAAACTTTGCACAAACGCAAATGAAGATCTATCTGTTGTCGTCCTTCCTCGAAATGATCTACACGGCACTCAGCGGCAGCAGTGATCATCAGTTCAATATGCTTGCGGTTAAAGCACTCAAGGAAATTCGCTATCATGTTCGTCACAGCAAAACATGGTTATTCCGTCTGTCGCATGGTACTATTGAA
>CAZFKA010000087.1:0-12039 GCA_964519155.1 uncultured Bifidobacterium sp. | reverse complement strand
CCTGGGCCCAGGTCACTTTACCCACTTTATTACGGTTGGGTTCTTTTGAACCGGTTTTAATATTCGCATATTCCATCAACTGTACGGCAGCAGGCGGTGTTTTGATCACAAAATCAAAACTCTTGTCTGAATAAACGGTGATGAGAACGGGTAATACTTTACCGGGTTTGTCCTGTGTGCGCGCATTGAATTGTTTACAGAATTCCATGATATTCACACCTTTGGAACCCAGCGCCGGACCGATCGGAGGTGCAGGATTAGCCTGACCACCTTTGCATTGCAGCTTTACGAAGCCGCTGATAACTTTAGCCATTATTTAATTTTTTTTGGTTCAAACGTACCGGCGATCTAGGATGCCGGCACTCCCAATTCTTTCAAAATCGTATCGAAAAGAACTTCTAAGGGAGCGCAAAGGTAACAGAATTTTATTTTTTCGCAAATTTTTTTCTATTGAACCTAAAAAACCTATACACCCAACCCTATGGGCAAGCCGGTTTGGCTTTCAACACTCCCCGATTCAAATATACACAAATTCCGGTTTCACCTCATAAACAGTAGCCGGGTTTCGCAAAAATAAGGATGGGAAAGTAGCGCGGGAATGCTTTCTTTTTATCAGGAAAAAAATTACTTTTACCCGCAAAAAATGTGTTTGGGTGTCCGCTAGCACCACCAAAAACATCAAAAATACATTCCAACTTACGAAGATGAATATTCTGAACCCGGCATTTAAGGGCATTATCAAACTCCGTTGGAGTGCTATTGATAATTTTCTGCTCAACCCTTACAGCACACAGGTTATGGTATTCAATTCACTTATACATGCCGGTCAATTTACCCGTTTTGGACGCGAACATTCGTTTCAGCAGATCAATCATTTTAAAGATTTCAAGAAACGGGTACCCGTTCATGAGTACGATGATCTGAAACCCTATATCCAATTGATGATGGAGGGTGAGCAAAACATCCTCTGGAATACACCCATCACCTGGTTTGCGAAATCGAGTGGTACCACATCCGATAAAAGCAAATTTATCCCGGTGAGCAATGAATCGCTTGAGGATGGGCATTATAAAGCAGCCAAGGATGTTTTGGCTTTATATTATCACAATTTCCCCCAGTCCGGAATTCTTTCCGGAAAATGCCTGACCCTCGGTGGCAGTCATGAGATCAACCAATTGAATACTGATTCTTACTATGGCGATTTGTCGGCCGTGATGATACAGAATATGTCGTATTTCACCCAATTGATCCGCACACCCGATATCTCCATTGCCCTGATGCAGGAGTGGGAAGAAAAGATCGAAAAAATGGCCCACAGTACCATTCGTGAAGATGTGACCATGATAGCCGGTGTACCCACCTGGACCATCGTACTGATTAAAAAAATATTTGAAATTACCGGCAAAAAAAATCTGCATGATATCTGGCCCGGATTGGAACTGTATATGCATGGCGGGGTGAATTTTACGCCTTATGTATCACAATTCAATAAACTCATCCCCTCCCCTAAAATGCATTATCTTGAAACCTATAATGCATCCGAAGGTTTCTTTGCGGCACAAGATATTATTGGACGCGATGGTATGCTGCTGTTTCTGAACCATGGCATCTTTTACGAATTTATGCCGATGGAAGAATACGGAAATAAATTCCCACTCACCTGTCAACTCGAAGAAGTAGAAACCGGTCGAAATTATGCCATCATCATCAGTACCAATGGTGGCTTATGGCGATATATTGTGGGCGATACCATCCAATTTACTTCCGTTAATCCGTTTAGAATAAAGGTGTCCGGTCGTTTGAAACATTTCATCAATGCCTTTGGTGAAGAAGTGATCGTTGAAAATGCTGATCAGGCTATCGCTTGTGCCTGTCGGGCAACCGATGCCATTGTGAACGATTACACTGCCGCACCGGTTTATTTTTCCGATGCCGGTAACGGTTGTCATGAATGGGCTATCGAATTTGACAAAATGCCCGAAAGTGCCGATCGCTTCATGAGCGAACTCGATAAATGTCTGCAATCGGTTAACTCCGATTATGAAGCCAAACGATATAAAGATATAGCCCTGAGTAAACCCAAACTGAATATCATGCCTACAGGGACCTTTAGCAACTGGCTGAAAAGCAAGGGCAAATTGGGTGGACAACATAAAGTGCCCCGACTGAGTAATGAAAGAAACACATTGGAGGAAATTCTCTCTTTCGAAAAAGCAATGGTGAATTGATCAAATTGAAACAAAAAAAATACGGAAATTTGTTTCATTTTTTTACTTGCGTTCGCCAACAACTGTATGCTAACAAGCCCTTTTTCTCTTGTAACACACCACTTATGATCGCTGCGATGCTATTGGAATAGCACATCCGGACTGCCACGAAGCTAATTTGAATTTTTCCCGATATATTTGCAACCATGTCGTCTTTACATATATACAACTCGCTTAGCCGAAAAAAAGAAAAATTTGAACCGCTTCATGCACCACATGTTGGATTATATGTGTGTGGCCCGACGGTATACAGTGACGCCCATATTGGTAATGTGCGCACGTTTTCCTCATTTGATATGATTTGTCGTTATCTCCGGTATAGCGGTTATCAGGTGAGATATGTACGGAATATTACCGATGCCGGACACCTGACCAACGAACGCGGCGAAGGGGTGAATCGGATGGAATCGCAGGCAAAACTCGAAAGCCTCGAACCCATGGAAATTGTACAAAAATATACGATCGGTTTTCATCAGGTAATGGAGATGTTCAATGCACTACCCCCCACCATCGAACCCACAGCCACTGGCCACCTCATCGAACAGATTGAACTGATCGAAAAACTAATGGAACAGGGCTTTGCCTATGAAGTAAATGGCTCAGTGTACTTTGATGTTACGCATTACAACGCCCAACATCATTATGGGATATTGTCCGGAAGAAATGTTGAAGAACTGATGGCCGGTTATCGCGATCTCGATGGACAGGAAGAAAAAAGAAACCCGATCGATTTTGCCCTGTGGAAAAAAGCAGGACCTGAACATATTATGCAATGGCGCTCTCCCTGGGGCATGGGATTTCCGGGCTGGCACCTCGAATGCTCGGCGATGAGTATGAAATATCTCGGGCAACAGTTTGACATCCATGGCGGCGGTATGGATTTAAAATTTCCCCATCATGAATGCGAAATCGCCCAAAACCAGGGCAGTTGCGGTCATGGGGGAGCTCGCTATTGGCTGCATACGAATATGCTGAACTTCAATGGGCAAAAAATGAGTAAGTCGTTTGGCAATTCAATTTTACCCATGCAATTTCTTACCGGCGATCATCCCTTGCTCGATAAAGGGTATTCACCCATGGCCGTAAAATTCCTTTTTCTGCAATCACATTATTCTTCCGAACTCGATATCAATATCAAGGGTTTACAGGATGCGGAAAAAGGTTTGAAACGGCTCATGGAAGCACGCAAAGAAATTACAAATGCTAAATACCAAATTCCGGAAAATGGAACAAGCGGTTTAAGTGCAATAGACGAACAAATTGTAAAATTGTGTGCTGATTGTAAAATACAAATGGATGATGATTTTAATACCGCAAAAACCATAGCTTGTCTGTTTGATCTTTCTTCCATTGTTTTTAGTTTGAAAGACGGACATATCAAATTGGCACAGGTTGCTGCTTCGTCTATTGACTTGCTACGCAAAACATTTCACGATTACCTCATTGATGTATTTGGATTGCTACCTGAAGCAGAAAACAACAGCGGTAAACTCGATGATGTGTTGCAGGTACTGATCAATATCCGCAAGGAAGCCAAAGTAAAAAAAGACTTTGCTACCAGCGACAAAATTCGCAATGAATTGCTGGAGAAAGGTATACAATTGAAAGATGAAAAGGATGGAAGTGTGAGTTGGTCTCTATAGTTGAGATTTGAAAATGCGCACTATGTTTTTTTCACTTGTATCGGAAAAAAAATTTATAAACTGAATGCTCTTGACTATTGTAATTTGAATGTGAGCAGCCTATTTCATGTTCAAATTACTTCCTGCGCAACACCATTACCAATTCATCGTCGTGATACAAATACAACTCACGGCTCCGGGCTTTGTATTGATTTACCCGCTCCAGGTTTTTGATAAACTGTCGTTCGAGTTTACTCAGTTTCGTAGAACAAAACTTTTCTGTACTAATGAGTTGCAAAGGTTCTATCACCCCGCCAATCGCCGAAAAATCACCGCTGATGTTATTGCACCCGAGCGTACACTTAATCGTCTCCCGGCTTTGGTCGATACTGATTTTTGATTTTCCACCCACCACCTGCAATTTATGATTGACATCCTGCTTCAGTAAAATATATTGACCTGTCAGCGGTGCCACCGGAGCGATTCGTTTGGCAAAGCTGTGCAGCGATAGCAAACAAAGGAGGATGAGATGGATACTTTTCATAAAATATTTTTTCAAAGATAAGGATAAACATACAGCAATCGCGTCGCTCTCTCTATAGTTGAATCAAATTTTCAATGCAGAAAATTGTAACTTTTAGCTAACAACTCATTACCACTTTCCAAAATAATATCCACTACCTTTGCACGCCTTAAAAAAAGGAAATCACTTTTTTATGAATATCAGAAATATTGCCATCATTGCGCACGTTGACCATGGGAAAACAACATTGGTAGATAAGATCTTACATCAAACCAATGTGTTTCGCGAAAATCAGGAAACCGGTGAATTGATCATGGATAACAATGACCTCGAGCGCGAAAGAGGGATTACCATCCTGTCTAAAAATGTTTCGGTAACCTATAAAGATACCAAGATCAATGTGATAGACACCCCCGGGCATGCCGACTTTGGTGGCGAAGTAGAACGAGTGTTGAAAATGGCCGATGGCGTATTATTGTTGGTAGACGCTTTCGAAGGCCCGATGCCGCAAACCCGCTTCGTGTTGCAAAAAGCATTACAACTGAATCTGAAACCGATTGTAATCATCAATAAAGTTGACAAACCCAATTGCCGCCCCGATGAAGTGCATGATGCGGTATTTGAGCTATTTTTCAATCTGGATGCCACAGAAGAACAATTGAATTTTACCACCTATTATGGTTCAGGAAAGAATGGTTGGTTCAATTTCGAAAATTCGCAATGCGACGATATCACGCCTTTGCTTGATGGTATCATCGAACATGTGCCTGCGCCAAAAGTGTCGGAAGGCCCCTTGCAAATGCAAATCACTTCGCTTGATTATTCTTCCTTCCTGGGGCGTATCGCTATCGGACGGGTGACCCGCGGCAAGATCAATGAGGGCGAAAACATCATGCTGATTCAAGCTGATGGCAGTATGAAACGAAACAAGGTTAAAGAACTTTATGTATTCGAATCACTTGGCAAAAAAAGAGTCAGTGAAGTGGTTGCCGGCGATATTTGTGCCGTAGTAGGTCTTGAAGGATTTAATATCGGCGACACTATAGCCGATGCCGAAACCCCCGAAGCCTTACCTATTATTCCGGTCGATGAACCAACCATGAACATGACTTTCAGTATCAACAACAGTCCGTTCTTTGGTAAAGATGGAAAGTTTGTCACCAGCCGTCACCTACGTGACCGCCTGATGAAAGAACTGGAAAAAAATCTTGCTTTGCGTGTCGAAGACACTGACAATGGCGACACTTTCCTCGTTTACGGCCGGGGTATTTTGCATCTCGGTGTATTGATAGAAACTATGCGTCGCGAAGGTTATGAACTTACTGTTGGTCAGCCACAGGTTATTGTAAAAACCATCGACGGTGTGAGAAGCGAACCCTTTGAAACCCTTGTGATTGACGTTCCGCAGGAACTGGCCAGTAAAGCGATCGATCTCGTGAGTCGTCGTAAAGGCGAAATGCTCGTGATGGAAACCAAAGGCGATATGCAACATCTCGAGTTTGATATTCCTTCACGTGGTCTCATCGGCTTGCGTACCCAAATGCTGACCAATACGCAAGGAGAAGCGGTAATGGCTCATCGTTTTCGTGAATATAAACCCTGGAAAGGACCTATCCCGGGTCGTAACAATGGGGTATTGATCTCTAAATTCAATGGGTCTACCACCGGATATTCAATCGATAAGTTACAAGATCGCGGAAGTTTCTTTGTTGATCCGGGAGAAGAAGTATATGCTGGTCAGATCATTGCCGAACATATCAAACCGGGCGACTTGCTGGTGAACGCCGTTGAAGGTAAAAAACTCACTAATCACCGGGCCAGCGGCTCTGACGATGCAACCCGTATCGCGCCAAAAATTTTAATGACCATCGAAGAATGTATGGAATATATCGAACACGATGAATGCATTGAAGTAACCCCGAATTTTGTTCGTATGCGCAAAATTATTCTGGACGAGCATCTGCGTAAAAATGCGCAAAAACAAATGCAAACAGAAGCTGTTTAATCTTTTATCTTTTTTCAATAATATAGGTCGCCATATGCGGCCTTTTTTTTATTGATTTTTTTTGAGCGCAGCCTGCAAACATCACTCTACTGCTTCCCGCTATCCGCAACGCAAGGCGTTTAGCTCCTATCGGGGCTATAGCTCATCGCCGTCTTGTCTATTTAGCTGACCCGTCCGACCCTCATCATCAGTTTCCAACTTATCGGCATCGCGTCGCCATTGCCCGCCCAGACGGCACGCAATTGATTTCCGATGGCGTCAAGCGGATCTACCCCGTGCAATCGAATGTATCGCTGCATCGCCGACCAGGTATGCAAAAAACCTAAAAAACGATCCAACGTCATATCCACCACACAATAAAAATCAGGAGTTTTTATTTCGGCGAATGGGAAAGGGAGGGTCCGGTATCCCTGTTCGACCAATCGGTTTTCGGGCAACCAGTAAGAACCCAGCATCTCATCATGCAGATGTCGTACAATAGTATCCACCGTCGGAGAAATCTGTGGCAATTTATACGCCCACACCGCAATACAACCTGTCGGTTTCAGCACCTTGTGCACCCGATCATAAAACGTATCGAAGTCAAACCAATGCAAGGCGTTGGCTGCGGTGATCAAATCTACGGAATGCGTTGAAAATGACGCCTCTTCAGCACGCATAACCCTGTATTGTATTTTGGGGTGCGCAAAGGCATGACTGATCTGTTGCTCACTCGGGTCAGTTGCTACAACTTCATCGTAAAATTCGGCGAGGCCCCATGCAGCCTGTCCATTACCGGTACCACAATCCCAGGCCAGCTTGTGTTCTGCGGTCAATGTCGATAAATAAGTATATAACTCAGGCGGATATTGGGGTCGGTATTGCACATACTCATGTGCGTGTTGCGAAAAATGATCTTTAAACATACACTTGAAAGGTAAGCAATTTGCCTGACAATTTCGTCATGTACACTCCATAGCCCTGTAGTACATTTGCACAAAATGATTTTGTCGATGAAGCGTCCCCTGTTAATGTTGTTTATTGGTTGTGTATTCGTTTGGCTTTCGTGTCAAACCACTTCTGCGCAGGCAGAAAAAACATTCCGGGTAATCGGTTATTTTAGTGGAAACACATTGCCCCCCGATAGTTTTGAAACGAATAAACTCACGCATCTCATTTTTTGCTTTTGCCATCTGGAGGGAAATCGTTTAGCCATCGCCAATGCCGGCGACTCTGCTATCATACAGCGCATGGTGAACTTGAAAAAAAAGCAGCCCACCCTCCGTGTCATGCTTTCATTGGGTGGTTGGGGTGGTTGCGAATCCTGCTCGCGTGTGTTCGCTACCAAAACGGGAAGAAACGAATTTGCCGCATCGGTTAAAGCGTTGTCCGATTTTTTTCATACCGATGGTATCGACCTCGATTGGGAATATCCTACTATACAGGGTTACCCGGGGCATCAATTTCATCCGGCTGATAAAAACAATTTTACGATGTTGCTACAGGCCTTGCGCACAGTCAATGGCGAAACGTTCGAGATCAGTTTTGCGGCCGGCGGTTTCACCCAATATATCAATGAAGCCATCGATTGGCAAGCTGTTACTCCTCTTGTCGATTTTATCAATATCATGAGCTACGATCTGGTCCATGGATTCAGTACCAAGAGCGGTCATCATACCCCCCTGTACAGTACACCGCAACAAACAGAATCATGCGATCATGCCGTACAACGCTTACTGAAAAAGGGTGTACCCGCACACAAATTGGTGATCGGTGCCGCTTTTTATGGTCGATTTTTTGCAATAGCTCCCAACCAAAAAGTTGAACTGCATGCAAGCTGCAAATTTTCGCATGCCTTTTCTTTCAAAAATGCGAGCGACTCCTTAGCCGCTGAAAAAGGCTTTATTCATTATTGGGACGATATTGCCCAGGCACCGTATGCAATCAATAACGCACGACGTTTGGTAGCCACTTTCGATGACGAACGATCAATCGCGTTAAAAACAAAATACGCTGTTGACAAACATTTAGGGGGAATCATGTTCTGGCAATTGTTCGACGATAAATTACACCATGGCCTACTTAATGTCATTGACAAAAACCATTAATTTCTCATTCAAAAAAAATAAATTCCTTTATGGCTGCTTTTCGCCGGATTGTCTTTTTCCTGTTTTTATTGAACCTATCCACCACTTTGGACGCGCAATCGCTAAGGCAATACAGTAACAATGTCAACGCGTGGTTTATGTATTTTGGCGATCATAAATTTGCATCAAAATGGGGTGTTCATCTTGAAGCGCAAATCAGACGAGCCGATGGCGTATCGCAATGGCAGCAGCTCCTTTTACGCACCGGAATTAATTATCACCTGAATCAACAAATCTTTGTTACGGCCGGATATTGCTTTGTGCAAAGCTATCCTTATGGCGATTTTCCGGTGAAGGCTGCTTTTGCTGAACATCGTCTTTGGGAACAACTACAAATCAAAAATCAGTACCAGCGGTTTGAATGGGTCAGTCGTTTGCGCATCGAACAACGATTTTCGAATCTACCGGTATTACAAGCGGGAAGCGGTTTGTATGCACCCGGCGATGCGGTGTACACAAATCGGTTTCGATTGCTGAACCGCATTTCGATGCCTTTTATCGGAAAAACCATCAAAGACAATTCCTTCTATTGGAGTGGCTATGACGAAGTTTTTATCAATGCAGGCAAAAATGTTGGGAGCAATCTTTTCGACCAAAACCGTTTGTATATGGCTATTGGCTATAAACTATCCGGCATAGGCCGACTGGAGGCAGGATATTTACACCAACTCGTGATCAAAAGCGATGGCGTAAAAATCGAAAACAATCATACCTGGCAACTTGGTCTATCGTCAACGACTGATTTTATGCGAAGAAAAAAATAATGGTATCCGCCCAAAACTCCGATCATGGTTACCGTACCCGACCCATCGGAAATTGCATCGCCTGTTGTTGTCCCTTTTCAGTACCGGAGATTTCCGCGCAAAGCGAATCATTATTGATTTTTCGATAGCTGATCTTTTGCGGGAAATTATGGGCGGGATTTTCAAAATCAAGTTGTTGATTTGCATTTTTGGTCAGGGTGAACCGCACCGCCTGTCCATCATTTTGACCAATGACTGTAGGAATCAGATATACCTGCTTACCCGACTGCATCAATATAATGGTTTCAGACAAAGTCGTATCCTTGCCCGAAACAAAAAAACTACGTCCAGCCAATGCCGAATCATTTTGTCGGGTCCATATTTCAAATGCACAACCCTCTTCGGATACTTTACTCCACGCTCCAATCATCCACTCTGCATCTTTGATTGAAAAATTGCTTTGCTTTGCCCCCGACTGTTGGTCGTGACAGGCATTTGTGATCAAAAAGATGCAGCAGGCGACCAATAAAAAAAAGTTCGATTTCATTTGGCTAAAGTAAATTACAGCGCCCATACTTTCGCCGCTGAACCTAAAAAAATACCATTGTTCAATCTCACGACCATTTAAACCCCTTAGTGATTTACTTTGCGATACGCTTTATAACATGCTATGACAACATACTTGTCTATACAAAAATATACTATGCTGCTTTTCCTGATGCTCTGGCCAACCTTGGCTGTTTTCTCACAACACAGTGACAAAGCGATCAGCAGCGATGGCACCGCGATCTATTATCGAATATTTGGCAGCGGCCAACCCCTACTCATCATCAATGGCGGCCCCGGGATGAATTCAGATGGATTTGAATCGCTCGCCCGTCGACTGTCCGGCAAATACCAAACCATCATCTACGATCAGCGGGGAACCGGCAAATCGGTCATCGAACGACCCGACAGCAATAATATGACCATGAAACTTATGCTCGATGATCTGGAAAGTATACGCCAGAAAATGAATCTGCCACATTGGTCTATTATGGGACAGTCTTTCGGCGGTATGCTTGCCTGTTGGTATGCGGTGCATTTTCCGGAGCGGATCGACAAAATGATTCTCTCTTCATCGGGCGGCATCGATCTGGACCTGTTACAATATGTTGGACAAACAATCGACGCCCGTCTCGGTCGAGTACACCGTGATTCGATGCGTTACTGGACAAACAAAATTGCTGCCGGAGATACTTCGTTTTTTGCCCGCTACCAACGGGGCTTACACCTCGCGCCGGCGTATGTTGTGAACAAAAAATTTATTCCCCAAATCGCTTTACGATTGACCCAGGGGAATGCCCTGATCAACGAGTTGATTTGGCAGGATTTGCAAAAAATTCAATTCAATTGTGCGGAGGGTTTAAAAAAATTTGACCGTCCGGTGTTGATTATTCAGGGCAAACAGGATATCATAAAGAAAGAAACAGCCGAAAAAGCCAAACGAATATTGCCGAATTCGACTTTGGTGCTAATGGATCATTGCAGTCATTATGGTTGGCTCGATGCCGAGTTGATTTATTTCAAGCGGATCGATCAGTTAATGGCTAAAGAAAATTAACGACGGCAATATCGGATCAAATTCCCTCGTATTTCTTTGATAAAAATTCATATCATTGCCAAACAAAATTCAGGCTTCATGAAAAAAATAACCTTGTTGACTGGCATATTGAGCATATTGGTGGCCTCCTGCAGTGAAGAAGTAAAAGAGGTAAGCGACGATCATCCAGCACAACCGGCCATCGCCCAGATCGCTTATCAATGTACCGGATCCTTTCCGCACGACACACAAGCATTTACTGAGGGACTGTTGATACATGAAGGAGAACTTTTTGAAAGTACCGGTGCAACAGCCGAATTATTGTTTACCCGCTCATTATTTGGCGTGGTAGATACCCACAGCGGAAAAATTGTTGTCAAAGCAGAGATCGACCGGGACAAGTATTTTGGCGAAGGGATTTGCATTTTAAATGGCAAGGTTTTTCAATTGACCTATCAAAATAAGATCGGATTCATTTACGATGCAAAAAGTTTCAAGCCACTCGGGCAATTTACAATCCCTTCCCCTGAAGGATGGGGATTGACAACTGACGGCGTGCATTTGATCATGAGCGATGGCAGCAACAAACTGACTTACCTCGACGCCAATACTTTGCAAGTGGTGAAAAGCGTGGCCGTGACGGAAAATGGATATGCAAAAGACAATTTGAATGAACTCGAATATTTTGGAGGATTTCTGTATGCCAATATTTGGTTGACCAATACGATTGTCAAAATCAATCCGGCAGATGGTAGTATCGTTGCGACGCTTGACTTAACAGCGCTCGCCAATGAGGCGAAAGCATTATATGCGGGTGCGCAGGAAATGAATGGCATTGCCTATGATTCAGTAAAAAACAAATTGCTGGTCACAGGAAAATTGTGGCCGAGGTTCTACGAATTGCAATTAACGAATTAGTCGGCTACGCATGTTAAGAAATGCAGCATAGGCGTTTTTATCGGGTGGGCGATTTTTTTTCAAAACGGATGTCCTCCCTCCCTTAGGAAAATGGCGTTAAGAAATGTGATGAAAAAAGTCGCAATAAAGCAATTGCCTTGCAGGATGTTCAAATATGTTTTCTGCTGAAAAGTCCTGAACACGCCGGGATTTGTTGGTACGGTGTGACTCACGCGGGCGAATTTTTTCAGCACATTTTAGCTATTTTCCGAAA
>CAZFKA010000086.1:10639-12042 GCA_964519155.1 uncultured Bifidobacterium sp. | reverse complement strand
TATTTGGATAGGATGGATTGATAACATAGTTGTTTACCGGGGCGGTTCCTCCCGTAGCGGCACACGTTATCGTACCAGTACTATCCCCAAAACAGGCAGGGTTGGTTGAAACCGGTGTTGGCAATACTAATGCTGCAGGATTAACAATATTAGCCGTCACGGTATTGGAGCACCCGTAAGCGTCGGTTGTGGTAATGGTATAATTTCCGGCCAATAAATTTGTCCAGCTACCCGGTGCATACAATACCGCTCCGGCAGCACCCGCCGGTGGTGTACTTCCGAGTGTGAAGGTAAATGGACCCGACCCGCCATTGACCTGGGTTACTCTAAGTGTATCCGAACCAAATTGATTGTTACAAGGTGGGTTCTTTTTGAATGTCAATACATTCATGGGAATATAAGGCGGGTGGCTGATAATCACGCTGTCGAGACACCCATTGGCATCTCGCACAGTGATGGTATAGGTATTGCCACCGATTAATCCCGAAAAGACATTGGAACCGAAGGTGAACAGACCATAAGTATTCGCCTGCCCCGGGCCGGCAATCTTATATTGATAAGGCACCTGACCAAAAGTGGCCGTTGCGGTATCTCTGTATTGCTGATTAGCGCAATTCAATCCGGTGGTGATATTCAAATTGACCGGATCAGTTATGGTAAACGTTAGAGTCGGCACCACATTGGCCAGATTGGCACAAATATCAAAAAAGGGCTGGGGCGCAACACCACCGGTTAATGACAATGTATACGTACCGGCGGGCAGAGGAGTAGGAAAATTCAACACCACTGTATCGGTCACGTTACTATAGTTAGTACCCGCTGCCGGTGATGTGCAACCGGGGCATGGTGTACCAGCGGCGGCGGTAAAAACAGGACTACCGGTGATATTAAAGTCACCGGTTTGAATATTGGCGCATCGAATCGCTTTGGTCATTTTCACCTTAAGTTGCGTGACCGGATTGCAATGATCGAAAGGCACGATAGAGCCAAGAGCCGGTGGCGTATTATCGGTAATGTTCGCGGTGGTACCGGTGAAACTCAAACTAAACCCGGTGATACCCAGACCGCCCGATTTGCGGGAAATGCCGATAATATAGCTGCTTCCCGCTGTCAGGGCAATACCGGTTTCAAAACCCGCAGCCGGTGCAGGTTGCATACCTGTTGCCCCCACATTGATAAAAGAATTACATTCGAGCAAATTGCCTGCGGTTAGTGATCCACAACCGGATACGGTGATATCCCAAATGGCCCAATCCATGTCAGCAGCCGGATCGTTAGGGGTAATGGAAAAATTCAGTACGCCGGCAGCAGAACATTTTAAGCGGTAATAGATCCAGTTGGGGGTGATGGTGTAATTGACCAAACCGCCAATGGCATTATTACAATTGCCTATACCGCCCGGA
>CAZFKA010000086.1:5651-10629 GCA_964519155.1 uncultured Bifidobacterium sp. | reverse complement strand
GTGTTATACGGGGCCAGATTGGCGTCGTAAGAATTGACGTTGGCAATGGTATTGGTACCGCAAATGGGTAAAGCATTACAGGGAATTCCCTCACAGGCATTTGTCAAAACCTGGGTGTTGCCCTGAAAATAAAAACCAATAAATAGTAGTAGTGTAGTAAAAATTCTTTTCATATCAAAAAAGTTATGCTTTGCGGTGCGCAATTATCCATTCAGCCCGCTAAATTAGTCTCAAATGCCTTCTGACACAAAATCTTTCTGTCATTTTATTTCAATTTTTTAACAGTTGTACCGAGGTTCCATCATAAACAGCATAGGTATCGTAGCTGATCCAATCGCCGAGGTTCACGAAAAGGGTGTCTTCGTTTAACGCGATCGTGACCGGTATATGGCGATGACCAAATATGAAAAAGTCGGTTTTAATGCTTTTCATCCGGTCGCGTGCATACATGAGTTGAAACTCCTGGCTGTCCGGTTTCATGCGGAGGTCTTTGTATTTGTGTTTGGGGCCTAATCTGCTGAAATAATCAGCAATGCGCAAGCCGATATCGGGATGTAATTGTCTGTATATAAATTGACTCACCGGATGATGAATAATTGCCTTCATCATTCTGTAGCGCTTTTCTGCCGGACATAATCCGTCGCCATGGGCCAAATGAAAGCGTTTGTCATTGATGAGAAAGTCGGTTGCTTGCTTGATCACTTCCACCCCCAGTTCCTGCTCAAAATAGCCGTGCATCCAGAGGTCGTGATTACCGGTAAACACAATGATCTTCACCCCCTTGTCGGTCAGGGATGCGAGTTTACCCAAAAAACGAACACTGCCTTTAGGAACGACTTTTTTGTATTCCATCCATGAGTCGAACAGGTCGCCCAGTAAAAAAATAACCTGGGCGTCTTGCGCAATTTCATCGAGCCAAACGCAAATACGTTTCTCTCGGGCCCGGGTAGAAGCATAATCGGGTATACCAAAATGAAAATCGGATGCGAAATAGACTTTTTTGCCAGACTGTAGAACGATCTCCTGCATTGAAGCTGTAAAAATAAGGATTCCCGGCGAATTTCGCAGGCCGACAAATGTTTGGCAGCTCTGTGTGTTGCTCTACGTTGTTGAAGCCTGTAAGACCGCCGAGCCTGCTCAGGATAGAGCGATTACCCCGCTGACGGCTTCGTGTATGGCTTTGGGGCGGAGTAAAAGTGATAGCCTGTACGGTTGATCAGCAAGGCGACTGCGCTGATAGCCCCTAAAAAAAAGCCCCGGGCCACAAAACCACAACTGATCAATTTGCACAAATATGTTTAGCTTTGAACGGTAATGAAATGGGTCGACATTATATCGCTATCGCAAAATGCCATCAGGGGTAATCGATTGCGTTCGAACCTAACGATCGCTATTATTGCGGTTGGTATAACAGCCTTAATCAGTATCCTGACCGTGATAGAAGTCCTCAAATGGAATATTTACAATAATCTCAGTGGTATGGGCGCCAATACCTTTACCGTAATGAGCAAACGAAAAATGGGTAAGCGCACGAAACAAATTGCTGAGCAAAGCCAAATTTTTACGTTGGAACAGGCGTTGCTTTTTCAGCAACGGTATCGTTTTCCTTCTGTGAGCAGTGTATCGTATCTGGCCGATCAGGCTGCGACCCTTAAATGGGGCAAACAAAAGACTAGTCCGAATGTGATTGTGATGGCCAGCGACGAAAATTATCTGAAAGTATCCGGAACCAATATGTTGAATGGGAGAAACTTTAGTGAGCGGGATGTGAGCAGCAATGCAAATCAGTGTATATTGGGATATGCAGTTGCCAATAAATTATTTCCGCATACCGGAATGGCTGAAAATGCATTGGTGAATATTGGTGATCAAAAATACCGTGTATTGGGGGTGATGGAAAGTAAAGGGGCAAGCCTGATCAACCGCATGGACAATATGGTGATCATCCCTTTGCTTAACGGCAGCAAATTGTATCCCAGCCATCAGCAATCGTGTGTGGTGAGTGTTTTGGTGGATGGTATGAAAAATATTGATTTTGCCATGGGAGAGGCAGAAGGATTAATGCGTAGTATTCAAAAAACAGGAGCGGGAAAGGAAAACCGCTTTGTAATCAATAAAAACGACGAGTTGGCCAATACTTTAGTGAGCAATATTCAATACGTCACCTTGTCGGCCAGTGTAATCGGTTTTATCACCCTGATGGGAGCGGCTATCGGGCTGATGAATATTATGCTGGTATCGGTGGCTGAACGCACCCGGGAAATCGGTTTGGCGAAATCGGTTGGCGCCAGCAATGGTGTGATATTGCGTCAATTTTTAACGGAAGCCATCCTGATTAGTGTAACCGGTGGCGTATTGGGAATCGTGATCGGCATTTTGAGTGGAAATTTGTTGTCGTTAGCATTTGGTTCGCCCATGGTTATCCCCTGGCTTTGGATAGTAGCCGGTATCCTGATCTGTATTGTTGTAGGACTGGCGGCGGGAATTTATCCGGCGCTTAAAGCAGCACGATTAAACCCGATTGATAGTCTGCGGTTTGAATAAACTGACGATTATTTTGCGGGGAATACGCCTCCGTCAGGGCAACTCGAGCAAAGTAGTTTTGTTTGACTGAATTTTGAAATCGGCCACTTTTGTTCCCATTTGCGGCATTTTCGGATCTACCGGATAGATCACTTTATAGGGTCCCGGCTGTAGCGTCAGGATTTGTGCTGAAACATTCCCGGTTAGATTCATGTTATAAAATACTTCATACATATCCCCATGTTCGTATTGCAATTTCACCATGCCGATGGGTGAACTGTTGGTAATTTGCAATGTACCGGGTTCGGGGATCTGCAATTCATACAGCGCTCCAAACGACATGTCGATACTGAATTTGCTGGCAGGCAAGGTATTGATCTCGACATAATAAGTACCCGGGTCGTAAGGCAATTTGTCGACACATTTCTGCAACACGGTGGCACCGGCTGCAAATCGGCGATTGACGATAGCATTGTATTCCACCGGACGCTTATTGTTGCCAACATAGGCAAATGAAAGGGTTCCGTCTGATACCTTGATGGTCACCTTGTTTAGTTTATTCGCCTCTATCGTTACATTGTTTACATAAAGATCATTGTAGCCGGCCACCACAACGTTGTATTTCCCCGGTGCAATTTTTTGGGGTACGGGTTGATTGCCCATTACTTGTCGCCTAAAGGAAGTTGCGATTTTATTATCGGGTTGCGATTTAAAGACTAATTCAGGAGTTGCTGCCGGATATTGCTTGCCGTTTCTGCCTACAAAAAAAACTTGTACCTGGGTTTCGGTGCTGTTTTCGACTGCCACACTGAATTCGCTTTCAATGGTTGATTGCACGGGTGGAGCGGAGATAATTTTAGGCAGAGAATCTTTTCTTTTCAAACCGAAATCGTTGTTGTCAAAACGCAGAATGGCCTTTTGTTGCATGGGGCGTCGTTGCGTGAGGGTCGGCATACGGTAAGCGTATCCGTAGCCCATATGAAATTTTGTGGGTCTGATAAAGGTCAATTCCGGTTTTTTCGGCATCTCCACATCAAATCGCAGTACTGCCTTTTGATTTTTGTTGATTTTTGCAGCTTGCATTTTGGGGGTCGTTACGACGGGTGTCGCGATCCAAATTTTCGGCATGCGCAAGCGAGTCATTTCCGTATTCTTACGAACGAGGGGTGGTGTAAACTCGAATCGGAGGACAGCAGACTTGCTCTTATCAATGGCCAGGGCTTTGGCATTGATCTCTGGGGAAAAAACTTTTTTATCGGAACGAAAGCGGGCAGGCCTTATAGACGGAAATATATCGTTTTTGCGCACCACGGGTGGAGGTGGAACCGTCAGATCGAAGCGTAACTCCACTTTGTCTTTATTTTTCCATGCGATACTTTTTGCATTGGTCCATTTTATGTTTTGTTTCGTGGCAAAATAGGCAGCAGGAGATATTTTAGGAATCACGTCAGTACGTCGGCCCGGAACCACTGCTTTGACCGGGTCATCCGTTTTGCCCATATTTATGGACAGTTGGGGTGGCTTCACCTGAATAATATACGCTGCCTTAACGATCATGGCATCTTTTACTTTTATTTTGAAGGGAATGATGCGGAGGCGTGGTAAAATGCCTGCAACGCGAACCGGCTTTTCAACGGGCAGGTTCGGCTCCGCCACCAAACTATCTTTGACAATGGCCGGTTTAGCGAAAATAGTTGGCAGGTTGAGGGTTTTAGGTTTATTAAGTAGGGGCCGATTTGCATCAACAATCAGTTTTACTGCTTCATCGATGTCTGCAGAATCAGCAACTTTGATATAACTACCCATACACTCATACAAACGATTCAACTGTTCATTTTTGTCGAGCCCAATGATATACGGCTTTACTTTGATACGTTTTTCAAGAAACTCACGAAAGGTATTGCATACGTCGCCATTACAACTTTCGCCTCCATCGGTGATAAAAATAATGGAATAGTCGTAGAGACGGGCATCACTCAGCTCGTTATCGGCGGCCTGCCGAAGGCTATAGGCGATAGGAGAAAACCCGAGCGGTTTCATATTGCGCAAACGGGTATTGATCTGCATAACGTTCTGGATATTGAATGGCACTTCGAGCCGCGTGTCGGTACAGTTTTTTTCCTGAGCCGGATATTGGGTACCATAGGCGCGCACAGCAAATTCCACTTCATTGTTCAATGCATATACACTGTCTATGATTTTCAGGAGAATATTGGAAGCTATATCGAAGCGGTTATACTTGGCATTCCAGTTATAGGTCATACTGGAAGAAGCGTCGAGCAAGAAAAGGATACGCGACTTTTTTGGCGGCTGCGCAAACAGGCATAAGGGGAATATTATTCCCAGCAATACGCAAATTTTATATTTCACACAGGCTGCCTTCATCAGTAATCGCCCAGAGTTACCGGAAGCCTTGTAAGGGCCTGCTCAAGTTGCACATCACTTGGCGCTATCC
>CAZFKA010000086.1:0-5641 GCA_964519155.1 uncultured Bifidobacterium sp. | reverse complement strand
TCTTTAACGGCTTTTTCGTATTCCTCTTTTTTAGGCGCTATCCCGTGCCATTCGTGTGTACCTTCCATGAAATCGACTCCCTTACCCATGATGGTTTTCATCAGGATACAAACCGGTTTACCTTTGCCCAACATACTTTTCGCTCTTTGAAGGGTAAGGGAAATTTCGTCAAGATCATTGCCATCCATTTCCAATACTTCCCAACCGAAGGCCAGCCATTTATCGCGGAGATTTTCGAGATTCATGACATTTTTTGTACTGCCATCGATCTGTTGCCCATTATAATCGACCGTTGCAATCAGGTTGTCTACCCGGTGATGTGCGGCAAACATCATGGCTTCCCAATTTTGGCCTTCCTGCAGCTCACCGTCGCCATGTAAAGAATAAATGATAGACGGATCGTTATTTAGTTTTTTGGTCAAAGCGGCCCCTACGGCAACGCTTAAACCCTGTCCGAGAGAGCCGCTGGCGATGCGTACACCCGGCAAATGCTCGTGGGTAGCAGGATGTCCCTGCAGACGAGAATCTAATTTGCGGAAGGTAGCAAGCTCTGCTATGGGGAAATAACCACTGCGGGCGAGTACACTGTAAAACACGGGCGAGATATGGCCGTTCGACAGAAAAAAAAGATCCTGCCCCTTACCATCCATGTCGAACTGTGGATTGTGGTTCATTTCTTTAAAATACAGGCTGACCAAAAAGTCGGTGCAACCTAATGAGCCACCGGGGTGACCGCTTTGAACACCATGTACCATGCGCACAATATCTCTTCTTACTTGTGTGGCAATGTCAGCTAAATTTTGCATGAGGAAAGTTTAAAGGGTATGAATTTGATTTGCAAAGGTAAAAGTTTGCCATGTACTTTGAAAATAAAAAAGCGGATTAGCCATTTAAGGTTTAGCCAACATGCATAAAAGAGAGAGGCTGTCTCCATTTCGAAACAACCTCTCTTTTTCCCGGCCATTACATGAAAAAAACCGATCGCCTTAAAGCCGGAATAAGCCGATCGGGTAAAACGTTTACTTACTGATCAACAGTTTGTGTACGGATTGTTTGCCATTGATCTCGAGTTTCAGGAAATAAAACCCTGAAGCCAATCCGGAAACATTCAGTTTTACTTTATTATTCAAATCAGTATTCTCGGTTTGTTGCAATACTCTTTCGCCAATAGAACTGGTGAGTACATAACTCATCTTTCCTTTTTCGGGGCTGAGGATGGTGACTTCTGCGTTCGCCGGATTTGGATACACAGCCGATTCGAGGGTATTGATTTCATTTACACCTGTAGGACCATTACCCAGTTCAAGAATTTCGATATCGTCTACGGCAGCTTCCACCCATGTACCGGTTACACCTGCCGAAACGCTGTCGGTAGCCACAAACATGAATCGCACTTTTGAACCCAGACCCACATTGGGTACGAAAATATTTCTTCTCCATTTCACATCGGGTTGATAGGTTTTTTCGATTTGAAACCATGAACCACCATTGTCGTAACTACCATATACTTTCCATTGGTCTTTACGTGGGTTAGATGAACTTTGACTATTGGAAAACCAACGGAAATAAGAAATGATTGGTGAGCTATACCCCGAATAATCGATTTCGTTGGTAACCAATGTTGTCCGGCCATTGTCTACATCCTGACTGCCGGCCTGCACAGTAGTATCGGTGGCATTGCCGGTAACAGCACACTTACCAATTCCATTCGTATGGTCTTTAAATGTTTGTACCACATCGCCATTGGTTTTGGAGCCCACGGGAGCCGCAACAATCCATTTACCTGCCGTAGCATTGTCAGATGCCAATCCTATATTCCAGTTTGGTGTGGCAGCCGTTACATTTTCAAAATCCTGATTGAAAACGGTATGGTATCCGATAGCCAGGAAATAGGGAAGGTTTCGTTGACCTGCAGCGATGGTAAACTTAGCTTCTTTTGGCGATGAAGTTGCGTATTGACCGGCGTTATCGTAGAGGTTAAAATAGTACTCGTAAATTTCACCCAGGGTTGAAGAGGGGAAAACCGCTGAGTAGCTTGTACCATTTTTTGTCATGGTGAGTGAATCAAGCGTACCCCCCCCTTTTAAGCGATAAAACATTTTTACATCGCCCAGAAATACGGGGAAATCTGCGATCGCATCCGCGTTCAGGGTTATCGGTGTACCGGCATTATAAATACCCCATGAAGGATGATCGAGATCAGAGTTCATCAGTAAGTATATACCATGTGCAGCAAAAGCCTCCACAATTTGCGTAAAGTGCGGTGTGCCGTCTGCCAGATTACCATTGTTGTCGTCATAAGTCAGGGCATCAATCAGGATATCATAGTAAACGGTTCCTTCGGTGCCGTCAGGTCCGGTTGCCAAGCCAAAAAATGATCGCGAAAACAAATTCGACATGCTGTCAACAGCCGTATTCAGAGGCATACCGGCAGATAAATTTACGGCATAATCCCACCATGCACCGGCAATGATCTCGCCATCGGCATGCACTTCCCCTACAATATTTTGCGGATAAATTTTTGGATTCTGATCGTAACGACGGATATAACTGTTGGGTTGATTTACATAGAAGCCCAAACCGATCATTGGATTTTTGACAATACTCATGGCCCATACATCCGCATAACCTTCGTCCATACCGCCATTGTCGAAACTTGAACCTTGACTGGTATAAAATTTATCATTGATACCATGGCCATATTCATGATACATCACATCGCCGATGTATGATAAAGCGTTGCAACCGTTTGCCGTCGTGTAAAAATTGATTGACGTTCCGTTATAAAATGCGTTACAATCACCGTCAGTTCTGTCCACACGAGCGGTCAGTGCGTTATCCAAGTTGGTGAAATTCGGAAACTTGGTTTTCATGAAATCATGAATCTCATTGGTATGGTAGTAAACATTAATGTGACGCTCCGTACCATTGGGATTTGACGGCTGAAACGTAACGGTATTGCCGTTGGCTACATTGGCCGGTGCATAGGTTGCTACAGTATTTCCGTTGGTACCGGTCACTACTTTCACCCATTTGCCCTGCAGGCTGATGGTGGGTGTTACCGGACCCGCAGGAGGAGCTGTAACCAATCCCAATGAATTGGTAAAATAGTTTGTTCCTCCAATATTCACTTGCAGGTTTTTCAGCGGCCAATTTTGTTGGGTGCTGAATGAATTGATCGGATAAATATCTCCTTTTACGGTAAAATCAATTTGTACAACTTTGTTTTGACGATAGAGGATCTCTCCGTTTGCGGCATCCACATAGGTGAGATAATTACCGGGGGTCACCTGATCGTCTTGTGTATTCACCATAACTGCATATGCAAGTTTGTATTCATATTTTCCATCTTTTGGAAAAGGGAAAATACGAAGCGCGGCGTCGACAGTTGAATTCACAATGGGTGTAGCGATTGCTTTTTCGGCGCTCAAAACCGCGGCAGCCGGCGAAATGGCTGCGTTTAACACCGGTATTTGGCGATGCGCATCCAGGGTTACCATCATGATACGAAGATCTTGTGTGAAGCGAATGCCTGCCCGCGACCACAACACTTCTACGCCATTATGCACCTGTTTAAAATCAACATGGATATATTGACCATCATTGTAATGGCGTGTCAGTACCAGTTCGTTTACAGGAATATTAAAACCTTGAAATTCATTTTGAAAGAATGCCAGTGCCTTTGCTACGGGATCGTTACCGCCGGCAGCATAGGCAATGGGCTGACCCAACGCACGGTGAGGCAAACCCGTATAATTGCTGAATCGTGCCCCCCAACCCGGATAGCGGTTGACGAAATTTTTCCATTCAGGAAGCTTTTGCAGTTGCGCAGAGGTAATACCCGCTTTAGCCTCTGCTGCATCGTTAAACGGTGTGATGTTTTTATTGACATCTCCCGGATGATGATCGTGCGCAAAAACACCCATAACGGCAGTAGCTGCTGCTAAAAAAAGGAAAAACTTTTTCATTGATAAATTTTTTTTAAATTTTAGGGATTGAAAATAACCTTTATTCGCTACGTGGACAAAAAATTGAGGCAAACAAGGCATGTTTGGCTATAATTTTCGGCGTTTTTCGTCAGATTTACCCGTACATAGGCCATTATTGCCTGCGCCGGGAATTATTTTTCAACAAGTGATCAAAATAAAGGATCAGATCACCACAAAAAATTTGTAATCGATCTTTCCTCTTTTAACGATGATGGTTACCTCCTTACCGGTGGCCGATTTATCGATGGCCTCGATATAATCATCGATATCAATGATCGGGAAAGGGCCGATTTTAATGATCACATCTCCTTTGAGCATGCCGGCTTTGGCTGCTTTGCTATCCGGGAGAGTTGTGGCTACCCGACATCCGTTTTCGGTAAATGTCAGATCGTGAACGACACCAATATCCGATTTGAGTTTCTTGAGCTCGGGTATGATGTTACGGGTAAGGTTAAAGATCATTTTGGTTTGCTTATCCAACTCGGCTGTGAGCCTGAAAACAAATGAAGCGATTTCATAGATACCGCTATAATTCAGCTTACTTTCATCATCGCTTGCGCGTCGGTAATCGTCGGTAAAACCGGTACTGATATTGAGTACCGGGATATTTTTGTAATAAAAAGTATTGTAGTCGCCATAACCCACCCCTGAACTGTCGACATTATATACAAATCCTTTGTTAGCCTTCTGCAACATGGGTCCCCATCCCGGAGATGTTCCGACTCCATTGATAAACAGTTCTTTTTTTGACGGATCTAAACGCCCGACGCCATCGAGATCAATGAAGCAGGAAATGCTGTTAAGCATAAATTCATTTTGCTGTATAAAAGCTTTTGCGCCTTGAAAATCAACCTCATGACCGGAAAAAGCAATGAAAATATAATTGAATCGTTTGAGGTTGTTTGCTTTGATCAATGAAGCTGCAGCCAGCAATGCAGCGATCCCACTGGCATTATTATCGGCACCTTTCATTAAGGCTCCGGTATTGCCCAAATGATCGTAATGAGCGGCGATCACGATACTGAGCGGCGCTTTATTGTCGATACTGGCGATTACATTCCGACTGAGCACATTCGCATTTTCGTAGCCCAATTTGCCATCAATTACGATCCAGTCGCCTTTCAGTGCCGGCTTCACGTAAGCCTGATAGGCACGGGCATTCATAAATGCCACCGGAATATCGACCGATTCAAAACTGTTGAGATTGGTCATACTCAGGTCTTTCGACTCATCTTCGTCGTTTAAAAAAAGTACTGCGCTAGCCGATTTGCCTGCGCATTCCGCCGCATGGTCTCGTAAAATTTTTTGGGGATTATTGGTCGTTCCGAGTTTCAGTTTGCTGATCGGTATCATCCAGATATTGTCGGGTTCGTTTACCAAGGGCATGGCCGAGCCACTCATGGCCGTTCCTTTTCCGAAGGGTAAAAAAATCACTTCACTGCCCAACAACAGTTTGTTTTCGAATACTTTGAAGTATGCGCTATTGCCCAAACGCACACCACCTTTGAAATTGTAATCCCACTGATACTTATTTTTATAAGGCTCAATATTCAGTGCTTTGAATCGGCTTTCGATATAATCAGCCGATTGTCCATCGCCTGCTGTACCGGTCAAACGGCCTTCAAACCGATCGGAGCAGAGGGCTGTAATAT
>CAZFKA010000085.1:12125-12349 GCA_964519155.1 uncultured Bifidobacterium sp. | reverse complement strand
GCGCAGTTGATCACCCAAAAATGGAGTACACACGAATGGCTGCATTTTCTACGAAAACTGCCTCATCCCCTATCGATCGAAAAGATGAAAGATCTTGATCAATCATTTGCCCTCAGCCAAACAGCTAACAGCGAGATCGCTGACGAGTGGTTTAGGCTCTCGATTGCTTCAGGTTATGAAATTGCTTATTCCCCTATGGAAGCTTTTCTAGGAACCGTGGGACG
>CAZFKA010000085.1:0-12115 GCA_964519155.1 uncultured Bifidobacterium sp. | reverse complement strand
AAAGGGCGTCAGATGGCCAATAACATTTTCAATAAAAGTAAACAAAATTATCATCCCTTAACGGCAATCAAAATTGAAGATATCCTAAAAAGCAAATCGTGAATGTATGCAAACGTTGTCGAAAGGTAAAAATTACGCGACGACATCACACCTTATAACGTGTACTGATCGATAAATTAAATCCAAATCAACAAATAAATGCGGTGCAAATGAGCTTATCGGAGATTATTTATCCCAATTGCGTTCGCGATACCAAAATTCAATTTTCTCCTTATTAAAGATCCGATACTTTAACGACAAGTAAGCGCCAATAGCCTGATTGGTCGTAGTTGTTCGTACATTCTCTGCAGGATTATTGGGAGTGCGGTATTTATATCTGCCCCAATTTGATAAGTACTGTGTAGATACAGGTGGATTTGTTTCTGTAATGATATTGACTTTATCTTGATTTTCTACACCGCTCATCCCCATATCCATTCGAGCGCCAAATCCAAAAACGATATCCCGTGTCACAAGGATATCAAGACCTAATGTACCAAAGATATTCAGATCTGTTTTGTTGTAAAGTGGATCAGAAAGCGCGGCTGTAGTGTGGGCAGTATCATAATATGAAACATCAGTATTGCGGACATCCACAATAAATCGGTCATTATTGTACCGTATCAGTTCGTAGCGATCCTGGTAATTGGTCAATATGCCATAATTCGCACCGAAATTCAGGGCCAACGATACCTGACGACGAATATTGGTACCAAATTGCACAGCGGCGCCGATTCTAACATAATTTAATCGTGTGTAAGCATAATAGCTCGTGGTATCCTGATAGACACCATTATAGTTCTGCCCGGCTTTATTATAGGATACCATTGCCGTCAAACCAACAGGTATAGCCTTGAACAAGGTAAAATGATAACCGGCACTTATGCCAACACCCGGCTTGATAGTGGGCAAGTAATCGCCAAATTCTTTGTCGTCGCCATTTAACAGAGTCGTTTTGGTGATTGTTGTGTAGATTCCAATACGACCATCGTTTTGCGCAAAAATACTTGCCGCGCTTATATTTGCCAAAAAGAACAGTAGTATTTTTTTCATGAGTTCAGTATTCTATAGCTGATCGGGTGAATCTTAAAAATATTTTTTAATGGTCAGGAAAGCACCTACCGAAAAGTTTTTGGTCGCTCTTCTGTTGGCTTCAATACCCGCCGCTTTATCGGCAGGAGTCAAGCCATTGAATTTGCAGTACAGATCTTTCCAATAGTTAAAGTCCTCATTGTCAGTTTGTCCATCGTATAAAACCTTAAGTCCTTTGGTATTTTCTACATTCGTAATGCCCACATCCGTGCGTATATTTAAGGAAACAACGGTGCGACGCCATAGCCTGGCTTCGCCGCCAATTCCAAAAACAAAACCGATATCAAAAGGATTGTAGATTTGTCCGTTCAACTTGCCTTTCAATTCACTTCCCGGAAAACCGGTTTCAAAATTTTCACCTGACACACCCACCGAATTCAATTCATTGCCTGCAGAATCAGTATACGTTCCATTGTCGGAAAAGCCCGTCAACAAAGCGATATACGGCCCAAAACAAACATTGAAACGCATCCTGCGGTTAGGATAATAGCGATTATACGATTTAAAATAAAACATCAACGGCATTTTGGCATAAGTCAACTTTGTAGTAGCTTTAAACTTCACTTTCGTCAAGGTATCAAGTCCTGTGTATTTGGCCCCTGCATTCCAATATAATAATTGACCGCCAAATCCAAATGTCGGTTGAAACCAATACATGCATTCGCCACCCGCAGCCCAATTAAAATTCATCATTTCAGGGTCTAAACGTTCATCAGCCTTCAAATCATCTCTGTTATTCAGCATGGCGGTAAAGCCACCTCCCACTAAGCCCCAGTTAAGACCCAGCACCGGCACATCGCTGTTTCGCGTACTATATTCGTATTGGGCAAAGGCCTGTACAAAGCAAATGGTGAGTATCAGGCTCAACAAACTCCGTTTCGTCATAATGTTAACTACAGTAAAAGTGAATTCGTGGATTTTAGATTTCATTATTTTTTATTTCTTCCATACAAATATATAAAAAATGGTAACATTTTATACTATTCTTTAAAAACTTCGAAAATTCCGGGAAACAGATACATTTTTTTAGTGTGTATATTTTGACAGGCATAGCGTGTTCTGCGCTTTTCTTTCACCTGAAAGACCTCGCCCTTTTCGGTTTTAAACCGTTCGCCCGGCTGTAATTCATCAACCATTACTTTACCATTATCCGCATCGTAACGATTGAGAATTTTAAAAAGCACCGGATCTGAACAGGTGGTGGCCGCCAGATTAGACAATGACTTATTCAAGGCCTGTCGAATATCCTCCGGAAAAATATGTTTGTCAGAAAACTTCTTTAATAAATGGGCAAAACAGGCCTTCCACTCTTTCCCGTGGGGTGAAGCGTGTCCTTTATGGGAAAGAAAAGTTAATAAATGTGCCAGTTCATGGATAAATGTGATCAGAAAATGATATTGATTGAGGTTTGCATTGACCGATATCGTATGGGGTTTGCCATTTGAAGAAGGGCGGTAGTCTCCTAGAATGGTTTTGCGCTCTCGCTTAATTTTCAGATGAATCTGATATTCGTGCATATACGCGATGACCATGTCGGTGGCCCCTTCGGGTAAAAATTCGCTCAACACGGACAATTCTCTCCTGATCAGTGCCATGATGTAATTGCCTTTCTAATTGGGATTAACTTGTTTAACAAATCTTCCATTGCTGCTAATGGTAACATATTTGCTCCATCACTAAGTGCCTTCGACGGATCAGGATGCGTTTCAATAAATAATCCGTCCGCTCCTGCCGCAATTGCACATTTGGCAATGGTTTCAATCAATTCCGGCTTGCCACCTGTAACGCCGGATGCTTGATTGGGTTGCTGCAGGGCGTGGGTGCAGTCCATAATGACCGGCTTACCAAAAGAACGCATAAGGGGTATTCCTCTGAAATCGACGATCAGGTCGTGGTAACCAAAACTATTGCCCCGTTCCGTGAGCATCACCTTTTCATTTCCACGTCCGATCACCTTTTCTATAGCAAATTCCATTGCTTCAGGCGACATAAATTGTCCTTTTTTAATATTGACAATTTTACCGGTATCCGCTGCGGCTTCCAATAAAGATGTTTGTCGGCACAAAAAAGCCGGAATTTGTAACACGTCTGCGTAGTTTGCAGCCAATGCCGTCTCCGCTTCCGTATGGATATCCGTTACTATCGGAATATTAAAATGTTGCCTCACGTCGGCCAATAAATCCAAGGCCTTTTGCTGACCAATTCCGGTGAAAGAATGGACGCTGCTTCTATTTGCCTTGGTATACGATGATTTAAAAACAAGCGGAACACCCAAACGTCCACAGATTTCTTTGAGTGTTTGAGCCGTTTCAAAAAGAACTTCTTTGCTTTCAACTACGCAGGGACCTGCAAGTAAAAAAAAATTATTTTCAGCATACTGCTGGCCAAAAAGTGATTTCAAAAATTCCATCCCGCAAGTTAATGCAGTTTTGTATTTTCACCCTACAAAAACATTGAATTTCATGATCAGGATTGGCATCACCGGTGGTATAGGCAGTGGAAAGAGTACGATTTGCCGAATTTTTTCATTGTTTGGTATCCCTGTTTTTTATGCAGATGATGAAGCTAAAAAACTGTACGATCGTGAACCCGTTTTACGCGAACAAATCATTCACCTTTTTGGAGAGCACGTTTACCCGAATGGAAAATTCGATCGGCAAAAAATGAAAAACATCGTATTTCATCACCCAGGCAAACTAGCGAAATTGAATGCAATTGTGCATCCTATGGTGAAAAAATACGCTGATGAATGGATGCAAAATCAAAAAGGGTGCTATGCAATAAAGGAAGCTGCTTTGCTGGTGGAATCGGGTGCCTATCAGTCTCTCGATGAATTGATTTATGTAAGCGCGCCTGAAGACACTAGGCTACAACGCGTGATGATGCGTGACCGGTTGACAGCAAACGAAGTCAGGGCAAGAATTCGATCACAAATGGATGAAGCAGAAAAAATAAAATTCGCGAAACATATCATCCTAAACGATAACCATCAATTGCTTATTCCGCAGGTTGCCGCATTGCATCATCGATTCATGGCCCGATGCCAAAAACCCTAAAAAAAACCACCCGTAATTCAAAACTTACGGGTGGCAGAGAAGTCTATTTTTGCTGATTATTTCATAGCGGGAAGTGCTTTGAGTAATTGCTTTGCGGTATCATCTTCAGGATTAAAAACGAGCAATTTATCGGCATATTTTTTCACATCATCCTTTTTGTTTGCATTATAAGCAACCATTGCCAAATAGGTATAGGCTTTTGTGAAATCCTTCTTTTTAGCAGCATCACTTTCACTTACCATTCCCAGCCATTGGTTATATAGGGCAGTAGCTGCACCATTCTTAAAGTCTTTGTCGTTGGCTTTTTCACTGGTTTTAGCCAACCAAAGCACGCCCAAGGGTTCGGTAGGATTGGAGGTGCTGTACCGTTTGAACATTTGCTCGGCTGTAACCAGATCATTTGAATAATACGACATATATCCGGCCCACCAAACGTCGCGATCTTCCTTGGTTGGATAATTTGATTCAGCCAATTGTTTAAACCATTTGGCAGAAGTCGGATAATCTTCAGCTTCATAATAATCGTTAGCAATTGCACGCAGGGTGGCCGCTTTGTCGCTGGTGGTGTCAATGGCAATACTTTTCATAAACTGCTCGTCTGCCAAAGACCGGGTCAATGAGTCCTTCAATAAGATTCGTCCATAATACATATAATCTAAAGGAATGATCTTATTGGCAGCTTGTTTCGCAAAAAATTTATCCATATTTGTCTTCGCGTTGACGTAATCTTTGGTTTCGTACTGACTATACCCAATAACGCGATACATATAGGGTTTTTCGATGCCTTTGCCAATCAGCTCTTTCATTTTATTGATTGCTTCGGTGTAGTTTTTTGACAAATACAAAACATTGGCATAACGGATCTGGTCGTCAATTGTATTGTCTGATAACGGCAAATATTTTTCGATATTCTCTTTGGCCTTCGCGTATTTATTGATTTTGTTGTAGGCATTTGCAAGGTCGTTAAAAGGCAACGGATTTTTGGGATCCAACTCAGACGCTTTGGCATATTTCACCAAGGCACTGTCGTAATTTTTAGCGGCATACCAAAGATTACCCATTTTATAATTAGCCATTGCACGCGTATTCGGAAATGTTTCTGCATATTCAAAATTAGTCATCGCGTTTCCGCCGCCGCCTTGAATTTTTCTGTACACATCACCAAGCGCAAGATGGGTATCTCCATTTTTATTTACTTCAAGGGCTTTTTTATACCAGTCTATCGCTACATTCGGATCTCCGCCTTCGGTATAAGTGATTGCGTCAGCCGCCCATACATATGGCATATAGTCTTTTTTACGTGCTTTTGCCACTACCTTCGTCAGCATACTCATCGCTTCAGGAGCTTTATTCTCGAGAAACATTATGCGTGCAAGACCGGCCATGTTAGCAGCATCGTCAGGATACTTCTGAAAAATCGCTTTTGCTTCATTTACTTTCATGTTATCGTTGCCGAGTTCGCTTAAGCCCAAATAATAGTTCGCCGTAGGGTTCGTTGCCGCTAAAGGAAGCAGTATCTTCTTTGCGCTTTCATATCTTTCATATTTAATGAATTGAATGGCGTCTTCTAATGTTTGCGATTTCACTAATGTTGTACTCAAAATCAGTGCCAATGCGATAATGTACTTTCTCATGATCTATACTTTTTGATTTATAATTGCTCAGATTTTTTTTTAACGATAAAGTTTAAATTCCGATAAAAAGGTAAACATATTTAACTTTTTGTGTTTCGGCGTCAAAAAAAATGTTATTTAATGAACTTTTTTTATGGGTTATTGGGTCACCGTCGTTTCCCGAAGCAGGACATTTACCCGCAAAGGAAATAATTTAGCCTGTTTAAAGACCAGTTGACCATCTTTACACAAGTAATTTACAAGACCGGTGCCCAGGCCCTGCCAAGTTTCTTTTGATATAAAATATAAATTTCGGGTGCAGGGATACTCTCGTAAACCGATATACGCTTGATAGGGCTTTACGTATGATTGAACTGAATCATTTTCAGGCTTGATACCAGCAACATTAATCGCTGTTAAAAATTGCTCAGTAACGGAATCCTTGGTGTCTGCAATCCAGCTTACCCCGATTACTCCAATCGCTTTATCGTTCTGCGAAACGTAGTTTACCACTTCCGCACTGCTTTGGGTTGCATATATATTATCTGATAATTTTGCGCCACCTAACAGAGAATCAGTTACATAACGTACCGTGCTTGAGTTTTTATGATCGAAAACGATTTGATAAGCCTTATTATTCCCGGTGAGTATTGCTTTGATCTCCGCAAGAGAAAACTGTGGGTCTTTATTGTTTTTTGAGGTAATAAATACCACTGCATCCCTCGCCATGGCCATACTTTTAGCCACGATATTTTTACTTAATGCATATTGTTTCTCCTCTTCGGATAATTCACGTGTTACAAAGATCACTCGTGTAGTATCTTCAAGAAAATCTTTGATACAGTCACTTTCGGGTTTGTATTCGGCTTTAATTTTCGCATTGGGAAAGCGCGCTGTGAAAATTTTGATCTGCTCTTCCATGATTGGGCGGTAAGTTTCATCGATACTTACTTTGATACTCCCTGCTGTCTGGTTATCTTTATCTATACTTTCATTACAGGAAAAAAGACTTAAGCAAGTTAACAACAAGAAAAGAGCATACTGGAAATGGTTTCTTTGCATCCTTAGAAAAATTTTGTTTTGGTTATACTGTAGATTGTTTGATTTTAAACAATTCACGCTATTACAGAACGATGGGTAAACGAATATATTATATGCACAAAGTTATAGAAATTATAATAAGTTACTGATCCCAACCGTAGATATCACGCAAATACATTATGTTACCAGCACTATCAAGTGCATTGGTCAGGTACACAAAATGAACATCGATTTGTCTGTTAACCGGTACAAAAATAGTTTTACGCAACTTACAGATCGAATCGATTTTTTGAAAACTATACCGGATACTGTCTTGTAGCAAGAAAGTTGCAAATTCTTTAGGCTTATGCACCCGCACACATCCTGAACTAAAGGCGCGGTAGAATTTGACAAAATCTTCACGGTGTGGCGTATCGTGCATATAAATTGCCCAGGGATTTGGCATGTTGAATTTAACCTCCCCGAGCGAACTATGATAACCCGGCGCCTGCCCGATAGAAAAATTACGGTAGTTGGACGAATTAATTGCTGACGCACTAACGGGTCGGCCACGACGATCGTAGGCTCTAAGGCCGCGTCGCGAAAGATAGGCACCTCCCCTACGCGCAATTCCAGGCACCACTTCCTCACGCATGATGGTTGGTGGTACATTCCAAGGTGGACTCAACACCACATTTTGTATTTTAGCGTCAAGCGCCGGTGTTGGTCGCGAGGGCCGACCTACTACTACGCGCATATTGAACTCTATTGAATCACGATTGATGTAGTCCATTTCCATTTTGGGAATGTCGACCCAAATATAAGGTTGCGTAAACTGATGTCGTAACCAACGCATCCGTTCCATATTGAGTGCTAGTTTCGCCATTTTGGCGGAAAAAGGTTCATTCAACTTCCTGATTGTTGCTGTGTCGAGACGACCGGTAACCCGAAGTTGATGTTGATGTTGATATTTTTTTAAACTATTTAGTGCTTCCTCATCCCACCGTCCGGATGTTGTATCTCGCGGCAAAAGAATATTTTGATGCAGGCGCTTTCTCAAAAGTACAATTTGTGCCGACGAATCCGCATTTGTCAGACTATCCTTTGCCAAGTTTATTTGTTCTATCGCTTGATTTTTTAATCCATTCGCCAATCGCTTATATTCGTTTCGAAACTGTTTATACCAAGGGTGACGTGGTCGCATTTGTTCAAACGCCGATTCCATATCGTCGCTTTTCACTGCGAGACGCAACACCGTATAAGGATCGAATAATGAATCATTTGCATTTTTCATTTCTTTATTTCGATTTAAACGACAACCCAGTATCAAATCATGCGATGATCTTAGGAAGGCATTGGTCAATTTCATCTCGCAATCAAATATAATATCCTGATTTACAACACTTTCGATCGACTTACATAAAGCATTTAATTCACTGATTTTATAGATTGAAGTATCTATTCCATCAAAATACAATTCACTAAGCTGGGCCAATAAGCCGGTGCCAACTTCATTTATACCATCAGGCGTAAACCAAAATGAATTCCCATCCTTGTAGATTTTCTGCAGATCAGCAAAGACATTTACAGTATCTCCCTCCCATACAACATAATTGCCTGAAACTGATGAGTCAAATGTGGTCTTGATTTTTTGATTGAGAGCATCAATATCGATTGGTTTAGCGGAATGTATCGACTGAATTTTACGCTGTTTATGCGAAGTACCCTGCTCGCATGACAGGGATAAAGTCAATATAAAGGCAGCAAAACCAATTTTGGTTAAAAAATAATCAGACCGGAAATACTTCATAGGGTAAGCAAAATTACAACGTTTGTATTTAAAGAAAAAAATAGCTTTTTGAATACGGTCAGCCGATTAAACCAACAGAGTTTAAAAGTGTCAGAAAAAACATTAAATTTGATGCATGACTGAAAAAGTTGCAACAATTAGCGACGAGGAAATATTGGAGATGTTTCATACTCCGGATTTAAAGGAGAAAGCGTTTTCCATTTTAGTTAAAAAGTATCAGGAAAGATTATATTGGCATGTTAGAAGAATGGTCATCAGCCATGACGATACGGACGATCTTTTACAAAATATATTCATAAAGGTTTGGAATAAGTTAGGGGATTTCAGGCAGGAATCAGGTATTTATACATGGTTATATCGTATTGCGACAAATGAAACGCTGACTTTTATGCAAAATCTAAAGAAAAAACATACCCGATCCTTATCTGACCACGAAAATTACCTCGAGAGAACCCTGAAAGCTGAACGTGGATTTGATGGCAATAGCATCGAATGGAAGTTACAGATTGCCATTCAGTCGCTGCCCGAAAAGCAACGTGCAGTTTTTAACTTGCGGTATTATGATGAGATGCCTTACGAAAAGATGTCGGAAGTTCTAGATACGTCCGTTGGAGCGTTAAAAGCATCTTATCATCATGCAGCAAAAAAAATTGAAGAATTTTTTAAAAGCAGTTAAACTTTCACCGTTAAAATTGGTCAATAGAAAGCAAAAATGTCAAAGAAAGACGAAATACGAGATGAATTAAAGGCATTTGATGTCAATATCCCCCTGATCGGCATGCCTCAAATGGCCGTTCCGGATGGGTATTTTGACCATTTTAGTGATGAACTCAACGAGAAGATTCGGGTGGATTCCTTTTTAAACCGATTACCCTCTTCATCGCCATTTGGTTTGCCCGACAATTATTTTGACAAGCTGGATGATAATATCCGCGAGAAACGAGAGATGGAACAATTTTTATCCTCTTTACCGCTTAAGACTCCTTTCGATGTTGACAAACAATATTTTGCGCAATTTCAGCAAAACATTGTCGAAACAATTCATACTGAGGATTTCCTGGCAACATTACCCAAAACGGCCCCCTATCAGTTGTCGGCACAATATTTTGATCAATTTTCAGCAAAGGTACTGGCAAAAGCGGTTCAGGCAAGTCGGCTGAATCCGCTCAGAGCCACGAGACCTTTTTACAGTAAAATGTCAATCGCTGCGAGTTTGTTGATCATTTTGAGTATTGGTTTTCTGCTAATGACAGGCAAAACCTCGCATGCTAACCTTGAAAATCAATTGGCCCAGATATCCGACTCAGAAATCGAAGCCTATATACAGGAACATTCCTACGAATTTGATAACCATATTTCGTATCAAGGGATAGATGAATCAAAAATTGATATTAAAAAACTTGAATCTGATATATATAATGATTATTTTGAATCGATCAGTGAAGAAGAAATAAATAACTTTCTATAATTTTACATCCAAATGAAAAAGTATTTTATCATAGTTGTTCTTGCGTTGTTTGCCCTCCCGGCCCTTTGCCAAAGAGGTGATAAAATTGAAAGTCTCAAAGTAGGATTTTTGACCAATAGGTTGAATTTAGATCCAAAAACTGCCGAAAAATTTTGGCCGGTATATCATCAATATGAAGAGGAACTGATGGCTGTTGTGCGTGAACGAAGAGCGAATCAAAACGAAACACGCAGTGCGGAAGATATACTCGATCAGGAGCAAAAAGCGCTAGACATTAAAAGGAAATACAATACAGTATTCGCAAAAATCATTTCTGCCGAACAATTAAATCAACTATACCGAGCGGAGAGTGACTTCAGGCAAATCATTATTAATCGTTCGCAAAAGAAGGAAATGCGGCAGGAAATGCAGCAAAGAGGCGGTATGCAACGTATGAATGATCGTTTACCCGACAACCGCCCTCAACGGATGGAAACGCGGCCTCAATTACCAAAAAATGAAGGCATGCGTTCGGGAAATCGTTCGATGCCCGCCCCGGCAAACAATTCAAGACAAGAAAATCTCAGGCGTTAGCTTGATTGATTTAAAGAAATCCTTTTTGCTTCATCCACTCATCGTTATAAATCTTACCCACATATCGGCTGCCATGGTCGTGCAAAATGACAACCACAAGATCGCCGCTGCTAAATTGGTCCCTCATTTGCCATAGCCCCTGAACGGCAGCGCCTGCCGAGGAACCACAAAAAAGCCCTTCTTCTCTGGCTAAACGTCGACACATCAGTAATGATTCACGGTCGTTAACCGTTTCCATGTGATCAATGAATTTGGCATCATAATTTGCTGGAATAAAATCCTCTCCCATACCTTCCACTGCGTATACTTTCGCCAATGTTTGATCTACTTCGCCGGTATCAAACCAGTGTTTTAAAATTGAACCTTCCGGATCGATTCCTATTATTTTGACATCCGGATTTTTTTCTTTTAGAAACATTCCCGTCCCAACCAATGTGCCGCCTGTTCCTGTGGATGCAATATAATGGGTAATCTTCCCTTCCGTCTGTTCCCAAATTTCAGGGCCTGTACTCAAATAATGTGCCTCCCGATTTGATAAATTATTGTATTGATCGGGATTCCAGCCATTACGTTCTTTAGCGATGCGGGCAGCTACACTATAATAAGAGCGTGGGTCTTCGGGTTCGACATCGGTAGGACAAACATGTACCTCAGCGCCCATCGCACGTAGTATATCAATTTTTTCGCGACTCATTTTATCGGCCAAAGTAAAAACACATTTATATCCTCTCGCAATAGCGACCAGTGCAAGTCCCATACCCGTATTTCCACTGGTGCATTCAACGATGGTACCACCCGGTTTCAATTGTCCGCTTTTTTCTGCATCTGTAATCAACTTTAACGCGATACGGTCTTTGATACTGTTCCCCGGATTAAAATACTCGACTTTTGCAAAAACATCACAAGGAAATTCTTTTGTAATGCTGTTTAACCTGACCAATGGTGTATTGCCGATTGTTTCGACAATATGATTATAGACTCTTTTCATGTATGATGTTTGGGCAAAGGTAAAACATATCGACGCAAATTTGTAATGGCATTCTACATGCAAAGCCAGAATAACTGCGGAAATATCGCGTTCAAAAAAAAGGCTTCCGTTTCCGAAAGCCTGTTTTTTTTTTACATCCATTATTTGGCAGCAAGGTCCTTTGCACCAACCATTTCAACATCAAACACCAGGATACTGTTAGCCGGAATTCCCTTCGGGTTATTTTGATTGCCCGGCGTACCTCTTGTACCATAACCCAAGGGTGAAGGGATGATTAATTTTGCTTTTGCCCCTTTATTTAGCAAGGCAATACCTTCATCCCAACCTTTGATCACTTGCCCGGCACCTAAAGGAAAATAAAAAACTTCTGTATGGCCGAATTTGGGATCCTGATTTGAATCAAAAACAGTACCGTCGAGCAAACGACCTGTATAATACATAGACACTTCCTGACCT
>CAZFKA010000084.1:0-12444 GCA_964519155.1 uncultured Bifidobacterium sp. | reverse complement strand
AACACCGGGCAACGCGATTCCGTTCATTTTACCCCTATCGCTGTTTTTTGCCGGGTATTCGTCGTTGAATTTGAGTTGATATTCTGAACGCTTAAGGTTTAAGCTTACTATCTTTCTTCACAAAAAAAGACACAGTAAAAAAGGCGATCACTTTTTTGAAAAAATAAGCACCAATTCAGCCTTCTCCAAACGGTTGAAAACCCTATGAAATTAGCTAAGAAAAATCGAGTAACTATTCTGGCATCATCATGGCGTGTAACTTATTGCCTGATGAAAAATATTTATTCGCTGTAGCAGTAAGCATATCCGGTGTCACACTTTTCAATCGCGCTTCAACATTCAGGATATTCGCTACGGGTAAGCCATATTGCTCATATTTGCTTAGCGTTTGCAACCAGAATCCATTTGTTTTTACACCTACCTTATATTTTTGCAAAGCGGTTTCTGTTGCTTTGGTCAATTCATCGGCAGTGATATTGCCCGCTGTCTTCACACTATTCAGTATTTCCCAAAGGGCCACCTTTACTTTTTCTGCATTCTCAGGTCCACAAGGCAGATAACTTTGCATGGTGAATTTTTCCTTTGGAAATTTCTGTAAACGTAGCCCCACACCTCCGCCATAGATCGCACTCATTTTTTCACGTATAATATCAGTGATCCGATTGTTGACTACCTCCCCCAGCAGGTTCAGCAGCATCTCATCCTGTTGCTGATAGGGTGTATAAAAATAGATCATTTCATTCACCATACTTTTGGGTTCTTTCCCCATTTTCAAAATAAAATTATTTTCTCCGTTACGGGGTTCCATGCCAATATCGCGAGTTGCTGCTACCACTTCATTTCCCTTTAACCCTCCGATGTATTTTTCCACCAACGCTTTAAATTGGGCTTCAGGTATACTGCCGACAAAATAATAATTCATGCCATTGGCTGTATTGAAACGTTGGTTATAAAATGCAATTGCATTATCAAGATTGATTTTATCAAAATCTTTGGCATCCGGAATCTGTTTACTTCGTGGATGGTTACTATAAAGATAGCGGTTGAGACTGTCGCCATAAAAACTTTGCGGGTCGCTTTTCATCTGTGCCAACGCCTGAACTTGTCTGTTTTTAAAGGAAGCAAAAGCCTTTTCATCGCGACGAGGGGAAGTGCTTTTGAGATATAGCAATTGCATTGCCGTTTCCAGGTCCTTTACCGTAGATCTTCCCTGCACCATATCACTATTGAGATCGACAATTGTACTAACATTAAGGCTTTTACCTGCGAGAAATTTTTGTAGATCAGTATTGCTGAATTCGCCATAACCCATTTCATCTACCACATTATTGCTGTAATCGGCGCTTTCAACATCAGCACCGGTATACAACGAAGATCCCCCAAAACGATAGGCGGAGAACTGAATTTCATCATTCTTAAAATCAGTCTTTTTAAAAGTAACTTTAGCTCCATTGCTCAATACCCAGGTTGTTGTGCCGACACTAATATCTTTAGTGGTAGTGACTACTTTACCGGGTTTGGGATCATTTTGGAGTAATTTTGTTGGCAACGCTTTCTCGGTATACGCAACTACATCTCCACGCAAACTGCCATCGACATATGATTTGAATTGTTCGTTTGACGGTAAGTTATTACCTGATTTGGTTGTCACGAGTGCGAAATAGGTTTTATCAATTGAAATCTCTTCTTTCAACTTATTGACTTCTGCAAGTGTAATGCCGCCCAATTTGCTTTTTATCAATTGATATTCCCAGGCAATTCCAGGAGCCGGCTCATCGGTAAGAAAGTGTCTGACCATTTCATCCACCCTTACCCTAGATTCTGTTTTGTCGCGCTCGTTGTAAGTCTTCTCATAACTCGCCAGGGTTGCAGCTTTCGCACGATCGAGTTCAGCTTGAGTGAAACCGAATTTTTTGATTTTCAATGATTCTTTCACCAGGGCTTCCGTTGCCTCTTTAATATTTTCATTTCCACATACAGCATACAACTGAAAACTTTCCCATCCTCTTGCCCAGCCACCACTGTAACCACCGTATCCAAAAATAAAAGGTGGTTTGTCAGAATTCTTTAACTCATCGAAACGGGCGGAGATCATTGTATTGAAAAGATTTTGTCTCACATCGTTGAGGTACTCACCCACGGTAGCGGAAGATTTTTTTCGTTTACTGTTGCCTATGATTTGAACCGAGGTATAGGCGGCTTCGGGATCGCTCAGTACCATTGCTTTGCTATCGGTACGTGCAGGTATGTCGAAACTCTCAGGACGAGGGCGAGGGTTTGGAGGATTTTTAAATCCACTGAATTTTTCTTTGATCAGGCGTTCAGCTTCAGCCGGTTCTATGTCGCCGACAACCATTACTGCCTGCAGATTCGGACGATACCAATCACGATGAAAACGCTTGATGACCTCATGTTTGAATGTGCGCAGCAAATCATCGTCACCTATCGGCAAACGATCAGCATAAAGCGATTTATTTAAGTATTCGGGCAGCCACAATTTCATCATACGATCGTCAGCCCCTTTCCCTAATCGGCTTTCTTCAAGTACAACATTTCGCTCCTTGTCAATTTCGTCATTCTCCAATAAAGCAGCACCGCTCCAATCAGCAATGATCTGAAAACCCTGATCAATCTTTTTCGGATCGTCGGCTGGTATGGGCAAGATATAAACCGTTTCATCGAAGCTGGTATACGCATTCAGATCGGCACCGAAATCAACACCAATACTTTGCAGATAATGCACCACTTCATTTTTCGGAAAATTCTTCAGCCCGTTAAAATTCATGTGCTCCATTAAATGTGCCAGTCCTAACTGATCCTGGTCTTCGAGTATAGAACCGGCATTAACAGCCATGCGCAACTCTATTTTCTTTTCAGGCTTTTTGTTTTGAATGATATAATACTTCAATCCATTAGGTAACTGTCCGGTCTTGATTTTAGGATCCAGAGGAATTTTGTCGTTGATGCCTTGTGCATGCAAAATGGATGGGCTGATCAACACCAGCACAAACAACCAAATACCATACACCAGACGTGGCAGTTGGTGAATCGGAACGATCAAGAATGAAGTTTTCATGTGTATTATTTTTTAGAAATCGAAAATACAAATGAAAACACTAAACTTCGTATTCCGTGTTAAATTATTTCGAGATCAGAAATTGTCTGATGCATAACACTAGCAAAAAGCAATGGCTAACGTACTAAAATCACATCGCCCTTTTTCATATAGTCCTGTCCGTCAGCATGGCAATGGTATCGGAAAATATAGAAGTAGGTTTCCATATCCATATTTTTACCTCTGTATTGACCATCCCACCCTGACAATGGATCCATGGTGCCCCAAACCTGATTACCCCAACGATCGAATACATCAAGTTGTATCAAATCAAATCCGGCTGCCGTCACAATACGCCAGATGTCATTTTTCCCATCGCCATTCGGACTAAAAGCATTTGGCACAAATACCTCTTCGCAGCAAGGACCGGGTTCGATAAATACTGAATCTGTTGCCATACATCCATTAGCATCAGTCACCGTCACGCCGTAATATCCTGTTCGAAGATCAATTGCTGTTTGCCCGGTTTGTACAGGTACCGTTGTCCACATATAAGCATAGGGTTGTTCGCCACCGATAATATTGGCGGTAGCGCTTCCTTCATTGCCATAACCATAGCAACCGATATCTTTTTTAGAGAATGCAATTTTGATCGGATCAACCGGGTAACCAACATTGATGAGTGTATCGTAAATGCAACCCGAACTATCGATCACCGATAATGTATACGTTCCGACCTTGATATCGTTGAAGGTTCCTGATTTGTTGACATACAAGCCCGGACGTAATTTATAAGTGTAATCCGGACGACCGCCGGTACCGAGCGCAATGATCTTACCGTCATCGAGGTCATTGCATTTAGTGGGAATCAGTGTGACATTAGCACCTACTTTATCGGGCTCAATTAGCACCACCATCGTATCAGCAACACATTCTTTGGCATCTTTGATGTAAATCACATGAGTACCAGCCGCCAGACCTGCGAAATACCCACTCAGTGAAAATCCGCCCCCATCAATTGCATAGGTGAGAGGTGGCACACCACCCACCGCAGTAACGTTTAATGCGCCATTCAAATCACCATGACAAATGGGTTCCATATAGTCGATATTCGATGAAAGTATTTGAAGATTTTGAAGAATAGTGACGGTAGTTGTTGCCGTGCAACCACTCGCATCTGTAGCTGTAACAGTATAGGTACCTCCCTGTAGCAAGGTGAAATTACCCGGTGTAGGCTGATTACCGATCTGCGGTGAAATTGCGAAGCTTATATTTCCGGTACCACCCTGCGCGGTCACCTGTATATTGCCCGTGGTATCGAAATAGCAGGTAATGTCGTGATGGGTTACCGAAGTAAATACAATGGCTGGTGGCTCAGTCAGCACAATGTTTTCAACGGAGTCTTTGCAGCCATGGGCATCGGTGACGATCATCGTATATGAACCTGCCGTCAGGCTGCCATATGTTCCCACCGAGCTATTGATCCCCCCCGGCATCAGCGTAAATAAATACACCACGGTGCCTCCGATGGCATTTGTAACAATCACTCCATCATTGCCCCCGTGACAGGTAATATCTGTTGTAGATACCAGAGATAAATCAAGAACCTGCGGTTGCGTGATCACGGCTGTGGTGGTGGCAGTGCACCCATTGGCATCAGTAGCCACTAACGTGTATGTGCCGGCAAAAAGATTATTGAAAACACCGTTGCCATTGTTCACAGCACCCGGATTGAGTGTATAGTTAATAGCACCCACCCCCCCGCTCGCGTTGGTTGTAATACCTCCATTATTCTGACCATTGCATAAAACATGAGTTAGTGTAGTTCCATTGAAATGAACTAAAGTGGGTTCAATCACTGTTTGTGTATTGGTGAGGGTGCAGCCATTGCCATCTGTGATGGTTACAGTATAAACCGCTTGTGCCAGTCCGGTAAAGTTTCCGGTGAGGTTCGTAACATTTGTCGGTTGAAGATTATAGCTGAGTGGATTGGTTCCCCCTGTAGCGTTTACCGTTACGGTACCGTTGACCTGTCCATTGCAAATAATATTCGTTGCCCCGGCAAAAACAATTGTGATGGCGGTAGGTTCAAAAAGGAATGAAGTGGATGTAGCCGTACAACCATTGGCATCGGTCGCAACGATCGTGTAGGTATTGCCAGCCAGACCCGTAAACGCGCCGGTATTGTTGGTGATATTATTGGGTAAAATAGTATAGGCTATCAAACCTGTTCCGCCTGAGGCATTTGCATTCAGGGTACCATTCGCCTGACCATTGCAGGTTACCGGCGTATTGGTAATATTGTTGATCACAACTTGAGTCGGTTGACCAACATATTGAGTGGTTACTGTGCTACAGCCATTGGCATCGGTTGCGGTGATGGTATAGGTTACATTTCCTGCCAGGTTATTAAATGTATTGGGTGCAACAAAATTGCCTGCAGGCGAAATGGCATAGGCGATCGGTTGCGTACCTCCGATTGTGGGGCAAGTAATTATTCCATTCGGCACGTTGAAGCACAAGGCATCGGTTGCGGTGACATTTGCAAATTGCAGCGTGGCCGGTTGCGTTACCACCGCGATGGTTGAAAGCGTGCAGCCATAAATATCTGTTCCGGTAATCGTATAGGTATTCGCATTCAGTCCGGTAAAAATTCCATTATTATTATTGATATTGTTTGGCATCAGCACATAATTGATGGGCCCGTTGCCGCCGGTAACCGTAAGCGTGATACCGCCGTTATTTCCGTTATTGCATCCTACGTTTGTCACAACCGTATTAACCAGCGTTGGTCCGACATAGGTTGTGACATTCGCCACGCTACTAGCGGTGCACCCAACAGCATCCTTTACGGTAAGCGTATATGTATTTGCGCATAAACCACCAAATACGTTTGCCGGAGAAAATGCTCCACCATTGATGGCGTAAGTATGCGCACCAGTACCATTTGCGCTCAACATCGTTAATGATCCATCGCAACCCGGATTACAAGTGGCATTGACCATTGTGACATAGGTGAACGTTGGTGGATAAGGAGCCACCAATACTGCCGTACATGAGTATGTACAGTTATTCGCGTCTTTAACAACAATTGTATACACGCCAGCGAAAAGATTCGCAAAAGTATTGCCTGCCTGAAACGCTCCGCCATTGATACTATACGTATAGCCCGGTGTTGCTCCGGCTGCTGTTACAGTAATGGTGCCATCGCCACCGGGAACGCAGGTTGGAACCGTGCCGCTTATTTGTGTGATGGCCAGTGGCGTGGGCTGAGTGAGGGTAACCGTGGCTGTGGCTGTACAGTTGTTGTTATCGCTTGCCGTGATCGTGTAGGTGATCGCACTTAAACCGGTAAAAAGGCCGGTGAGATTGGTGACATTGAGGGGCTGGATATTATAGGTCATATTGCCGACTCCGCCACTGGCATTGACCTGCACAGTGCCATTATTGCCGCCATTACAAGAGACAGGCGTATTGGTTATATTATTGATTACAACCGGAGTGGGTGATCCTACACTAAATACTGATGTTGCTGTGCATCCATTTGCATCCGTTACATTGATCGTATAAGTATTTGCTGATAGACCTGTAAAAATTCCATTGTTATTGTTCTGATTGCCCGGTTGAACCGTATAGTTGATCGCACCGACACCTCCAGAAATAAGGATAACTGCTGTTCCATCATTACCACCGAAACAAGTGACATCAGTAGTAGTGATAGCGGCAATGGTGATGGCAACCGGCTGCGTTATAGTAACGACTGAACTGATGGTACAGCCGGTGGCGTCACTCACTAATATCGTATAGGTACCCGCTCCGAGATTCTGAAACAAACCATTGTTGTTCACAACGTTTCCGGGATTCAGTGTATAGGTTATGAGACCGTTGCCTCCGGCTATGGTTGTTGCCACCTGACCTGTATTGCCCCCATTACAAATCACATTGGTCACATTGGTATTGATTTGATTGGGGCCACTAGCTGTTGTTATGGTAAAAGTACCTCCTCCTGAACAATTATTTCCATCGAGAATACTTACGGTAAAAATACCGGTACACAATCCACCAAAAGCGTTAGATGCCTGAAAAGCTCCGCCGTTCAGTGCATACGTATAGACTCCGTTTCCTCCACTAGCGGTCAGCAGTACCGTTCCATCGCATCCGGGGTTGCAGGAAGCAGGCGTTGTGGCCGCATTGGTAAGTTGCACCGGTGTAGCTTGGTTGAGAAACACTACTGTCGTAACCGTACAATTATTCAGGTCTGTTGATGTTATGGTATAGGTACCCGACATGAGATTGGTAAATTGTCCGGTTTGATTGACTATATTATTGGGTAAAAGTTTGTAGGTAAATCCTCCTACACCTCCGGTAGTCTGTACACTGATGGTACCGTTGTTTCCTCCAAAACAAGTGACGGCAGTTCCTGTAATAACTGACCATACAATGGGGGGAGCCTGGTTGATCAGGAAAACTGATGAAATAGAACATCCGTTACTGTCTACAGCGATCAGGGTATATTGTCCCACACCCAATCCAAAAAATGCGCCATTGATATTGGTAATATTTGGCGGCAATAAAGTGTAATAAATGGTGCCTGTACCGCCCGAAGCAGAACTGGTTACCAAACCATTGTTACCGCCATAACACGGTATATCGCGATTATCGACCGAATCCCAAACTAATGGAGGTGGTTCAGAAATGATAATATTTTGTGTTGCACTACAGCCGTTAGCATCTGTAACCGATACTGTATAATTTGCCGCTGGAATATTATTAAAGATCCCCGTGAGGTTCGATGTGCCGGGAGGATTTAACGTATAGGTCAACTGTCCAACCCCACCGGTTGCGGTCAACGTAATATTGCCGGTGCTATTGCCAAAACAAAGAATATCGGTTGTGTTGACGCTAGTGATGGTAGGAGAAGCCGGATTGGTAATGGCGATGGTTGAACTTACCGTGCAGCCATTTGCATCGATCCCGGTAATGGTATAATTCGATACACCAATATTGGTAAATACGTTGGATGCCTGAGGTGGATTTCCATTGATGCTGTACAAATAAATTGGGGTACCTCCCGATAATGTAACCGTGATTGTCGCGTTATTTCCCGGCACACAATTCGGCGTAGTGCCTACCAGGTTCGTGATCAAAAACGCTGCCGGAGAACTGATCGTGAATGAAGATGTTAGTGTACATCCATTGGCATCTGTTGCTGTGACGGTATAGGTCGCCGTCGGTAAATTGGGAAAATTACCTGTCTGATTAGTGATATTACCGGGCATCAGCACATAATTGATCGTACCAGTTCCGCCTACGGCCGGCGCATTGATGAGACCATCATTTGCATTGAAGCAGGAAAGATTGCTCACATTGGTATTATTCCAATTGAGTGCAGCGGGGTTGGTGATGTTGAAAGTTGTCGTTAGCGTACAACCGTTGGCATCCGTTACCACTACGGTGTAGTTGTTAGCCACAAGCGGTGAGAAATTGCCGGTCAGGTTATTGATATTAACGGGTAGCAAATTATAAGTCAAAATACCATTCCCACCAGTGGCATTCACATTAATCGCCCCGTTGGTCATGCCATTACAGGTGATATCGGTGAAATTCGTTACATTCCATACAATGAGCGAGGGTTGTACAATGGCTGCCAGTGTCGTAATGACGCAATTGTTAGCATCTGTCGCTGTTATTGTGTAATTATTGACCGGCAGGTTATTAAAAATACCGGTGTTATTGGTAAATCCAAGTGGGTTGATGACAAAAGTGATTTGTCCAACTCCCCCATTGACCGTCGCTATTATTGAACCGGTATTGGCACCTGCACAATTGGCCTGATTCACCGCGACATTCCCAAATGAAGGCGCATTGGGATTGATCAGGTTGTAAACCGTACTGACGGTACAATTATTTGCATCTTTGACTTGTATTGTATAGGTACCGATATTGAGATTACTGAACACATTTAACCCCTGAAAAGCGGCCCCATTCAAACTATAGCCATAGGGACCGACTCCCCCACTGGCTGTAACAGTTATCGTTCCATCGGCACCCGGCACACAAGTTGGTGGTGTAAACGCGATATTGCTGATCAATATCGGTGTTGGTTGAGTAATATTGACGCTAGTTGTGGTTGAGCATCCGGCAGCATCAACGCCGGTAATAGTATAGGTTCCTGCAGCGAGGTTATTGAATATGCCTGTGTTATTGGTAATACCCCCCGGATTGATCGTGTAATTCGGTACCCCGGTGCCCCCATTGGCGACAACAGTAATTGCAGCGTTATTGCCGCCATTGCAGAGCACATTGGTAATGACAGGATTGGCAAAAGTGAGTGCCGGTGATATACCGATAGTGGCGATACTACTAACGGTACAACCATTTGCGTCTGTAGCCAACACGGTGTATGTATTGATTGGCAAGCCGGGAAACGCGCCGCTGATATTATTGACCGCACCCGGATTGAGGGTGTAGGTAATAGTTCCAGTACCTCCACTTGCCGTTGCATTTATAGCTCCTGTACCGACACCGGTACAAGGCAAATTTGTGATGGTAAAATTTGACCAATTCAACTGAGGAGGTACCACAATATTGACGACGATAGAATTGGTACACCCGCTGGCATCAACTACAGTAACCGTATACACCCCTGGAGCTACACCGGGAAACTGACCCGTATTGTTGGTAATATTATTGGGCAACAAAGTATAGGTGTAAGGAGGCACACCATTGTTCGCGGTAACGTTAATATTAGCCAAAGAGTTACTGCAAGGTGGAGGCAATGTATTGTTAGTAAGTATAGGTGCATTATTGTTCACCAGTGTTACCAAAACCGATTTAGTACAGCCATTGGCATCCTTTACGGTTACATTATATTGGCCGGCACCTAGTCCTGAAAAAGTGTTGGCAGCCCCATATACGCCATTCGCTCCGAGTTTGTAGAGATACCCGGGAACACCGCCCAATGCATTAACCGTAAAAGACCCGTTATTACCCGGTATACAAGTTGGATTGATCACGACCCCATTGCCAAAACCAAGTGGAGCGGGTTGAGTGACCGACACGGCACTTGTCGCTGAACATCCGTTTGCGTCAACAACCTGTATAGTATAATTTCCTGCTGAAATATTGGAATAAATACCTGTTTGATTGGTTATCGCGCCGGGGTTCAGGGTATAGTTTATAACCGGTGTTCCTCCGCTGGCATTAACGGTGATACCGCCTGTCGATTGTCCATTGCATAAAATATTGGTTACATTCACTCCATTGATAAGTAAAGGGGGGGCTTGCGTGATACTCACTGTGGTTACACCGGTACAACCGTTGGCATCGGTGGCGAGAATGGTGTAAACATTGGCGCCTAAATTGGTAAAATTACCCGTAATATTATTGACATTACCCGGATTGAGGGTATACGTCACCGTACCGAAGCCACCACCCGCCAATGCAGTAATGGTGCCGTTCGCGAGACCGTTACAAGTAACATTCGTTTTATTTACTGTCGCCCAAGTAAGACCCAAAGCCTGTATAATAACCAGCGATGTTGTGATACTACAGTTATTGGCATCTTTCGCGGTAACCGTATACGTGCCGGCGGCAAGACCAGTAAAATTGCCGACGCCATTTGTCACATTGCCAGGATTCAGTGTATAGGTTATTGCACCGGTCCCCCCACTCGCATTGGTTAATACCTGACCGATATTAGCGGCGTTACAGGCTATATTGATCGCATTGGCATTGTTCCATACCAAAGCCGGTGGTTGTGTTATCGTCGCTGTGGCGGTATGGGTACATCCGAGTCCGCTCGTGATCGTTACTGTGTAAGTACCCGCACCCAAATTACTGAAGATGTGCGGCGATCCATTAGCATTGATACCACCGGGATTCAATGTAAAAGTCAATGGGGGATTATTGCCAACATTACCTGTTGCCAATATAGATCCCGTCATCAATCCGTTGCATAAAATATTGGTCGGCGTCAAAGCCAGGGTCGGGGTCGGTTGTACCGTTATAGTGATGACGTCAGTAACCGGACTACAATTGCTATAGGTACCGGTTACCGTATAGGTAGTAGTTACCAAAGGGGTAAGCGTTGTAAACAAAGCGTTCGGGTTTGCAACACCCGCTACCGGCGACCAGCTGAAACTAAGTCCCGGATCAAATTGTCCTCCTATAACGACGCCATATCCCTGACATATGGTGGTATCATTATTAGCGATATTAAATTTTGGCGGGTCTTTCACCAAAATCGTTACACTGTCCATAATATTATTACACTTGTCTTTGAGTTTGATCACGATCGTTTCTGTACCTTCTGTGATCAGGTCATTGATGGGCAATATGTTGATAGTGATCAACGTATCATTGATATTGTTTGAAAAAATATAATTGCTTTGCACAAGCGGATAGTCGACACCATTGGTGGCCGATCCGCTAATCAGCAATTGCACGGTATCAATATTTGCCTGTGCAGTAAAGATTTGTCGGTGAATTTTTAATATAGCAGTATCACAACCTTCAAATACATAAGGATTACCCGCGTTTAACGAATCTGTTTTTACACTGAGTTTTACATTATTCGATTTCAGACTCCCTGCTTTCAGAAACACGCCCGAATCGAGAATATGATCGTATCCATCCGCAATGGCAAGCTTGAGATGATAGGTACTGCAGGGTACTATGGCCGCCTGCGCGGTAAACAAATGTGTGAATCCTTCGTAAGTTACCGATGTGCCTCCGGTATTATCGGTATATAAACCGGTAAACGGCGAACCGGGACCCATATTGGTACAATTGGCCAGGGCTCCGCCTGGAAAAATCACGCCACTGTTTACAGAATTGATGGCAACCGGTATATTGGTTCCGGGTACAAGGGCGATATTAGTCGGACTGGCATAACCGGGCCCCGTAATAAAAAACCCGAATACATCGTTGTAATTGCTACAGTTGAACTGAGGATATTCTTCGGATCCAAATACATATTGAAAAAAAATAGAATCGCCATTGGCTGTGAAATCAAAATCAAGAATACATTTATCATAGGTACTCACTCCTGCCAAAGCCGTTAAAGATGCATCGCCACCCGTACCCTGATTGGCATTGGCAAAATTGGTTTGAGCACCATTCACCCCATAGTTGGGGATATTGGTTGCTGCTAGGCCTGTTGTTAATACAATACCACTGTCGATACCCAAATTTGCTGCTGTTACCACGAAGATCCCCGACTGATTGGCATTACATTGTACTGAAGCATTCGTCAACACCACGCCCGGCCCCACGAGCTTTTGGGCCAGTTGGTTTGCATTGTTGGTATTGGTTACCGCAATCTGTCCGTTGACCTGATACTGAAAACTCAACGTGAACAGTATCAGGAGGAATAATTTCAATTGATT
>CAZFKA010000083.1:3786-12461 GCA_964519155.1 uncultured Bifidobacterium sp. | reverse complement strand
ATATCAATGAATCATTCGTAAGGGTATACATTTTAGGGTGATATATTTTTATTCCGGCAATTGCGCCACCGGCATTTTGACATCGTGATAAAACAAAAAATGCCAACGATCTTTTCTACCTTGCTCAGCATAGTAGGCCCGTTGCTCCATACTCCGTTTGCCATCGAAATCATATTTAGCAACATATTTTATTTTGAGTTGCTTAAGTTGCGGGGCAACGTCACCACCAAAAAATATTTTCTGAATAGGCGTATCGATCAAAAAGGATGTATGATACGGACAGTGGCCTCCATCTTGTATATAGTGTATGCATTGTTCAATGTTGCCAACGGTGTCCAACCACACTGTTTGCGTGCTGTTTGACAGCATTTGAAAATCGTCGACCAGATAGGAAGGAGCTCCTTGTTGGAGCGCATAGGCAAACTCCTGTTGGCTGACATAATAAGTCGCCCGCGGAAAACTCAATGATCGCACACCATTACCGTCCAAAAAACTTACCCCTCCGGCATGATCTTTATGTAAATGCGACAAGATCACACTATCGATATCATGGGCATCGAGTCCATGTCTGCTGAGATTTTCATGAATTTGCAAGACACCGTTTTCCGTTTTGAAACCCAATCCCGTATCAAACAAAATATTTTTTTCGCCCAAACGCACAAGAAAAGGTTGAATTTCCACCAAAAGCGAACCAATAGGTCTGTCGTTTAATTCATGTTCCGCTTCATTGAAGGGATGAAAAATTTTATCGTGGCCAATAGTAAAGACACCCTCAGATAAAGGAATGATTTGTATGTTCATGGGAGTTTCAGCCATAACAAAAAGTATTTATTTTTAGCGCAAAACCATTTGCCGGTCTGCATCTAAGCGTATCAGAATAAAGATAAGAATAGCGAAGGTCAGCAGCGATGTACCCCCATAGCTAACCAAAGGCAAAGGGATACCGATCACCGGTGCGATACCGATGGTCATACCGACATTGATCACCAAATGAAAGAATAAGATACCCGCGACGCAATAAGCGTAGATACGGCTAAACTGCGATCGTTGTCGTTCGGCGATATGAATGATCCGCAAAAGAAAAACCGAATAGATTCCAATCAGCAAAAAACTGCCCAGAAAACCAAATTGTTCCCCGATGGTGCAAAAAATAAAATCAGTTCTTTGTTCGGGAACCCAATTGTATTGCGTTTGCGTACCGTTTAAAAACCCTTTACCCACCATGCCCCCTGACGCGATGGCAATTTTCGATTGCCGTACATTGTAATCCGAGGTTCCGGTTTTGATTTTATTCCCCGACTTATTGAGTTTGATATAATCTTCCGGAACATCTTGTCCGATAAGGGAATAAATACGATCGATGTGATGCGATTGCAATACATTGCGAAAAGCAAAGGGCACCAGCACTTGCGAAAACAAAACACCAAACCCCCAAATACTGAATACGATGATCAGGATCTCTTTGTTGCGTCGCAGCTTTCGTCGGGTGATATATAAAAACACCAGTGCAATTGCCGTGAGTACGAGAAACAAAATATTTTTTGGCAACAACAAGGTGGCTATCGCCAAAGCCATTATTGAAAATCCGATGATGAGTACGATATTGGGCAATCCCTCACGGTACATCGCCAGGAAAAATGAAAAGTAAACGAGCGCGAGGCCTGTTTCATTTTGTAATATGATAATGAGGGCAGGAACCAAAGCAAATGCCGCGCAGAGAAGACGGTGTTTCAGGGTCGTGAAATTGACCTCTTGTAACGATAAAAATTTTGCGATCGACAATGATGTAAAAAGTTTCATCAGTTCACCCGGTTGAAAAGTCAATATGCCCAAATTGAGCCAGGAGTGCGAGCCTTTAACCCCTTTGCCAAGAGGTGTAAGCGCCAGCAGCAAAAGAAAAAACCCGATGAGATAACCCAAAAAAGGAATAGACGTAAAAAACTTACTATCCATAAAAATGATCACAGTTCCGATCAGCAACGATACCCCAAGAAAAATGGCTTGTTTGGAATAGTTTTTATTTTTCAAAAAAAAGCTGATATCTGTATCGCGGTGTTCAACCGAATAAATACACAGTACGCCAATGACCGCCAACGTGATAAACAAAACCACCATGAGCCAGTCGATCCGATCGATGAATTTTTTTGTTTTAATATTCTCTTTCACTCCTTAGCTTTTATTGGTATTTAAATAATATTTACTGAAAAAATACTCAGCCATCATCGTTTCTTTTCGACGTTGGATTGATTCATTGATCCTGTTAATAATTTTCAGGCTGTCTTTCGACAACTTCTTCATCATTTCACGGTCGCGTGCTGCTTGCTTTTCGAGCGAATCGATGATATAGGTATAATTGGGAATGATCTTCGCATCAACCATTTTTTGCTTTAGCGCCATTCTGCTTTTCGAAATGGTATCGGTGAGGTATTGTTCTATCATCAAGCTGGCAATCGGTCCCGCCCAGGTGGCCCCGTAGCCGGCATTTTCGATACATACGGCCACTGCAATTTTAGGATTCACTCGGGGAGCATAGGCCACAAACATCGAGTGATTTTGCAGTTTAACCCGTTTGCCGGCAATAATCCTTTCATTTTGTGCCGTGCCTGTTTTTGCGCAAACTTCGATACCCGGTATACGGGCAATTTTTCCGGTACCCTGATCAACCACCGCTTGCATACCATAACCAACGGCATTATAGGCGGAGTCAGCAATATTGGCCACCACATGCTTTTGCAGGTATTTTTGCAGTTTCGGGTGGGTACTGTCACCGTCGATTGATTTCACAAAATGCGGAATAAAATAATATCCTTTATTGGCGATGATGCACATGGCATTGGCCATTTGCAAAGGAGTCAGCAAAATTTCACCCTGCCCCATACCAATGATCGACATATTGCAGGAGTTCCAGTTGTTATTATACACGTGATTGAAATAATTCGTATCCGGAATATTGCCGCCGCTTTCCGAAGGAATATCGATGCCTATCGGGTGCCCCAGACCAAATTCGTCCATATAGTGATGCCAGCGTTGGAGACCAATATGCGTATTGCCATGCTTGGCAGCATCGATCGCCAAGCGAAACACATGACAAAAATATGAATTACAGGAGTTCGCGATAGCCAGACTTAAATTTGCGGCATGTCCGCCACCGGAGTGTGTACAACCCACCCGTCGCCCACAGGCATAATAACCGCCCCCGCATCCGTAGCCATAGGAAGGAGTAATGACGCCCTCATCGAGTGCAACCAATGCAGTGATGGGTTTGAATGTAGAACCCGGTGGGTAATTGGCTTTGATGGCCCGGTTAAACAAAGGTTTGGTAGCATCGCTCAACATCTGGCCGAGATTCTTACTTTTATCGGTTCCGGTTAGCATATCAGGATCAAAGGTCGGACCGCTGGCAAAAGCCAATATACCGCCTGTTTCAGGGTCTATCGCTATGGCGCTACCTAACTTGTTGACCATCATTTCTTCGGCCAGCTTCTGTAGACGACCGTCTATATACAATTGCAGCGATTTGCCCGGCACCGCTGATGAATCAAGGGTTCCATTTTTATAGGGTCCCTGAATTTTTTGCTTTACATCGCGTAACAAATATTGCACGCCGGGTTGTCCGCGCAAAACATCTTCGTAATTGCGTTCGATACCGGTAATACCGATATAGTCGCCCTTTTGATAGGAAGCGAATTGTTCCTGTTCGAGTTGTTCGGCACTAATCTCATTGATATATCCCACAAAATTTCCGCCGCAATCTAAATTGAAATTTCGTTCGGAATGCTCCACCAGATCAACGCCGGAAAAGTCGTACAGATTCTCCTGCAAACGCGCAACGGTAGTGGGTGAAAGATTGCGGTACAGTGTAAACACTTTTTGCCACGCGCCGAATTTGAGTATTTGTCTTTTGATCTGCTTATCAAAATCGGCAACCGTTACATTGATCATTTTACATAAAAAAGCTGTGTCAAAATCGTGACTGAATTTCGCCGGCTCGGCCACAAGATCATACACAACACTGTTGTTCATCAACACCTTATTATTTTTATCAAATATGATACCGCGCGGGGGGTAAATTTTCTTGATATAAACAGCCTGTCCGATCGCTGCATCCTTGTAACCACCGGCCCCGACGACCTGTAAAAAAAACAAACGCAGCAACAGAATAAGTGGTATGGCCACAAAAAAAATACGTATATAATTGCTACGGTTTTGGGTAAAATCGGCCATGAAAATAAATGAAAAATGAGAATTGAATCACAAAGGTATATTTTATAAATTGAAAGTATTCTCTTGTGCAATTAAAGTTGAAAAAATATTTGCACAAACGCTCGATTCATAAAAATCGATACAGCAAAAAGGGTGTTACCGTTTTACATATCTACTGCCAACTGTAAAGTAAAATTCCGCGGAGGACTAACAATGGCAGGCCTTTCAGCATATACGCGGTTAAGCATATTTTTGATGACAAAGGCTAGGCGAACTTGTTTGTTGAGCTGACAACCCAAACGCATATCCCAAACAAACGTACCCTTATTGTACTTGTTGCGGAATGAATCTACGGTAGACGGAATACCGGTTCCAAATTCAAATAAGCGACCGAAGACATTGACTTCAGGTTTTGAATTCTGAAACACTTCATCCACATTTTGCATATTGGAATTGTACAACAGGGTATTGCCTATACTGAAACGTCCTAAGGTGTTTTCCAGATCAAATTTGAGGGTGTTGCGGTAACGGTATTTGAGGGTGTTGGTAGGACCGCTGAGGTTTGCCCGAGTAATAGAATCCGGATTGATCTGCAGGGGATTCATGTAAGTGTATCCAAAAATAAACTTCGATATTAGCCGCCCGGTTTTGCCTTGTCCCATGATGGATACATCTATACCATTGATTCTCGCTTTGCCGACATTGATCGATTTAAAGCCGATATAGTCCTGCACATTGCTGACTTGTGAAATAGTAGAGTCGGCAGGCAATTGCAAACCGAAATTAAATTCCATCATATCAGTGTACTCGGTCCAGAAACCGGCTATATCGATAAAACCAAGCCAGGAACCCAATTTATACCCTTGTTTGATACCGAGTTCGGCACTCCATCCTGTTTCGGATTGCAAACCGGGATTCGGAAATACACGAGACGCTCCGAAGGTTGTACTCACAAACCTTTCGGCGATAGACGGATAACGATAACACTGTCCAAAGCTCGCGCGAACAAAAGTTGCCTTATCTACCTCATAATTCACCCCTGCCCTGAACACCGGCTTCTTTTCCACTTTGTAAGTGTCAACGTGATTAAATTCATACCGAACGCCCACAGAGGTCCATAATTTTCCCACTTTTTTTTCGATCTGCAAATAAGGCGCTAAGTTTGAAGTGGTGTGTGTGCCATACAAATCGCCGACGATATTGCTATAGCTCCCGGTAATACCGCCAACGATATTTACATCCTTTAGCAATACCTCATCACTGTTGATCGATTTCTGATATTGATACTCACCATACCAGGTATCAGCTACTGACGATTGTTTTTTTTCCGGTATATTGTTTTTACTTCTAAACCATCGGGTGCGTAAAACATGTTTCGATCCGCCGGCCGTAACGTACTGAATATAGGGATCGATATTGATCCGCTGTCCACGATTTTTATTGACGGTAGTCGTTGAATCGGCTAAGCCGCCAAAGGGCTGATAAAATTTTGTACCGGAAGCGGAAGGTTGCCAAAAAAAGAAAGTCTGGCTTTTGTTCTTTTGAAAATTTGAATTGACTCCATAAGAAAGTCCTTGTATTTTTTTATTCGTATACCGAAGGTTCAGATTCACCCTACCCCTTCGGTTCAGATCGCCCTGCAAATATGAATCTTCGCTATACCAGGCTGACCCCAGCACTGCTTCAAGATTGCCGAATTTTTGTGCATGCATAAAATATCCACCTTGAAAACCGGGTTGTTGTTTATCCCACCAAACCCATGATTTGTCAGCGGGATTGCCATACATACCATTGTAAAGCATTACTTTGGTACGTGGCTTACTGCGGGCAAAACCTGTGCGAAAATTGATAACACCGTTGAGCGCCGATGATCCGTACAATGAAGATGATGCCCCTTTTATAATTTCAATTTGTTCGCAATTTTCGAGTGGCAAAAAATCCCATTTAGCATCCGCTGCATCAGCCGTAAGCATAGGCATATCATCTACCAAAACCAATACCCTACTCCCTGCACCATAGCTCCAACCGGCGCCTCCCCTGATATTTACTTGATTTTCGATCACATCTACACCGGGTACTCTTTGCAGGGCATCATCCATTGAATTGTTGGCCATATTGAGAATCTGCGCAGGTTTCACCACTTCGATCGATACAATTTCTTCGGCGGTGCGTTTGGCAAACTTACTGCCGCTGATGGTGATGATATTGAGTTCCTGTGCTTTGGCCACTATGGTGACATCTAAAGTGTTCGTTTCCTTTTCCCCGACTTTTATTTCCATCGTTTTCGAATTATACCCTGTATAGCTGAAAGTGATTTGATGGGTGCCGGGGGAAAGTTTTAACTGATATACACCGCTTGCATTGGTTTTTGTGCCGGTTTTATTTCCGGCCGATACAGTAACGCCACTGAGCATTTCGTGAGTGCCACTGTCTGACACCATACCCTTCAAAATAGCTTGTTGGGCAAATGCCGACCCAGTGCAAAACAACATCACACAAAAACAGATTACACGCATGAAGAAAAAATTTTGAGAAAAGTATATAAAATAATACCTTTAGCAAAACTTTTTAGAATGAAAAAAATAATTTTACCGCTTTTGCTGGTGATGGCAAATTTTTATGTGAATGCGCAGTGCACACCGGGTTTGGTGCAGGGCGTTGGCAATGCATACATCCTTCCTGACAGTGCCACAAACTTTGTGCATGGTTGTCAGGGAAATCCCTATGAACAAATTCTGTATATTAAAGCTGCAAAGGATACAACCATTACAATTGCAGGCTTGGGAACGATCACCGCCGATATCGATTCTTTTGTGGTTGATGCCAATATTGTTAACCTGCCAAACTACCTGTTGGTAGAAAGCGTTCCTGCCTTGTTACCCCCAGCCGGTGCTGCTTATCCAAAAAGTAATTTTCCACGTTTGGTAGTACCCGGCGATTCACTGGCTTGCGTGCGTATCAGTGGTACTGTACCCATGGGAGCCACAGTGGGCACCAATAATCTTACCGTAAATTTGCATGTTTACACCAGTAATATTCACAGTGCCGATCTCGTGATCGACGCCTTGATCCCCACTATTTATCCCGGTAGAAAAACGGATACTGTTGCTACAATTACAGACTACAAACTCGTTATTGATCCCTTCCCTTGTTGGGCAGTGGGTATGAACACCCTTTCGAAATATAATTTTGAGATCATACATGCCGTGCCTAATCCCACTTCAGGCAGCACCCGCATCACTTTTATGTCGAATACAAATGAAGAATATAGTTATAAACTGGTCAACAATATGGGTGAAATGATCTTGAACAAAACGATCAAAGCCAGTACCGGTGTCAATTATATTCAGATAGACGCTGAAGCCTTAAGCGCAGGGCATTATATGTTTTCGCTGAGCAATGGCAAAAATACCCAACAGCAGAAAATACTTGTAAACAAATAATTTTCGAACAGATAATAAAGTCATAGATAAAACGCTCCGGTCTTTCACCGGGGTGTTTTTTTTTATACTTTTGCATGACCCAATATTTCATTCATGAGCGATATCATTTCCACTACCAAAGCTCCTGCCCCTGTAGGTGCTTACCCGCATGCCCGTAAAGCCGGCAATTTGTTATTTCTTTCAGGCATTGGTCCACGAACACCTGAAAACAATTCCATACCCGGCTTAGCAACAGATCAACATGGAAATTTTTTGGCTTTCGATTTTGAAGCCCAATGCAGAAGCGTTTTCGACAATGTAAAAATTGTGTTGGAAGAAAGCGGTAGTCGCTGGGAGAACTTACTTGATGTAACCGTATTTTTGGTTGATATGAAACGCGATTTTCATACGTACAATAAACTGTATGCCGAATATTTTACAACTGCACAACCCTGTCGAACTACAGTGGCTATCAATTCATTGCCAACGCCCATAGCGATCGAATTAAAATGCATCGCCTTGATCGATTGAGGAAACAAACGTGTGCGATCGTCACCTTATCGGGACGTTAACTTCTTTATTCAGTTGCCCACCATGCCAGTATTATTATTACCAACTGCCGCTGGCTCCGCCACCGTCAAATCCGCCGCCTCCCCCACCGAAGCCACCAAAGCCACCACCACTGTCGCTATCGCTGCCCCAACTGCTGCCTGAGCCGCCGAGCATGCCGCCCAGAAAACCTCCGCCCCAATCAGAATCATTATTGCGATAGCCACGACGACTAACATAAGTCGAACCTTTCTTGCCACGCATCGCTATCATAAAGATCACGATGAAAACCATGATGATCAGCAAAACAATAATACCCGGTAAACCACTACCGTGGGTGGGTTCGTCGGCAGTAAATTCACCTTTGGTATAACCGATAATCCGGTCTACCGCGAGATCGAAACCGGCAAATATCTTTCCTTCTTTAAACTGCGGTACGAGCTGTTCGCGAATGATACGGCTGCAGACCACATCCGGTAACACCCCCTGCAAACCATACGC
>CAZFKA010000083.1:0-3776 GCA_964519155.1 uncultured Bifidobacterium sp. | reverse complement strand
GTTTTTGAGGCGAGTATGAGTACTCCGTTTTTTTTTGACGCTTTACCGATATCCCATTTTCGGCCAAGTTCGACAGCAAAATCGGAAATTTCCATTCCCCCTAAGGATTCAACCGTAACAATCGCGATTTCGTTTGATGAACTTTTCTCATAATTCAGCAGCTTAGTTTCGAGCAATAGTTCCTCATCCGGTGTGAGCATGTCTCCCAGGTCATTGACTAACGCAGGTTTAGCCGGCAGGTCGGGTATTTCGTCATGAAATTTATCTTGTGCGCTACAGGGATAAAGCGATACCAGCAACAACAAAAACAGTCCGGTGATTTTTTTCATCATTTTCATTTCCCAAAAACAATTTCGTCAGGCAATTCATTTTTATTTTCACCGTGAAAGGGAAAATGCCGTTGCAGTTCACTACCGACTGCGTTGATGCAACGAATCAGTGATTCGCAATATTTCTTTTCATAAAATCCCTTGATCAGCTTTTTACTTTGTGCAGACCAGAAAGCCTGTTCTGTTTTTTCGAAAATATTTTTATCCCCGCATAACGCCACCTCACGGTCGCGATAAGCAATATAAATCAATACCCCATTCCGATGAACGGTATCAGCCATATGTAAATGTTTGAACAATTCGTATGCCCGGTGCAAAGGATCGACGTAGGCGCAACGGCTTTCGATAAATATCCTGATCTCCCCTGAGGTATTTTTTTCATTTTCACGCACACAATTCAATATCGCTTCATTTTCATCTTTTGAAAAAAGAAAACGGGCTTTTGAAAAGGTGAACATGCAGCGAAATGGATTTTAGTTGAACAGTGAATATTAAAACTGTACCTTAGGTGCTTTTTGTGACGCAGCATCCGCTTCGAACGTCGGTCGTGCTTTCATACCAAACATCCCGGCAAAAATATTGGTGGGAAAACTTCTGGCTTTGGTATTATACACTTGCACGGCTTCGTTATAATCTTTACGGGCGACAGTAACGCGGTTTTCGGTTCCTTCGAGTTGGGCTTGCAGGTCGAGGAAATTTTGATTTGCTTTCAATTGCGGATAATTTTCCGTCACCATCATCAATCTGCCCAGCGCCTGACTCAATTGACCTTGTGCCTGTTGAAAAGCCGCTAATTTTTCAGGCGTCAGATCATTGATATCAACTTTCATTTGTGTAGCACTGGCCCGGGCATTGATCACATCAGTCAGTGTTTTTTGTTCGAAATTGGCGGCACCTTTTACTGTACTCACTAAGTTATCAATCAGATCGGCACGGCGCTGATACTGATTTTGCACTTCAGCCCAGCCCCGTTTTACACTTTCATCATTTGCAACGAGACCATTATATGAACTCATGGCAAACAGAATAATAACCGCAAGGATACCCAGACCTATTAATATTTTTTTCATGTCTTTGTGTTTAAAGGTGTTTTAGTAAAAAAAAATTTTTACAAAGAAAACAAAAAAATGCTTTTAAATATAAAAATCTTACAATACATTTGACCCATAAAACAAATAAAAAGTATTATATATGAAAAAATTACTTATCTTTTCTTTAATGATTGTTTCAGCACTTTCAGTAGACGCACAAAGAAAAAGAACTCGTACAGCTACTACACAAGGTAATGTAGTTGTAAGAACTGGCTTAAATTTTAACCATTGGAAAAATGACCCTGACGGAGACGTCCTGAACAGATCAACTTCTTTCCACTTCAGACCATCTGTAGGGTATATGGTGATCGACAACTTAGAGTTGGGTGGTAATTTGGGTGTTTCTTACAGAGAATCAGAAAACGTTTATTCTCAAAATCCAACATTAAGCAAAACAGTTGGTGATTGGACAGACGTTAACTTCGGTATCTATTTACAAAAATATTTCCCGTTGAATAACTGGTTTGCTTTCTATACTAACGGTAACTTAGGTCTTTCTACCGGTACAGCAAATGTTGACGATATTGCCGGATCCATTACAACCCGCGACAACATGAACTCAGGTTCAAGAACCGGTGTTGGTGGTTCAGTAGATTTCGGTTTCTCTTTTACCCCATACAATGCCTTTGCATTTTATGCTGACTTAGCCGGTGTTTATGTACAAACAGAAAAATTCGACCCAGATGGAACTGCTCCTGCTGCTCCAGTGGTTAACGATACAGAAGTGAATTTCTCAATGATCGGTAACACTAACCGCAATACAACATCACGTATGCATCCTTTGACTTTCGGATGTGCCTGGTATTTCGGTCGTGGTCTGTGGAAAAAATAATTTTCATTCTACATCATTTAAAGATCCTGCCTGCTGAAGGCAGGATTTTTTTTGCCAAATATTTATTAAAATTCATCTTTCGCTAACCTAAAGTATTGTCCACTGAAACGAATAAAATTACTTTTGCGACCCACCCGATATGCAAAAAATTCTAACCGTTATTTGTTGTTTGCTCTTTGCAATAGTCTGTACATCACCCGCTCAGGACAGAAAAATCTACCAGATTTCCTATGCGGATCAATCTCCTAAAATCGATGCCGTACTAGATGAAGCCGTATGGCAACAAACGCAAACCGCGAGCGGATTCATACAAACTTTACCGTCTCCCGAACAACCTTCGCAATATCATACTGAAGTAAAAGTGTTGTATGGCAGCAAATCGATCTTTGTAGGAGCGTTATTGTACCAACCCAAAAAAGAATCTTCGAAATTGCTCACCGCGCGCGACGAAACATCCAATATCAATGCAGATGTATTTGCCGTTACTTTCGACACGTACGATGATCATCAAAACGGTTACGCCTTTCGCGTAACATCGGCCGGTGTGCAACAGGATGAACGATTAAGCGGAGGCGCTGAGTATGGCGACAGAACCTGGGATGCTGTATGGGTATCAAAAGTAAAGATCAATGAAGATCATTGGTGTGTAGAAATGGAAATCCCCTTTAGCGCGATCCGCTTTACCCCCGGAGATAGTATGCGTTGGGGTATTAATTTTTTTCGCCTGCATCGCAAAAAAAACGAAAACAGTTACTGGAACAAGGTCAACGTACAGCAAAGTGGATTTTTGGCCCAAACTGCTATCTTACAGGGTTTCAAAAAACTGAGTCCACCGGTTCGATTATTCCTCTTCCCTTACTTGTCTACCGGTTATGCTGAAAACCCTTACGCGGGAGATCATAACCGGCAATGGCTGAAAAGCGGAGGTATGGATCTTAAGTATGGACTCAGTGAATCCTTCACACTCGACCTCACCCTGGTACCCGATTTTTCGCAGGTGATATCTGATAATGTTATTCGTAATCTTTCACCCTTCGAACAGCAACTAAGTGAAAACCGCCCCTTCTTTACAGAGGGTGTGGATCTTTTTTCGAAGGCCGATATTTTTTATAGCCGGAGGATCGGTGCCCGGCCTGACGGATATTATGCTGTGGCAGATCTATATGGCGATACTGCTAAATTTCATATCGATAAAAATCCGAACGTAAGTACGTTATACAATGCATTTAAGATTACCGGGCGTACGCCAAAAAATACCGGGATCGGTGTCTTTAATTCGTTGGCCAAACCCATGTATGCAATCGTGAGCAATAAAACCACCCACGAAAAGATCAATGTAGAAACATCACCGCTCACGAACTTTAATATTCTGGCGTTTGATAAACCTTTGCGAGGACAGTCGTTTATCCACTTTGCCAATACCAATGTCATTCGAAGAGGCTCCTCACGTGATGCCGATGTGAGTGCATTTATTTTTAACCTGTACAATAAGGCCGAAAGTCATTTGTTTTCCGGCTATGCCAA
>CAZFKA010000082.1:0-12509 GCA_964519155.1 uncultured Bifidobacterium sp. | reverse complement strand
TCAGGTATACCTGCACACGAGACGGTAAAAACTATATCAGAAAAGGAGATGTAACCCTTGTAAGATAGGTGATTGAGGCATAATGGCCTACAATGATTCTTTGTTTGGAATTAAAAAAAACACTAAAAGGTTGTACAGAAATGTGCAGCCTTTTTGGTTTTATGCCAAAAACTTGCTGGGGGGAATGGTTACATAGAACTCGAAGGCTAAAATCTATAGATAGCAAATGAAGATAGTAAGTAGTTCAACAGATTGCCATAACTTTACGCTCCGCAGATAAATAGGGTAACAAATATTTCTGTCTGCATTTTGCTAACTTGAATTTTAATGACAGCTTAATGAACCGAGAAGCCATTATACAGGAAATACGAAAGAAAAAGTCGATGTTATGTATCGGACTAGATACAGACCCTGCAAAGATTCCCGACCACCTACATATTGAAGAAGATCCGGTGTTTGCATTTAATAAAGCAATTATAGATGCGACACATGAATTTTGCGTAAGCTATAAAATCAATACCGCTTTCTACGAGGCGCAAGGCATCAGTGGTTGGCAAAGTATGCAAAAGACACTTCAGTATATACCAAAAAGCATTTTTACCATTGCCGACGCAAAGCGTGGTGACATCGGGAACACCAGCACGCAATATGCAAAGGCTTTTTTTGAACAAATGAACTTTGACAGTATCACTGTTGCACCTTATATGGGGAGAGACAGTGTTCAACCATTTTTAGATTTTAATAATAAATGGGCCATTGTATTGGCATTGACATCAAATGAAGGAGCTTTTGATTTTCAATATTTAAAAAGCAATGAGCAGGAATTATTCAAACACGTGATCCGAAAAGTTTCTGAATGGGGAAGCGAACATAATTTGATGTTTGTCGTAGGCGCAACAAAAAGTGCACAGTTGAAAGAGATCAGATCTGTACTTCCCGATCACTTTTTGTTGATTCCGGGTGTGGGAACTCAGGGAGGTAATCTGCAGGAAGTATGTGAAAGCGGAATGAATGACGACTATGGGCTATTGATCAATATTTCACGGCAAGTGATTTACGCCGGTTCAGGAATCGATTTTGCTGAAAAGGCAGCCAATGCTGCTGCACAGTGGCAATTGCAGATGAGTGCTTATTTTCAATAATTATTGTACAAAAGGTAACTACCCCTAATTTTTCGTAGATGGCATTTTATGATTTATCAAAGGAGGAGCGAAATGCGCTGGTACAAAAAATAGGTACCGAATTGACCGTAGCTATTCAGGCTTCTGCTAATCAATCATTGTTGACTTATTTTACTGACGACGATACCTATATCAGAAAAACGGCCTATCTGGCTATAGGACGCATTTATTTCGAAACCCCCACACTCCGTCAAAAGATAATTGGTACGTTGAACGACCTCATGGAGCATGAGAATTTTAAAGTGAGGCAAACCACTATAAATGCCGCAGGAGAGATCGGGAAATCTCATTTTCATGCTGTACAACATTTTTTTGACCGCGGATTATTTGATTCTCACCATTCGCCGAGAAATGCAGTGATCGGATCGGTAAAAAAAATGGGAGAGGTCAATCCTGAACAAATTTTGCCTTGGGCCGAAAATTATATTCAACATCCTGATAAAGAGATTCGGAGAGAAATTTGTCATGGTATTGAGTTGCGTGGCAGAAGGTTCCCAGCTGATATTTTGCCATTGCTGAAGCGTCTCGAATTCGATCCTACTGCCAGAGTAAGAAATACACTAGTGCACGTGCTTGGGCAAATTTCCTATAAAAAGGGATGTTTACCAATCGTTCTTAATCATTTACAAAAATGGGATAATAGCAAGCTTATTGCCGACGCACTAAATGAGATTATTCATGTCCATCATCGGTACCGACAATTTGCTGCTATGACGCAGGAGGACGCAAAGTATCTTATCGACAAAACTTTTTCCAATATATAGCAGCAGAAGCGCTATGATTGAAGCAGCCATTACGGCAAAAAATCAGACAGGACTCAACGCAATGTTTCGTAGGGTGTAAGCCATTGCATGAAATATTTTTTCTGCGAACGCATAAATACATTAATTTTATTGTAAATATTCAATCTATGCAATAGCGCACACAATCTACCATCACATATTAAACCGAAAAAGTAATGACAGAAAACCTACTACAATTCATCTGGCAATACCGTTTGTATCAATCTGCAAAACCTTTGCTGACAAATGACCTGGATGAAATTATTGTTCTCCATCCCGGACAGTTGAATACCAACGCAGGACCGGATTTTCTTGAAGCAAAAATTAAAATTGGCAATACCATCTGGGCAGGCAATGTAGAAATTCATTTGCTGAGCAGCGACTGGCGAAAGCACAAACATCCGCAAGATGCAAATTACGACAAACTGATTTTACATGTGGTATACAAAGATGATGCCCCCGTCAATACGCTCAATAATTCTGTTTTTCCCACGCTCGTGCTATTCCCTTATATTCAACCTGAAATGCTTGTTCGGTACGAAAAGCTCATGAGCAGTCAAGCCGTTATTTCTTGTATGCCCCTTTTTAAACGTGTTAAGCCATTGACCGTTGAGATGCAAATGCAACGGATGCTGGCTGAAAGACTGGAAGAAAAAATAACCCATCTACAGCATCTCCTTGTTCGTTTTCGAAATAATTGGCAGGAAGTTTTTTATATTCAACTGGCACGCTTTTTTGGTTCACATATCAATCAGGAAGCATTCGAAAGTCTGGCCATCCTTACCCCCCTGCCTTTACTGGCAAAATACAGGCATAATGAGTTGCAGATCGAAGCCCTATTGTTCGGACAAGCCGGTATGCTCGATGATTATTTCGATGAAGCCTATCCCTTGCAGTTGCAAAACGAATATCGATATCTGAGAAAGTTGCATCAATTAACACCGGTTAAAAAGCATCTTTGGAAATTTCTTCGTCTTCGCCCGGCAAACTTTCCAACCATCCGTATCGCGCAGTTTGCACAGCTCTTGATTAAATCGTCACAGCTTTTTTCGAAGGTCACAACCTCGAACAATATCAAAGACCTGGAGTCGTTGTTTGCACTCGAAGTTTCCGCATTTTGGCGAACACATTATACTTTTCACGAAAGTTCTTCAGAAAGGAGTAAGCATCCCGGGAAAAATTTTATCAGCACGCTCATTATAAATGCAATTGTCCCTTTGTTATTTATTTATGGAAAAATGCAGGGGAATCGCGCTTATTGCGATTTGGCAACAGATTATCTGCATGCCTTGCCGGCCGAAAAAAATAAAATGCTCAATCTCTGGGATGCCTGTCACGTTTCAACAAAAAGTGCCGCAGATTCGCAGTCGCTATTGCAGCTGTATAAAAATTATTGCACAAATAAAAGATGTCTGGAATGCGCCATAGGGTTCGAATTATTAAAACCTGTCAGCACAACTACTCATTGAAAATAAATTTCCCTGTTTTGGTTTCGCTCCCATCTGCATTGGTTACAAAAACATAAAAGACACCGGTGCGCGGACGTTTGCCGGTATAGTTTAAACCATTCCATGTTGCCTGGCCGCCTTGCGCTTTGGTACGAAAAACCAATTGTCCCGCAGCATCTGTAATGCGAACATCCGCATTAGCTACCAGTCCTTTAATAGCGATTGTACCGGCATAATCGGCGGGCACAGGATTAGGAAATACTACCAGGTCGTCATTGTTTTCGCTGCCTTCAGTGGCATTCCCTCGATAAGAAACCAAACCGGCATTGGTCGCAATAAATACCTCGCCGGTGGTGGGATGTACACTGATTTTGTTTATCTCATTACTGGGCAGCGGACTATTATCAATATTGAATCGCTGAATAATTTTTTCAGCGTCATCACTGATTAGCCAAACGCCGTTGTTAGTACCGATCCATTTATTATTCGCCCCATCTACGGCTATCGTGCGAACATTTTCACGTTGAAACAGTAATCCGGCATTCAAATCGTATTTCACAATTTTCAATTCAGCGTCACAACTACTTTGATCCATCACACTTTCTGCGCAGTTGAAAATGCCAATTCCGTCACCCGTGCCTACCCACAGTTTACCACTTTGATCTTTGGCGATACAGTTCACTTCATTACTGGGTAAATTTCCTAATCCGGTACCCGAACGCAAGAACTTAATTTTGTCATCATTTTTTGCATCGATTGTACCATTGTCGTTCAATACGTATATGCCTACACCCCGTGGAGCGACCATCCATTTTTGATTGGCATTGTCAATTACAATCTGACTGGCAGTTTTTTCACTTACCGAATAGGGAAACGAAAATTTTTGCCAACTGCCATCTGCCTTTTTCACGACCAATTGATCAGGGGCACCATAATTAGTCATCCATAAATTGTTTTCTGCGTCCATGGCAAGCCCGGCTAAACGGTAAGAATTGTCGCCGATCTGAGCCTGAATATAAGGTGTGTTTTTGTACACAACGGATGTATTATCAGGATGCAATTCGAGTAATCCACTCTGAAAAGTGGCAGCATAAACATACTGATTTCGTGGATCCACTACAATATCCATCACATCTAAAATACTATCCATGCTACTGGTTCCGGTAAAACGATTATAGCTTGTCCAGTTGCCATCACTGTATTTCGAGAAGCCGTCTCCGTTATACGTATAGATCCATCCGTTTTCTCCTCCGGCAATCACATACACATCATTGTTTTGTATACTCAGGTTATAGGTTGAATTTGAAAAAATACCATTCGGCCTGATTAACTCTTTATTTTTCCGGTTGTTCAACTTTACCAGACCTTCCCATTTATCTGCTTCCCATATTTCATAATTGCCAATTTCGATCATATCTCTCGCATTGATCGCATTGACCGAATCGGTGAGTGTACCGTTCAGGTCAAAGAATTTAATTGAACGGATATTATCATCGGATTCTACCAAATAAAAATCATTTTGACCGGAACGTACGTTCAAAATGGGTGCACTGCTACGATAGATGCCTGTCAGCAAATCACCATGGATTGAAAATAGTGAATCGCTTGTGGCAGAATATAGTTTTTGTTTATGGGTGAATAAAAAACTACACGCATGTGTATCGATCATTTGCCAGTTGGCAAAATTTTGCAAGACTGGGTTATTTTCATCCGCTTTGAAAATGCCATCCGATGTGGCGGCATAAAAATAACCGGATACATTGCTCAAATCATTGATGGTTAAAATCTTTGCATTTAATTGCAACACGTAGGTCTCCTTAATTTCACGACGGAGTGGATCCAATACAACAATACCAAAGTCGGTGCTCAAGTACATTTTTTTATCCTTAAAGAATACATTATTGATTTTTTTACTGCCGGTAATATTCAGATTTTTGATTTCAGGCATATTGTAAAAATTATTGTCCTGCATCAAATCAATATTGCTGTTGTTGTAAATAATAATCATGAAGTTTGTAGACACGTCGTAGCGAATAAGTTTGATGCCCACATCGCTCAAGCCGTTGACTTTCGAATAGGATTCAAACGAACGTTCGGCAAGCGAATATGCGCGTAAATGCGTACTGGCTGAATACACCTTGTCGCCCACCAGTTCTATTGTATTGGCTGTGTTGAAGGAGAAATGACTTTGCCAACTGCCAATCGGAATTTTTTGTGCGAAGGAGGAATAGCAAAAACAAAAAATAAAAAATGGAATAGATAATAGCGGACCTTTTGCTAGCATAACTCAAAAATACGTGAATAATTAACGCCGCCCAAGAAAGAATATTGGATACAGATGGCAGTATTTTTTATTCTGTCGATATATTTGCAGAATGATTTGGCAAAGTATCGCGCGGTTTATTTTACGTTTTCGAACGCCTGTTTTATTAATCATTTCGCTGCTGACCATCTGGATGGGATATTTCGCCTTGCAAGCCAAAATGCACTACGGGTTATCGAGCGCTATTCCGGAGGACAATCCTGAATACATCAAACACCAAAAATTCATGAAGGTATTTGGTGAAGACGGCACTATGCTGGTAATAGGCTTCGACCGGGAGAATATTTTCGAACCAGCTTTTTTTAAATCATTCACTGCTTGACAACAGGAATTGAGAAAGATTAAAGGGGTCGTAAATATCCTGAGTGTTCCTTCTGCGGTGATTGTGCGAAAGTCGGCAGTAGATAGCGTGTCGAAGCTGGTTTCGGAGCCGGTATTTGCCTCAGGAAGCGATTTCGATTCAGCGGTGAGCGCATTCATGAATTTGCCTTTTTATAATAATCTGTTGTACAATCTCCAAACGCATGCAAATCTTGTGGCTGTATACCTGGACGCTAAGATGATCAAATCAATAGAAAGAATCTCATTGATCAAAGCCATCAGTACGGTATCGGAGCGATTCGCGAAAGAGAATAATATGGACATACATTTTTCAGGGCTGCCCTATATCCGAACGCAATTTGCGGAAAGTGTGCGGTACGAGATGAAGCTGATCCTGATCGCTTCGCTTTTACTCACTGCATTTATATTATTTCTTTTCTTCAGGTCGTTCAGTGCGGTACTCTATTCGATACTGGTCGTATTTGCGGGTGTTGTTTGGGCAGTGGGGATCATCTATCTCTGTGATTACAAAATTTCTATACTCACGGCATTGATCGCTCCACTGGTAGTGGTGATCGGAATTCCGAATTGTATCTATTTTCTCAATAAATATCACACGCAGTACGCTTTGCTGGGCGATAAAAAGGAAGCACTCATCAGTATGGTCGAACGGATGGGTGTGGTGACCTTGTTTACAAATCTTACCGCTGCCATCGGATTCGGTGTTTTTTATTTTACTAAAAGCCAGGTGCTGAAAGAATTCGGTCTTGTAGCCGGGATCAGTATTCTGGTCATTTTTGTTATTTCGTTATTGTCCATTCCTTCTATATTTAGTTTTCTACCGGCACCAAAAACCAAGCATACCCGTTATCTGGAAAATAAATTTTTGACTGCATTATTGTTGCGTTTCGAATATTGGGTCACCCATCATCGAAAATTTGTATTTGGAGGATGGCTCCTAATTCTGGTGGTGTCTGTCGTAGGAATTTTGCAACTTAAAAGTGTGGGACATATCGTCGATGATCTGCCCAAAGACAATACGCTGTACCGGGATTTGAAATATTTCGAAAGGAATTTTCACGGTGTTATGCCTTTAGAAATTCTGATCGACAGCCGCAAGCGCAATGGGGCTACGAGTTTGGGTTCTATACAAAAGATCGATCAGTTGACCACAGCATTGCGCGATATTCCGTCGTTGTCAAAACCATTATCCTTTGTAGAAGCCATAAAATTTGCACGACAGGCTTATTACGATGGCGACAGCACAAGTTATGCCGTTCCCAATAGTTTTGATGTGGCGTTTTTATTACCTTACCTCCGGATGAAGACCGATAGGGGTCGTTCTCAATTTGCGCAACTGATCAATTCATTTATCGACAGCAGTAAACAGATTGCCCGGATCAGTGTAGGTATCGAAGATGTAGGCAGTGTGAAACTGCCGGTCATTCTCGATTCAATTAACAAACTGGCTACCGGCATCTTTGACACCTCGCGATATACGATCAGTTATACCGGCACCAGTATTGTGTTTTTAGAAGGAAGTAAATTCATTATCTATAGTCTGCGCGACAGTTTGTTACTCGCATTGGTTATGATCGTTTTTTGCATGGTATTTCTTTTCCGTTCATGGCGAATTGTGGTAATTTCCATCCTCACCAACTTAATACCCCTTGTGATCACGGCAGGGGTGATGGGGTTCTGTAAAATTCCGCTGAAACCCTCTACCGTACTTGTTTTTAGTATTGCTTTGGGTATCGCAATCGATGTTACAATTCGTTTTTTGGTCAATTATAAACAAGATTTGCCCCTCAATGGTTTCGATATCGACAAGACGGTACAAATGACCATTCAAGAAACCGGTATCAGCATCATTTACACTTCACTGATACTGGCCGCCGGCTTTATTGTTTTCCTGGTATCTGACTTTGATGGTACAAAGGCCTTAGGATATTTAACTGCCCTAACGCTGTTTATGGCAATGATTACTAATTTAACCATTTTGCCGGCTTTGCTGGTTTGGTTCGATCGTCGAGGGCAAAAATAATTCCCTTGCATTAAACTTTCTCTTTGCAGGATCGTCTGAGGATCTTGCAAAATTTGTATTTTAACATTCCGGTGTCGAAATGCATAGTCTTTATCACTTAACTTTATAAAAATAGAAAAAATGAAAACGTTATCCATGAAATTAAAAATATGTGCAGCCCTAGGTCTCCTGACTTTCGGATTTGCCGGCTTAGCTACCGCACAAACCCAACAGGAAGGGTTGGGATTACCAGGCGACAACTTAAATCTTTCCGCAGTATTAGATGTTTTTCAGCAATCAAAAACATTGGAAGAATTTGAAGCATCGATAAATTCGGAAAGTAATAAGATCAATAACTTAGACCTAAACTTCGACGGGCGTACCGACTACATCAAAGTGAACGATTTTCCTGATGGAAAGTTACATTCAATTGTATTACAAGTTGATGTGAGTCAAAATGAGTCGCAAGACGTCGCGGTGATCTACACTGAAAAGAGAAGCAATGGTACTGTAGATGTTCAAATCGTAGGCGATGAGGATCTCTATGGTAAAAACTATGTGATTGATCTCGGTAATAATAGCGGCGGAACACCCAATCCTGGATATCGTGGCAACAGTAACTATAATAATTATAACAGCTACGATTACAGTTACAACGATTATAATGATTATGGGTATTACGGCTATAACTACGTAGCCCCTGCCAGTTGGGGAATTATCGTGTATATGTATTCGCCTTCTTATGTAAGATGGTATTCACCTTGGTATTGGGGTTATTACCCACGCGTGTGGCGCCCTTGGAGAACTTTCTTCTGGAATGACTACTATTATCACTGCTACAATAATTATGGCTGGCATTACAGAAACTATTGTTACAGCAGCCGTAACCGATTCAGAAATCATCATAGTAATTGGTATCATCGTAACCGTCATTATTCAACCGTATATCACCACAATCGCGACAGAGGTGTATACAATAAATCTTATCAGGGCAATCCACCTGTGCGCAAGCCGGTAATTGGCAAACAAGTAGCCGTTGCACAAAATTTTAACCGCAATAATGAGCGTATGCAACAAAATGGAAACCAAATCAACCGGGGCAATGATAGGATGAATCAGAATGGAAGAAACAATGCTACACAAAGAATGGATAGAAAAAGCATTCAGAATATTGATCGTCAGGATAACCGGCAAATGAATGAAAACAGAAACATGAACGACCGGATGAATAATACCGGCCGGCCGCAACAACAACCTCAGGAGATAAGTCGCCAGCAAATGCCAAGAACACGTGAGATGGATAGAACAAATGTGCAACCTCGTACCCCTGAAATGAATCGGCAACAATCACAACCCCGTCAGGAAATGAGCCGACCACAACCGGAACGAAGACCTGAAATGAATCGTCCGCAACCAGAACCCCGTCAGGAAATGAGCCGACCGCAACCCCGTCAGGAAATGAGTCGACCCCAACCCCGACAGGAAATGAGCCGACCGGAACCCAGACCACAGATGAATCGTCAGGAATCACGTTCATTCAGCAGTCCATCTCCCCGGCCTGTTCAGTCACAGCCCCGAAGCGATCATCCGCAAGGTGGTCGTCCACATCGATAAAAAATAAACAGAGCCCCGGAAAATATTTCGGGGCTTTTTTTTATTCTAGCGAGATTGCATAAATTAAAATGCGCGTCAGGTATGCGGGGTATTTTGTTATTTTTGCCCAATGAAAGCATCTCCAGTATGGCTTGAGCGCACTGAGTTATTGATCAATGCAGATCATTTGCAAACACTCCGCCATCTTAATATTTTAATTGTCGGTTTAGGTGGCGTAGGTAGTTTTGCTGCTGAATTTCTTGCGCGAGCAGGCGTGGGAAAAATGACCATCGTTGATGGTGATGTTGTAGATATTACCAATACGAACCGGCAGTTACCCGCTATGCATTCAACAATCGGTCAGGGCAAAGCTGTATTGATGGAAGCCAGAATCAGGGATATTAACCCGGATATACAATTGCGTACCTTGAGTAGTTTTATCCAGCCCGCCGAATCGGATGAATTGGTCAATAGTGAAAACTATGATTATGTACTAGACTGTATCGATTCGGTGACACCAAAATTATTATTGATCAAAGCAGCTGTAAAAAAGGGCTGCAAAATCATCAGCAGTATGGGAGCAGGTGGGAAAATAGATTCCATGATGATCAAATATGCTGATATATCGAAAACCCATATTTGCCCATTCGCTTATTATATCCGGAAACGCTTGCGTTTGGAAGGTATTTATGGCGGGGTCATGACCGTATTCTCAGAGGAAAAGCCCATCAAGGAGTCAATCAAAGTAACGGATGGTTTGAATTTTAAACGATCTTTTTATGGAACGATTTCCTACATTCCGGCACTCTTCGGATTAAATATGGCATCGTGGGTGATCAGGGATGCCTGTGGTTATTTTGAACCCACCCCCTTGTGTATTCCCAAAAAAGTCAAAAGCAAATCCAATAAAGACATCGAATAATATACCATCACCAGGGTATAGATGTTCTTTTGCTGCGCAATACTTTTGCAAAAAAGAACTATATGAAGCATGTATTTTTACTGACCGCGTTTGTTATTTTGGCAACCATGTCTGGCGTGGCGCAACAGATTAAGATCAATTTCGCCAATAACCTGATCGACTCCAGCAACAACCACTATCTCATAGATACCAACAATTGCGGAAATGTATTGACATTTTGCGACGATGCGTCGGGCAACGCAAACAATGCTTATCTGTTCGATGGACAGTGTGGCATGGCAACGGATTCGTTCAGTATGACCAATACAGTGTACAATGGATTCAGTGTGAGTTTTTATGTGAGTAAAAATTTTGACAGTAGCGCTGTACAATACGGTATTCTCCATTTTTATAAAGGAAATTTTTTGATTTATGCTGTGCACGATAGTATGTTTATAACCATTACCGATTCAACCTACAACGATCACACATTTGGAGTACCGTGTAATATCCCCAACAATGAATGGTGTTGTGTTGTCGTGACATGTACCGATTATGGTTCGGTGGATTTTTATTTCAATAAAAACAAAATTCATGCAGGAACCGCTGCCTTTAAGTCGTTGCGAAAAGAATGCGTGACCGGATTTTGTTACCCCCTGCATATATCGACTGATATTTGGAACAACGAATTTTTTAAAGGAAAACTGGACGATATCCGTGTATGGAATTGGCCATCTGATTCAGTTAATGTTGACGAGATCTGTAACAAATCAATTGTTCCCGCTGCCGTCGATGAACAATGGATGGCTTCTGTTCAAATTTACCCTAACCCGGTCGACAATGAATTATATATTGATATCGATGAAAGTGCGTCTCTCGAGCTATTTGACGTTACGGGACGTCTGATATTGCGTCAACAACTTTCTACCGGCAAAAATCGGGTAAATATGACATCTGTTTCGCCGGGTATCGTATTTGCCTTGATCAAGACTAATGCCGGCAGTTACAGTACAAAAGTTTGGCTTCGCTAATCAACTTAAAGCTTTGTGGGCATGATGATAGACCGAACTGAACTTCCCGATTACTTTTTCTTTAGCCAGAACGATTTTTTTCAATCCTAAATCGTCAATGTCCTCTTGTTTTACTCTTCGGTGTATAGGATAGAGGGTGCCGCCTTTGTCGCCAGCCGGTACCGCCGGGTCATACTGAAATTCACGGTTGACCAATGAACCGCGGGGATACATAATACCCGGAATGCCCTTTCCCCTGATATCCATATCTTCAGGATGAGCCAAACCTAACGTATGGCCATACTCATGAGCGGCTGTAGTACTTCCCCGATAGAGGTTTTCAAGTTTAAAATAACCGGTATTGCATCCCAGTCCGTCAACAAAAGAAATATTGCCATGTGCATAATCCTCGATGCGGAAATAATTATTCCGTGGATTTGTATTCGAAACCACGTCGTGAGGCTTCAGATCAGGAAACAAAAATACTTTTACAAAAAACTCAATCAGATACGGTTTTGTATACAGCCAAATCAATGCATGCGGATCGTTCCACATCCTATTGATCTCATCCTCCATTTCTTTTCGAACGGTTTCGCTTATTGCATTTCCATACAAAAAGATATTGGAAATCACCCGAATGAGCTGACGTTCATGATCTGTTTCAATGATACCCATGGTTATCAAAAATAAAAAAAGAAGTTCTGCGAAGAACTTCTTTTAGGATAAAAATATTGTCTGTTAAATTTATTTTTTCTTGGCGTATCTTTTATTGAATTTATCAATACGTCCTGCGGTATCTAGCAATACATTTTTGCCGGTATAAAAAGGATGCGAGGTATTGGAAACCTCCAATTTGATTACGGGATATTCGTTACCATCTTCCCATTGCATGGTTTCGCTTGATTTGGCTGTAGAACGGGACAAGAA
>CAZFKA010000081.1:4041-12607 GCA_964519155.1 uncultured Bifidobacterium sp. | reverse complement strand
TTCCTATACTGCTCCCGGTCATACCTGTATCTATACCGGAAGCGTGCCCGCATTGCACGGCATTGCCAGTAACGATTGGATCGACAAGGCCACTGGGCATTCTATTTATTGCACTGAGGATGCAAAGGCTAATCATGTGGGGGGAACCATCAGGGCAGGCAAAATGAGTCCGGCCAATATGTGGGCGAGTACAATCACTGATGAGTTGCGCTTAGCTACGAATTTTAAATCGAAAGTGATCGCCATTTCGGTAAAAGATCGTGGCGCGATATTGCCGGGAGGACATACGGCGAACGCATCTTACTGGATGGATGACAGCAATGCCGTATTTATGAGTAGTGATTTTTACATGAAAGAATTACCGCAGTGGGTAAAAAATTTCAATGAAAAAAAAATGGCCCGTCAATATCTTGATATGAACTGGAATACGCTTTATCCCGTAGAGTCCTATGTTGAAAGTAGCAGCGATCAAAATATATATGAGGGGAAATTCAGCGGTGAAACAACCACTACCTTTCCGCATAAAACAACTCATTTATCACTAAATGATATCAAACGAACGCCATATGGCAACGATATTGTTTTTGATTTTGCAAAAGAAGCACTGATCAGTGAAAAACTTGGCAAAGGAGAGGAAACTGATTTTCTGGCCATCAGCTTTTCCTCCACCGATTATATAGGTCACACGTTTGGGCCCAATTCCATTGAAATCGAGGATACCTATTTGCGGATGGACAAAACCATAGCTGCGCTGATTGATCTGTTGAATGTGGAAGTGGGAAAAGGAAACTATACATTGTTTCTGACCGCGGATCATGGCGTTGCACATAACCCACAATTTTCGATGGACAATAAACTACAGGCCGGTTTTTTCTACACATCGCAAATGAAGAATGAATTAAACGACATGCTGCTCGCGAAATTCAATTATCCTAACCTGATCAAAGATATCAGTGAAAATTTTATCTGGATCAATGATTCTGTTGTCAATGCTTTTGGTGTCGATAGACAAGCGGTGATCAATACAACGCGAGACGCGGTTAAGTACCGTAACGGTATTCATTTTGCAGTGGATATGCAACAGGTACAAGACAGCAAGTTGCCAACCCGTATCAGAGAAATGGCGGTAAACGGATATGTTGAAAAAAGAAGCGGCGATATTCTTTTACTGCTGAATCCAGCATGGCTTGACGCGTACAGTAAAACCGGCACCACTCACGGTACTTGGAATCCCTATGATACCCATATTCCCTTGGTTTGGTATGGTTGGGGTATACAAAAGGGGCAAACACGTCGTGAAGTTTATATGACCGACATTGCGGCTACCCTGGCCACTTTATTGCATATACAAATGCCGAATGCCTGTATTGGAAAAACGATTGAGGAGGTATTGAAATAGTGGGCAGCGAAAATCGACAATAATTTTGTAAATCCGGGTCAAGCGAAAAACGCGCTACTGCTTTTCAGGGAGGGTGACTGCAGCGGTTTAAATTTCAAAATTATGGATGGCATTTTTTCAAACACGATAATGTTGTGCAAAAAAAATATCGTTGCTCAGGTAAATTGTGAAACAACAATCAATCAATAATTACATGTCAAAAAAAGCAGGTAGATCCTCCTGGGCTTTGCGATAATCTTCCGGAATACCAATATCGATGAAATATTTATCCTGTACAAAACCAAGCATGTCGCGCTCTGTCAAATATTTTTCGAGATAGTCTTTCTCAAAAGAGAATTTCTTGTCGAATGGAATATTTAAAAATGAATTGCGAAACAAGCAATAAACTCCTCCATTGATATAACCTGCAGCACCCGGCTGTTTTTCTGTGAATCCCGTGATAAAATTTTCTTCATTCATTGCTACTAAACCATAACGGTCGGCTTTTGCCATTTTCTTTAAGGCGATGGTACAGTCGGCCATTTTCTCTTGTTGCGCCTTAAGCATTTCGTCAAAATTTACATCAAAAAAAGTATCCCCATTGATCACAAAAAAATCTTCAGTGTCAGCGTAAGGCAATGCATTGATGATTGCACCTCCGGTACCCAGCGGCTCAGTTTCTTCCGCGAAATCGAATGCAAAACGAAACTCATCGCGATGCGACATCACATAATCGATGATCTGTTCTTTTTGATAGCCGACAGAAAAAACGACTTTGCAAAAATGAAATTTCATGAGGTGTTGGCAGACATAATACAGGAAGGGTTTTCCGTTGATATCTGCCATACATTTTGGTTTATCACTCACAACACTTTGTAAGCGTGTTCCCAGTCCACCGGCCAGTATGATACAATCTTTATGCATTAGCCAAAATATTTTTCTTCTACCAGTTGACAAATAATATGACCCACCATAATATGCGCTTCCTGGATGCGCGGGGTATCGTGACTGGGTACATTGATCAGGTAATCACTGATATTTTTCATCATTCCGCCTCCTTCGCCGGTCAGGCCAATCGTGACCATGTTTTTTGTTTTGGCTGTTTTAAATGCTTCCACAATGTTTTTCGAATTGCCACTGGTTGATAAGCCGACCAGTACATCCCCTGGGCGACCAATGCCATTGATGATACGGCTATAGATCACCTCATAGCTGTAGTCGTTTGCAACGGCTGTTAAATAGGAGGTATTGCAATGCAATGCTTCAGCCGGTAAGGCATCACGGTCAGTATAAAATCGTCCACTGAATTCAGCCGCAAGATGTTGGGCGTCGGCTGCACTGCCACCATTACCGCAAAACAATACTTTCTTGCCGTTGCGAAACGCCTGGGTGATTACGTCGCTGCATTCGTTTATCAGGCTGAGCATGGCCTTATTGGTAAGCAATTCCTGTTTGGTTTTGATCGACGATTCAATGATTGATGCTATTTTATTTTCCATTTTTCTTGTTTTTCGGGGCAAAATTACTGTGGTAAAGGCATTCCACCCATTTGATAAAATTTCATTGCCCGTTGCTGATCACCTTTTTTTGCATAAATATCGCCCATATAGCGATAGCAATTGGTACGAACACTTTCATCTTGTGAAGCCGTGTTGAAATTGTTGAGTGCCGCATCAAGATTGCCCATACTCATTTGAGCAATAGCGAGATAAAAATAGCCTTTAACATATTGCGGGTTTTCATTCAGTATTTGTGTAAACAGGGTTTGGGCTGTTGCGAAATCATTTTTTTGCAAACATAATACGCCTTTCATTTGTTTGGTTTCCATACCGGATGAATCGATGCGGTACGAACGATTGATATAGATTTCTGCTTCGGCTATGCGGTTGGTTTGCAAATAAATATTGCTGACCATATTCAGCACACTGGTATTGGTTGAGTCTTTGCTGAGGTACCGGTTGAAATAATACAACGCACTATCAACTTGATTTTGCTGCAAATAATCGAAAGCTTTGATATCATCATAACTTGGCCGTTTGATCACCGCGCACAGGGTTTTGCCTTGTATCTCCGCTTTGTATACGGTAGAGGCCGGAAGCCAGGCTCCGCTTTTAATATCCTCGGCGGGTATCAACGCAATATGCATGATCAGGTAATCCCATTTTTTATTGTTCCGTTCGCCATACCGGATATAGTCAAGCTTAAGGTTTTGTTTTTCGGGAAAATATTTCACCAATAAATGCAATGCATTACTCATTACAATTACGGTATCCTTTTTATCGTATTTCGGCCACTCATTTTTAATAAACCAGTCGGCACATTGCTTCATACTATTGTAATAATAATCTACTTCGTAATTGCCATAAGCTCCCTTGGGGCCACCCACCAACTGATTATGATAAGTAACCGTATTCGGAAATGAATAGGCGATAAACCAGGCAGGTTCAAGCATCAGGAAAAATAACAACGCATATCCCGCCAGTTTAATTTTCATTTTTTCGAAAAATAAAATGATCTGCTCCCATCCAAAAGCCACCATCACCATGATACTGGGAAAGATAAACAATACATGACGCCAAGCATGATAAACATTCGATTTGGAGTAAATAATATAGGCTAGGGGAAAGAAAGCCGTAAATGCAACAAAATACAATACACCTGCCTGACGATGTTTACGAAATTGCCACAGGAAGGCCAACATCAATGCCAAACCAGCCAAAACCGCAAAGGAATTGGTGATCAGAAAACTCTTTGGTAAAAAACTAGCCGGTAATTCACCTGAAAAAACTTTTGCTCCTTCATACAATTGTCGCACATTTACTTTGAAATTACTCATTTCACTCAGCGCATTCAAGGGATTGCTGAAGGGATTTTGTAAGGCATAGGGCCAAAGCAAACTGCCGGCAAAATACCCGAGGATGGCCGTGATGAAAACCGGACGAATATATTGGCTGAGTGACACGTTTTGCTGTTGAAAATATTTTTTTACTACATACAATATACCGGCAAACACAAACAAATAAGGGATCAGCAAAATACCACCGACCCGAACATTGATGGTTGCACCAATACTCAAGATCGCCCAGAGATAGTCTTTTTTTGTAGGTTTGGGTAAACGGTCAAATAAACGGATGATGAAAAAAATAGCCATGATATAGGTGGCTGCAAACGGAATATCTTTGGGATTATTCATGGCATGGCCCAGAAAAAAGGGGGATAAAAACATAAGCCACACACAAATGATGGCGGCTTGTTCGCCCAATATGCGGCGGGTGATACGGGCAGCAAAAAAGATCGCCACGAAACCGGCCCAGGCATTTAAAATATGTCGTGTAGTATACTCGGCCAATGGGGAGAATTTATTAACAATGGCACAGACCAGATCAAACAATCCACCGTAGTATTGAATTACACCATCACGGTTATAATTATATTCTTTTGCAGCATTGAGTTGTTCAGGTGTACGAAAAACCGATTCATCACTTCCAAAGGAGGTGAAAAACCGAAGGATAAGTTTGCCATATTCATTCATGTCAACTTCATCTCCACTCAAGCCGTAAGAAAAGCTCATCACTGTCAAAGCCATAAACACCAATACGAAACTGGCGAGCAAAATTTTTGACAATAAGGGATTCGATTGTTGTTCGAGCGGACTCGATGCGGTGAAAATTGGACCAGGCGATTCGGGAGAGATGGCAGCAGTTGTGGTTTCTGTTGGGGTGCTTTTTTTTGCTTTTGACATAATGAGGAATTCAAGCCAAAAATAAGTAAAAGCAGCAGACTATCAAAAGAAAGCGTGGGGCCGGTTTTATTTCACTACAAAGTTACTGATGATGAGCGAATTTTCCTCTTCAATATCCATGATGTCCGCATGAGACAATTGGGCCGCCGCTGGTGTATTTTCGTTCAGCATGATCGACTTAATTGTTTGCACCTCCAGGGCTTCGGCGTGGAAGAGTCGGTTTTCAAATACTTCGAGCAAATTGGTCGCAAAAGGAAAATTTTTATTGTTTACATTCACTTTTTGCAAAGCCTGCATCAGGGGAGGGTAATATATCCAGCAGACGGGTGCCATATTTATGCCATCGGAAGCCCATACCATCGGCGCCATGCCGGTGATACGATATTGAAGCACTTTATTGTTTTTATCCAAAATTCGCTGCTCTTTTATTTGCAGGCCGACGATGTCTTTTTGTTTCAATACATTTTTATCGGCAATACTCACCCAACGAGCGTCGGTAAACACTTGCTGTTCTTTGTCGTTTACGATCCGTATGAGTTGCGTCATCAAATCCAATTCGGTAAACAACGCGGGGTTGTTAGAAACGGTGACCAATGCGGTATGTTTGGTTTGACAAAGAATGTCTTTTTCTGCAATCGATTTCCATATAGCGCCGGGTGTTTGTTGTACGCTGGTTTTTTCATTTTTAGCGTTTTTTTGCTCATAATGATAGTTGTCGCGATATTCCCTTATGCATTGTATTGTACCATTGGGGTGGTAAAAAACCCAGAATCCGATTCTGTTATTTTGTAAAAAACTTCCCTCGCATTTTGTTTTTCCGTTTTCGTAAAAAGATTTGTACTCGCCGTTCAGCATTCCTTTTTCTGTTTCATACTGACAGGAAACGCCCTTATATTGTACGGTTTTTTTCTCAGCATTTGTTGCTACAGTAAAACACAACAGCACAACGAAAATACTTAATCGATACATAGTTTTTTTTTTTAAGTAAACAAATTTAATGATTTATCCTGTAATAAAAAGTTTTTGCCTCACAGCGCTAATAAAAAAAAGATTAGGGTTCGCTAACATTCGACATTGATGCGTCGTCCTTTTTGCCGAACCTAGCCCCTGACCAGCGTTCAATAACCTTAGTGATTATGAAAACAACAAAAAGAGCCTGTCAACCCGGGCTTTTTTTTGTGTTTTTTCCCTAAGTTATGCTGTGACCATCTTTACATTTTGTGAAGCAGTGCTTTCCTTAAAACGGATGAGGTTGAAGGGGGACGACGCCGGGCGAAGTTGTCATTCAATGGCGCATCGGACTGATCAAAATCTTTATTTTTTCTCAAATCGGTTTTCCGTTACTTTTGCGCCAAATTTTTAAAAAAGTAAGTTTCTATGGCTGCAAAAGTTACAATGAACAACGGTGTTTTGTCCGTGCCGGATGAGGTGATTATTCCATTTATTGAAGGTGATGGTATCGGACCGGATATCTGGAAAGCCTCCGTAAGGGTTTTTGATGCGGCTGTGCAAAAGGCTTATCAGGGGAAAAGAAAAATTGAGTGGATGGAAGTACTGGCGGGCGAAAAAGCATTTCAGCAAACCGGTAGTTGGATGCCTGAAGAAACGATGGAAGCCTTTAAAGAATATGTATTGTCGATCAAAGGCCCCTTGACCACTCCGGTGGGTGGCGGCATTCGAAGTTTGAATGTTGCGTTGCGTCAGGAACTTGATTTATATGTTTGTTTACGTCCTGTTCATTATTTCGAGGGCACGCCTTCGCCCATGTGGCATCCCGAAAAAGTGGATATGGTGATCTTTCGCGAAAACACGGAAGACATCTATGCCGGTATCGAGTTTATGACCGGTACGCCGGAAGCCCAAAAATTGCTCGACTTTCTGCAAAATGAAATGGGAGTGAAAAATATTCGATTCCCTGAAACAACATCTTTAGGGGTGAAACCGGTCAGCAAAGAGGGAAGTGAACGGCTGATTGGAGCTGCTATTGAATATGCCATTGAACATAAATTACCCAGTGTCACTATCGTGCACAAAGGCAATATCATGAAATTTACGGAAGGGGCGTTCAAGAACTGGGGTTACGAATTGGCAGAAAGTAAATATGGCGAACAGGTTTATACCTGGAATCAATGGGAAAAAACAAAAAAAGAAAGTGGTGAAGCAGTGGCCAATGAAGAAATGAAGGTAGCCAGTATTGGTGGACGTGTCATTATCAAAGATGCCATTGCCGATAATTTCTTGCAACAGGCTTTGCTGGCACCGCAAGACTATAGCGTGATTGCAACCCTGAACCTGAATGGAGATTATATCAGCGATGCCCTCGCCGCACAGGTTGGCGGAATCGGCATAGCGCCGGGGGCTAATATCAATTATCAAACAGGTCATGCCGTATTTGAGGCCACCCATGGCACGGCACCACGGTTTGCCAACACCAATACCATGAATCCTTCTTCGGTTATTTTAAGTGGCGTAATGATGCTTGAATATATGGGATGGCAGGAAGCTGCTGACGCTATCAAACATGCAGTGAGTTTGGCTATTAAACATAAAAAGGTGACCATTGATTTTCATAAACTAATGAAAGATGCCACCTTGCTGAAAACCAGTGAATTTGCCGACGAAATCATCAGTAACCTGTAAAATGAACAATGTTGGTTAATCGTTATATGCCACCGGGTTGCTATTAAGCTTTGTAGTATTTGCCCTCTCGGGAGGGCTTAGGGGTGGGTTAATGTAGAGAAATGATACAATTTAAAGTCATCATCGAAAAATTTGGCCAACAAGGCGAAAAGACCGGCTGGACCTATTTTGCAATACCCGCTGCTATTGCCAATAAATTAAATAAAGGGATAAAAACGTCATACCGGGTTAAAGGTTTCCTCGATGAAATACCGATAAATGGCGTGGCTATTTTGCCGATGGGGGAGGGCGAGTTTATCATGCCCCTCAATGCCGACCTCCGAAAAAAGATCGGCAAGAAAAAGAATGATGAGTTGCTTGTCAAACTGAGTGTCGACAAAACCGGATATCAGCTCAATGACGATATGATGGCATGCCTGCAGGACGAAAAAGAGGCTTTTGACCGTTTTACAGCCATGCCCCGTTCGCATCAGCATTATTACAGTAAATGGGTCGATAGCGCTAAAACCGAGACTACTAAAGCAAAGCGCATTGCAAAGGTCATACAGTCGATGATCTTAAAGCAAACGTTTGCCGAGATGCTGAAAAGTGACCGGCGATAAAAACGAAGATTGAACCGCATGTAGAATTTCATTTATATTAAAAATCGAGATATTTTATGCAGTTTAGGTAGCGGGCGAGTCGCTCATGACCAGTATTTGTAAGCTTTTTCGAAATCTTTTTCAATTTTTCTTAAAAAAATTTTGGTACTTACACAATAAAAATTACCTTTGCACTCCCAAAATTTATAACAGGGACGTAAAATA
>CAZFKA010000081.1:0-4031 GCA_964519155.1 uncultured Bifidobacterium sp. | reverse complement strand
GAATACGAATAAAATTAAAGTCTTATGACCATAACCTGGTGGACAAGTCAGCTGAAAAAATAGCTAAAACGGTTCGCAGTACAGGCGCTGTGGTAACAGGTCCCATGCCCTTACCGACAGACAAAAAAATATTTACCGTACTCCGTTCACCTTTCGTGAACAAAAAAGCAAGAGAACAATTCCAACTGTGCACACACAAACGCCTGATGGATATCTATACCTCTTCTTCAAAAACAGTGGACGCATTATCCAAATTGGATCTGCCTTCAGGTGTGGAAGTTGAGATCAAAGCCTAATTATAATTAAAGATCATCGTCATCTCCGCTTCGGTGGAGCGCTGACTAAAAATAAAACAGAATGAAAGGAATTATAGGAAAAAAAGTTGGCATGACCAGCATTTTCGAGCCTAATGGCAAGCAAACCGCTTGTACCATCATCGAAGCAGGACCTTGTGTGGTTACACAAGTGAAAACGCAAGAGAACGATGGTTACAGTGCTTTGCAAATTGCTTTTGGCGACAAGAAAGAAAAAAACAGCAACAAAGCGATGCTGGGTCATTTTTCTAAAGCAAATACCGGAGCTAAATCTGTTGTGAAGGAATTGCGTAACTGTGAATTGAGTAAAGCAGTGGGCGATACCATCACCTGTGATATTTTCAGCGAAGGGGAAACAGTTAGTGTGATCGGTACCACAAAAGGAAAAGGTTTCCAGGGTGTCGTAAGACGTCATGGATTTGCCGGTGTGGGGGAAGCTTCACATGGTCAGCACGATCGTCAACGTGCTCCGGGTTCGGTAGGGGGATCATCCTATCCTTCACGCGTATTCAAAGGAATGCGTATGGCGGGACAAATGGGTGGCGAAAGCGTTAAAGTAAAGGCTTTGAAAGTTTTAAAAATATTTCCGGAAAAAAACTATGTGCTGGTTAGCGGATCAGTACCCGGTCATAATGGTTCAATCGTATTAATTCAAAAGTAATCATGCAAATAGAAGTATTAAATAATAAAGGACAACAAACTGGCCGTAGTGTAGAACTGCCGGATGACTTTTTTGGTATCGAACCGAATGATCACCTGATCTATCTGTCAGTGAAACAATACCTGGCTGCGCGTCATCAGGGTACACACAAAGTGAAGACCCGTGCAGAAGTAAAAGGTGCTTCACGAAAATTACACAAGCAAAAAGGTACCGGTGGCGCCCGTAAAGGGAATATCCGTAACCCATTGTATAAAGGCGGGGGTACTATCTTCGGACCCAAACCCCATGGCTATTCGTTTAAACTGAACAAGCAGGTCAAAAATCTGGCGTTCTATTCAGCATTGTCTTATAAAGCGAAATCGAACAATATCGTAGTGATCGAAGATATGAATATGGATAGCCCCAGCACCAGCGAATTTGCCGGTGTATTGAAAAGCCTGAACCTCAGCAATGCCAAGACCCTGTTCCTCTTGCCCGATTTCAACGACAATGTTTTTCTGAGTTCACGAAATCTGCCTAAAGTAAAAACTGATGTATTCTATAATTCAAATACCTATGATGTGTTGAACGCGAATACTTTATTACTCACTGAAAATGTGGTTAAGCAATTTGCCGAAACCGATGTAGAAGAAGAAGTAGCCTAACCTTTAAATTATATTAAGAACATGAAAGCTTCAGAAATATTAAAAAAGCCGATCGTTACCGAAAAGGTAAACAAACAAACAGAAAAGTCGAACCGCTACTGTTTTGTTGTCGACAAACGTGCGAACAAACTTGAGATCAAAAAGGCTGTGGAAAATTACTACAACGTAAGAGTAGAAGATGTTAACACCTGTATCGTACCGGCTAAAAACAAATCAAGAATGACTAAAGCAGGTATTCTGACCGGTCGTAAACCATCATTCAAAAAGGCTACCATTTCCTTGGCAGCCGGAGAAACAATCGATTTATACGCATTTTAATCAATAAAGAAAATGGCATTAAAAAAATTCAAACCCGTTACAGCAGGCACCCGATGGAGAATCGGAAATGCATTTGCCGAAGTAACAACTGATTCACCCGAAAAATCATTGCTGTCACCGATCAAACGTACCGGTGGTCGGAATGCACAGGGACGTCGCGCAATGCGTTATATCGGTGGCGGACACAAAAAGATGTACCGTATTATTGACTTCAAACGGAACAAGAAAGATATTCCGGCTACCGTGAATTCGATCGAATACGATCCCAATCGTACCGCTTTTATCGCTTTGCTGCATTATGCTGATGGTGAAAAACGATATATCATTGCGCCTCAAGGCCTTACCGTAGGGATGAAAGTCATGAGCGGCGATAATGTAGCACCCGATCTGGGGAATGCATTACCCATGAAGAATATGCCTTTGGGTACCATCATTCACAACATTGAATTGCAACCCGGTCAGGGTGCCAAAATGGCTCGTAGTGCAGGCGCTTCAGCTCAGTTGAATGCAAAAGAAGAAAAATATGCAGTATTGAAAATGCCTTCAGGCGAATTGCGTAAAGTACTCATCAATTGCTATGCAACCGTTGGTTCAGCATCAAATTCTGATCACGCCCTGGAGTCTATGGGTAAAGCTGGTCGTAACCGTTGGAAAGGTATCAAACCCCGTACAAGAGGTGTGGCTATGAATCCGGTAGATCATCCGATGGGTGGTGGTGAAGGACGTTCTTCTGGTGGACACCCTCGTTCACGTACCGGTAAATACGCGAAAGGCGAAAAGACCCGCAAGAAAAAAGGTTCTGATAAACTGATCATCGTACGCAGTAACGGTAAAAAATTAAAAAACTAAAATAAATTTATAATCAATGGCTCGTTCAATTAAGAAAGGTCCCTATGTAGACGCAAAACTGGAAAAGAAAGTAGAAAACGTCAATGAAGGTAAAGTAAAAAAAGGAGTGATCAAAACCTGGAGCAGACGTTCTACCATCACACCCGATTTCGTAGGGCATACATTTGCGGTTCACAATGGCAATAAATTTATTCCGGTATATGTAACCGAATTTATGGTAGGTCACAAACTCGGAGAATTTTCTCCAACCCGTAACTTCAAATCGCATTCAGGCGGCAAATAATAACAACAACAATTAAGAAAATATTTAATTTACAATGGAAGCAGTAGCAAGATTAAGAAATTATCCCACATCGCCGCGAAAAATGCGTCTACTCGTTGACGTCATCCGGGGCATGCAGGTAGAAAAGGCACTCGGCTTTTTAAAATTTAACGCACAGCATTCTTCAATTCCCCTCGAGAAATTGCTCGTTAGCGCGATAGCGAATTGGAAAAACAAGAACGAAGGTGCCGACGAATCTGACCTGATTGTCAAAACCGTTTTTGTGGACAATGCCCGTACACTGAAACGTATGATGCCCGCTCCACAAGGACGCGCTTATCAGAAAAAGAAGAGAAGTAATCATGTAACGATCATTGTAGACAGCAAAAATAATTTAACTAATAAAAGCGAAGTATTGGATAACAATACGGAGATCTAATAACAAAAGAAAATGGGTCAAAAAACAAATCCAATAGCAAGCAGATTAGGCATCGTCCGCGGATGGGACAGTAGCTGGTATGGTAACAAACAAGACTATGCCGGAAAACTGATCGAAGATGTGAAAATCCGTAATTACCTCAATGCACGGATCAACAAAGGCGGTATTGCCAAAATCGTGATCGAGCGTATGCTGGGTAAACTAATCGTGACCATCCATACTTCACGTCCGGGTATCATTATCGGTAAAGGTGGACAGGAAGTTGACCGTATCAAAGAAGAACTGAAGAAGCTGACCGGCAAAGAAGATGTACAGATCAATATTCTCGAAATTCGTCGTCCCGAACTGGATGCACAAATCGTGGGTGAATCAATCGCCAAACAAATCGAAGGTCGTGTAAACTACAAACGTGCAGTAAAAATGGCTATTCAGAATACGATGAGAATGGGCGCAGAAGGCATCAAGGTAAAAATCGGCGGTCGTTTGGGTGGTGCAGAAATTGCCCGTTCAGAAGAACTGAAACAAGGTCGTACACCATTGCATA
>CAZFKA010000080.1:0-12733 GCA_964519155.1 uncultured Bifidobacterium sp. | reverse complement strand
TTTCGGTCTATTTTCAAAACGGTAAAAAGTGTCAAGGCATCCGTTTCTTTTTTGGCTATCACATCGCTGCTTAAACGCTTCGTAATTCCCTTCATGGTGAGTTCCCATGTAACCGTAAATATGCCGGCACTTTTTACGGAAACGTTCACAGCCCGCATACTCAGCATGGGAAAGCGCTTTATATCAAAAAAATCATCTTTTTCTTTCAGATGGCTGTCTCTTAATTTAATTCCGGTCGATAAAGAAGCGACATCAACAGTACCGGAAAACAAAGATGCAGTCGGATTCGCCTCGTCAACTTGAATTTTCATATTGACCTTTCCGAATGTACCATCCACACCTATTCCGGCATTTTTGATTTTAAACGTCACCGCACTCGACCGCACATTCTTCCATTGGCTAAACGCAACCAGATTGAAAAAAAATACAAACAGTAGCAGGAGAATACTTTTCATAGCAGAAAACATTAATGGGTAATACTAAGGATACTTAAAGATATAATTGAATCCGATACCACCCATCAATAATTTAGTTCGGTATGTACTGGCATCGATAAAATTCCCTTTTGAATTGTAATACTGAACCGGTTGTTGCACCTTGTATTCATTAAATAAAAAGCAAATCCCAGCTTTGATCTCCAGATTCTTATTGCACCGGTAAAATAAAATACATTCTGAATTGAGTGACCCACGATCGTTGTCGCTGATCAGTAATACATTTCCTACGCTTGGTTTTGCACTGATCACTTTGCGGGTAAAAGGATCGTCGCCATAGGCAAGCACACCCGAACGAACGCCCCCAAACGAAAATCCAATTGCATCAATATTGAATTCGAAACCCCACTTTTTACTAAAATCATATCGCAACGCGATCAGGAGATTTATGGCATTGACTTGAGTTGAAGCTAGTTGTAAGGTATCGATATTGTTCGGAAGCTGATCGGCAAAAAATACGGCAGGTCCTGTTTTACCACTGGTAAGCCGAGCCGGTGCCGTAATATATTCTAGTTCGTCGTTTCCAAAAGAAGATGTGAGTCGCAGCCCCAAGCCGGCTTTGAAATGTCGTTTTTTACGGCCAAAACCCCAATATTGTTTGGAAGATAGGGCTGTCGTCAATGCATTCCCGTTCGTTGCCCAGGTGAGTCCGGCATCATGTGTTGTTCGGCTGATGTACTTTTCAGGGTGTTGCTGTGCTGTACTGTGCATAAAGGAAAATACGATGAACATCAGGCCCGTCCATGTTGATTTTTTTTTCAATTGCATACTAACTATATTTTCTGTTGATCCTGCATGAATTCATTGTTGAACAAATTTGAATTATTTAAGCTTATCCTTAAATACCTTTTTAAACTTCTCAAGTTTAGGTGCGATCACAAACTGGCAATATCCTTGCGAAGCATTTTGATTGTAATAATCCTGATGATAATCTTCAGCGATATAAAATTTGGAGAGTGGAGCAATTTCAGTGACAACAGGCTTGTCATAAACTTTTTCATTATTTAGCTTTTGCTTATAGTCTTCAGCCACTTGCTTTTGTTCATTATTTCGATAAAAAATCACGGAACGATATTGTGTGCCGACATCATTGCCTTGTCGGTTCAATTGCGTTGGATCGTGCGATTGCCAGAAAGCGGCCAATACCTCATCTAAACTGATTACGGAATTGTCGAAAACCACTTGTATTACTTCTGCATGCCCGGTGAGCCCGGTACAAACTTCCTTGTACGTGGGGTTTACGGTACTTCCGCCTGCGTATCCTGATTGAACCGAGAGGACCCCTTTCAATTGTAAAAATTGTGCTTCAACGCACCAGAAGCAACCGCCTCCTACAGTGAGTGTATCTGTCATAGAATTTGTTTTAGAGTTAGTAGATTGCATCTCCTCAAATATTTTTTTGTTTTGCAAAGTTCCTTCTTTTGCCCCACAACTCGCCAAGGAAATAAAGATCGCTATTAAAGCCAGAATATTCTTTCTCATTTTGATTTTTTTATTATGTTTTAAACAGACTGTGTTTTCTAAATTCAAGCGTACCCCTTTTTTAAACCACGCAGGAAGCCGTTTGCAATACCGCTCGGGAAAAACGTTTGTTCGTCATACGAACCGGCCACTAACTGACAACAATTTGCGGCTCCTTGCTATACCTACGCGTGCTGAATTACTTCTTCTCAAAATCGATGATCACCGAATTGATGCAATAACGCTTATAGGTTGGTGGCGGACCGTCGTCGAATATATGCCCCAGATGTGCATCACAGCGACCGCACATGACTTCCACTCGATCCATTCCGTACGATTTATCGGTTGCATACTTTACACTGTTGGGTGTAATGGGTTCAAAAAATGAAGGCCATCCACAACTGCTTTCAAACTTACCATCGGAGCGGAAAAGCGGATTGCCACAGGCTTTGCATCGATAGAGACCTGTTTCAAAATGATTCCAGTATTGCCCGGTAAATGCACGCTCCGTTCCTTTTTCACGGGCAATATTATACACATCGCGGTCAAGATTTTGTTTCCACTCCTCATTGCTGACAACAATTTTGCTTGTGTCGCTTATAGAGTAGTATTTGTTTTTTTGGTCAGCCATAGTTTTATTGTTTTGTGCAGTAGTGCAATTCGAAAATAAAGAAATTAATACAAAAAGGCTCCACATGGAAGCTTGCCGAGGGTGGATGATTCGCTGTAGCATTGTGAACAACTGCTTTTTTTGCAATACAATGAGCAACAAAGATGCGACAAAAACAATGAGTGCATACATAAATAAAATTGAATCCCCATCGACTTCAATTCCGAGAGAGGTAAAATGAAAAAACAGTGCGCCTGCCATTAAACCGGCGCTCAGTAGTGCTCCGATACCACTAACACGAGGAATCATCAACAGGATGGCCGCGATCAACTCCATCACGCCAATGCCAACTCGGCCATACGGTTCAAGACCAATTTTTGTAAAAATGGCAACAGACTGCGGATGTGCGGTGAATTTAAAATAGAGTGTTTGTAATAAGATCACTGCTGCCAGTATGCGTAATGACCAGATAAGTATTTTTTTCATATTAAATTATTTGAAAGTTTTTGTCCAATGTTGATTTGCTTTTCGCAACAGATTTGTTTCGTCGGTGTTCCAGGTCTTCAATGTATTGTTGAACAAGGAATTGTAAAAAAGATATAGTTTACCTTGTATGATTTTAAACGTCTTGGGATCAATATTGACCTTTTCGCCTTTTGCACCCATCGCATAGGCGCACCACCCTCCAAATTGAGGCTCGTATTGCGCTGGATTTGCTTTAAACAAGGCCATGTTGCCCACACTGGAAAAATAATACACCGCATTGCCGTAGTTGTAAGACAGTTCAGACAATCCTTTCACTGCCTTTCCCTGTGTAAAATAAGCAACCGGATCATATTGTTGTAAGGCCATCTTACCCTCAAGATTAAAGTGCAGCTTACGTAACGTATTTATATCCTGCGCCAATGCTCCTGTTGTGATGATCATCGAAAGAAAAATAATTGTGCCTATCAGTCTCATCTTATTGCTAATATTTACGTTGTTCATATTCATTTGGTTTTAGGGATTAATGACTAGTTTAGTAAAATATCGTGTGTCGGAAGTATTGATTTGGAGTAGATAAACCCCTTGAGACAAAGCTGGTAAACAGATCTCATCACCGGGTTTTGATTCGCGTTTCAGGCAATTACCCTGCAAATCGAACAATGCTATTTCGCGGAGGAATTGTGCATTGCTGACAAACAACTTATTCTTGGCCGGATTCGGGTAAAACAAGGGGGTGTCCAGACGATTGGGGGTAGTAAGGGCTAATGGCATACTGACTACATTATGCGAAGGACCGGCTTGTACCACTTGTTTGTCACTCGTGCGTTGCAAAATGGCAATACTCTGCATTTGATTGGACTGCCAATTATTTTTTACTGTAAAATTGAATTGCACAGTTACACTATCGTTCACATTGACGGGGAGATTGATCGAATCACCTTGCATGGTCGTCATAGCATGCCTAAAAACGTCTTGGTGAAGTGTTTCTCCATTGGCAGTGGATTGTTGCACACTGTCTTCAAAAGCCGCTACAAAGAGCCTTGCCGAGCTGAGGGTATCTGCTGCAACTTTTTTGATCGCCAGTTGCACTTGAACAGAATCCGGAGTTAAAAAAAACTGAGTCAGAGACAATGCAAAATTGGAAGAATCATGCTGTTGTGCCGACAAAGAGGAATCCAATAGAGCGAACGGCGTTAAAGCCCCATTGAGCAACAGTTTCGGTGTACTGCCAAATACATTGTAAAAATAAGTTCGGGCATCGTTGTCGGCCACATTTTGCATCGAAAAGAAACAGGCTGCATACGGACTACTGGGATAAAAGGCAATGCGTAAGGTATGCGGATAGTTCGCGAGTGTATCAAATATGAACGGATTATAGTAAGCGCAAACACCACAATTTGAATTGGTAAAATGTTCGAGAACCGATTGCTTAGGTACTTGCCCAAAGCTCAGTTTGGTGGCGAATAATACTAAAATAAGGAGTGGGTATCTGCTCATCAGGTGCTTTTTCAATAGTAGACGTCAGGGTGTTTACAACCTTACAAACGTTCATCTATTTTTTTTTGCATCATTCGCATTTTTTCTTCCGACAGCTTTTTGCCGGGCTGGCGTTTTATATTTTTCAGTGCTTCTTGTAGCCAGACAATTTGTTTCGAAAAATAAAAACAGGGTTTACAAATCAGCAGATGAATGTTGAGCTTAATTTTTTCCGCTACAGTCAAAGGCCGTTCTGTTTGTTGAGTACAGAGCAAGGTAGCCTCTTTGCAAGCGATAAAAATATGTGAACGAATATTCATTTTATTTCAAAAACCAGTTTAATTCGATACATTTTCGTAATTGTATATTTACCCGGTGAAGGGTTGTCCAATAATTAGACTTAGAAATGTTAAAATCCTTACAAATTTCATCAGAAGATTTTTCCTCAAAATATTTTTCCTGTAAAATATCCATTTGCGTTTGTGTCAGTTTCCCGATGCAATTATGCAGCACACCATTAAACTCCTCGTTTTCTCTTGTTGCACCTTGCGACAGATCCCATAATTGGGGAAATTGCCCGCGTTTCCAGTGTCCCGCGTCGCTGTCGTCCATCTCAAAAAAAAGGGAATAAAACTGCTCATCGTCCAACGAATCTTGCTGCTTTCCTTTTTTGCGGTATTCATCTATAATTTTATTTTTCAAAATAGTGGTCAGCCAAGTTTTTTCACTGCTATTGCCTTTGAAGCTTTCTCTGGCCTTGAGGGCGGCAAAAAAAGTTTCCTGCACCAGATCTTCGCACAATCCCTCATCATTGATCCGGAACATAGCGTATCGGAGGAGATAATCGGCATAGAGGGCCACCCAGTTTTCGGGATGTAAAATGTTCATACAGCGATTTCAAAAATAAGCTAAAAGAGTGACTAATAAAATAGGATGTGGCAATTGCGATCGGGCATTCATCTTTTAAAGTGCTTATTGGCAAATATTCAGCATCTGCATTACGGAACAAAAAGAGTTCATTTTGGCTGCATTGTTGTGGAAACTATATAGCCGGAAACCAAGATACTTTTCAAAGAATATATCCTACATCCGGTAAACTTGGTGGCTTTTCTTTAAACACCAACTTTTAATTCGAAAGCCATTGCATTCAGTTATCTTTTGGGGAAAATCCTTCCAAGCAGACGCCGTCCGACATGAGGTATAGTAGGGTTGAAAATAAATTTCATGGTACGTAATTAAAATACCCGCAGGTAAATTTGTTTCGCGTTAAATTCATTATTAATTTGTGGAACAACTGCTTCAAGCAAAATTTTTGAAACAATATTTGCATCAACAAACCCAATACAAGCATGAGGTTACTTCTTTTTCTGATGTATACAATATTTGTCGGCTGCACATTTCAAACGTTTGATCTGGAAAGCGATAAACAAGAGGGTTTGCAAACGATCCGAAAATTTTACCGGTCGGCAGACAGCGCCGATTATGGTGCAATTGACCACTTAATCCACGACGAATACCGAACCGGTCTTGACACTTCAGCTATCAGGAAATTGCTTAACTCTATGACACTGAAGTATGGCAAAGTGCAGTATCGTGATTTAAATGCGTGGCGCACCTATTCAACAAGTGATAATGGAAATGTAACGGAATTCCAATTTCTGTATCGGGTGAGACGCGATAGCTCTTTTACACTGGAAAAATTTGAACTGTTGGAACATGATGATACCGCAAAGATCACACTATTTGAGTTTTCAGCTTTATTACCGCTCGAAAATTCACTGTGATAAGTACTCAACAATTCCCATAAATAGCAGATTTAAAAAATTAGAAAACATCTCCATGCGTTTGCCTGATCATAAGCAGGCGCAATAGTCTACTTTTTTGCATCACACGAATAAAAAATGAACTCAGCCCTTGATCGCAGAAAAAATACTGAATCAGTCTTCCCGTATAAATGCGCTTAGAGAAAGTTTTTTTCCAGGTATGCGTATAGCTTTCCCGCAATTGTTGTCTACTGATTTTTTTTTGTAGAAATTGATCCACGCCTTCAACAAGTAAAGATGCACTTCGCATCGCATTGCTCATGCCGTTGCCTGTCAATGGGGCAATACTACCGGCACTGTCGCCCAGATAAAACACATCATCATAAACCGGCGCCTTACCTGTAAACGTAACATTGGAAATGGTAAGGGGCTTCTCGTACAAAAAATTGACCGTTGAAAACACTTCTTTGAGAAAAGGATTACGAAAAAGCTCCTGTTGTTCAAGGTCCTGTATTTTATTGCGATAAATATTAAGTCGTGACGCTTTGACCAGATAGCAAAGACAATATTTACCTTCTTCAATTTTCGACATTCCGCAGTAACCATCCCGAAAGGTTGCCAGATAAATTTTATCCTCAGCAAAATCGGCTTTTATATGATACTTCACCCCTACCCAATTCGTTGCACTTTTATGCGGTTTATAAAAATTGCCGAACGCGTGACGGCCAAAAGAAGCGAGTAACATTTTTCCCTTGAATATGCCCGATGAAGTATTTAGACTAAAAAGATCGCCTTGCTTCACATATCCCGAACAATTAGTCCCCTGTAAAATGCTAACACCGAGCATGGTCGCCCGATTGGCCAATAAGGTATCAAGGGTATAACGGCTGATGCCAAAACCACCCGGGTCAAGTTTTTCCGTCACCAGATTATTTTTTGTATCCATCAACTGCACGGTAGTGATCTGCGGCAGATTCAACGCATCGAGAGCAATACCAAGACGTGTCAGAAAGGCGCGACTTTCATTTGAAATATATTCGCCACAGACTTTGTGATAGGGATACTGTTTTTTCTCGAGCAAAACCACTTGATATCCTTTCTGTGCCAGCAATATGGCCATCGACAAGCCTGCCAGTCCACCACCGGCAATGACTGCGTCGAATACCTTTTCGGGATTCGCCATTGTATATTCATTGAGATTTCGATGTTCAAGTTCCATGACGATACAAAATTAAGTATCTGAAAGCCCATTTCCATTCGACAGATGCCGGCTTCAATCCGGCCTCCGCAAAAATTTTTTCCCAGTCACGGTAAGTAAATGCCCGCGCTACTGATAAAGGTGCATCGTGCTTGACCAAATAAGAGCGAGAAAATAACTTAGTCAAAATTTTGATGGAATAGTATGCGATAACATGACGATGCAAATCATTGATAAAAAAGCCGATGCCTGCCTTCTCTTTCATCCAAAGAATTTGCTCAACCAATTGATCGTGATTGAAGTGATGACAAAAAAGAGATGAAAAAATAATATCAGGTGGTTCTGCAAATACAGCCTCACGATAATCGCAACATTGTATTTGTATTGCGGGATGTTTTGCTTCGGCGTAAGCGCAGATATGGGGCTCACGATCGATCCCTACTGCCTGTACCACTATCTGACGCTGTTGACAATAACGTTGAATCACGGCAATATTATCTCCACCTCCACACCCGATTTCCGCCACACGAATTGTTTTACGTGAACCCAATAATTGTTTAAAACCCTGCAGGGTAATAGGGTGTCCGCCAAGTAAAGTATTAATGACATTTAATTCCTGCATGTTCGTTTTCAAATCTTCGTAGGGTATACCCGTTTCGTCGAGCAGTTCCTTTTCATTACTTCTGTGCAGGAAACTCAGCATGTTTTTAAAAACATTGATTCGATGGAAAGCCCGGGGCCAAACGCAACGGTATACATATTTTCGCCGGCCTGTTTGACCTTACTTTGCATACGCTTGAGAACAACTAAAATGGTCACTGACGACATATTGCCGTAATCACTCAACACAGACCGCGATACTTCGACATCTGCAGGCGTTAAATCCAATGCCTTTTCAATTTCAAGGATTATTTTTTTACCGCCGGGGTGTATAGCCCAATGATGAATATCGCTTTTCGATAACTGCATTTTGTTCAACGAATTCAACAACATAGGTTCGATATGCTCGGCTATCACCGAAGGAACATATCCGCTGAGGGTCATCAGAAATCCATTCGCTGAAATATTCCAGGCCATATCATTATAGCCACTGAAAGCCACTTCAGCATAAAAATCCTGTATGGCGTACATACCCGGCTCATTGCTGACAACAACTGCTGCGGCACCATCTCCAAATAATAAAGAAGCGGCAATATTATCCATGGTATAGCTGTCTTGAAAATGAAGGGTACAAAGTTCCACATCTACAATAAGCACTTTTGCAAGAGGATCGGCACCACAGATACTGTTGGCAATTTTGAGTGCATGAACTGCAGCATAGCAACCCATAAAATTCACACTACTGCGATGCACATCAGTAGCTAATCCTAAAGCCCGCATTAATTGTATATCAAGCCCTGGCGCTGAGATACCGGTGCAACTCACGGTAATCAGGTGTGTGATACGCTGAATATCTGCAGCATGCTGAAAACACCGTCGAACTGCTTTTTCGCATAAAGCCGGTGCGATTTCAAAATACTTTTGCATGCGTTTTTCAACAGAAACAGGTTTATCCTTTTCAATAAAGGTCCATTTACTCTTTGGTAAAGAAAAATCTTCAATAGCGGAATAACGGGTTTCAATTTCACTGCGATCATACAATCGCGTCATCTTCTCCACGTCCTCTGCCGGTACCTGATACATCGCAAGCATAAAGTCGAGTATATCTTTTTGGGAATGACTGAAAGGGGCTTGTGCTGTACCGATAGAATTGATATAGGCCATGAAATGTTTGAAGCAGTAACGTTGGCAAATATAGGGGTAGCCGGTCAGATATCGTGTTGAATTTTATCACTAGCACGCGTCACCGATATTTTTCTCCATATAAATAACTCCGCTATGTGGATTATAGCAATAAGCGTCAATTTCATAAAATCCCGATCGTTGATAGAGTTGTCGTGCAGCATGCATTGTAGCCAATGTATCGAGCCGTATGCGACAATAGCCGAGTGCTGTGGCCATATCAATCATCCGCTGTATCAATAGTGTCCCCAGTCCCCGGTTAAGGAAGTCGGGGCGGATATACATACGTTTGAGTTCAGCCGTGCCTTCAGCCAAGCGTCGGATAGCGGCGCAACCGACGGGTGTATCATAATGGTAAATCAAAACCAATGCGCCAAACGGCACACCATATTGTTGGTCGATCGCCGACAATTCATCCTTAAAACCCTGAAAGCAAAGATCAATGTCGAGTGATGCAGCATATTCCTCAAATAGAACCGTCGCTTCTTTGTATTGTTCAGGTTGACTAAGGGTCACAAAATTGAATTCACCTTTTTGCATACGACAAAAATAGGTATCGAATGGTGTAGTACGACTAAAATCTGCAACCCGAGCAAAAAAATCAAGTTACTTGCCAAAGGCCAACAATAACAAAAAGGACAGGTTCATCGCGACAGCAGCAATAAGATTCATACGCATGGCATGACGGTAATCGGCGGCCGATGAATTTTTCATCACTTGCATAAACCAATACATGAAAAATAACACGACCGGCAATTGGCAGGCAAGCCAAACCATTAATTCAACAAGGTGTTGATTCTGTAATTGGCTATAGGAAAACAATACTGTTGCCAATAAGAACTGCGCCCCGGAAAACAAAAAAGTATTTCGAAAGCCAAGCGTTGCACTAATGGTCACTACCCCATCCTCAAGATCTTGTTGATGTTGGTATATCTGTGAGAGGGGGTAGATACTCCCTATAAAAAGCGATGCGGTAAAGGCAGCCATGAGGGTAGCCCCTGAGAATGATTGAATAACTCCTGACAGCGTACTCAGTACCGTATAATAAATGAGTGCACCCTGAAACAAAAAAACAGTCAAAAATCCGATATAGGGATACTGTTTCAACCTTACTTTACGCCAACTATATAAACGTGAAAAACCAATGTATACGGCCAGAAGAACTGTTGTGGATATCGGTAAAAAAAGTGAAAGCAAAAGGGCTGCAAGATCCATCCCTACACTTATCTGCAATAAATTTTTGGGTACCGGTAAAGGATCCTTTATCAAACCCACACTCCCCTTATCACGGTCTTGCGTACTATTGTAAGCATTACTCGCAGGATAAACCAACACATGCAATATGATCAATAACAACCATAGCTCCGGCTGCTTAAAATTGACGACCCTGATCGTGTACAGAGAAAATAAAAATACCGGTAAAAGTAAAAAGGAAAAGGCGAAACGTAGATGCTGCAATACGGCTTTCATACAATCGATCAGGAGAAAATGACACTACGCATACTCAGGCTGCCCATGTCGAGTGTATCGTTAAAAAAACGGAATTCGTCCTTGGCGTGACGCAAACCGAGTGTATACATCAAGGGCAGATAATGATCATTGGTCGGGTGTGCCATTGTTGCCACGCTACCCAATTTTTGATAAGTGGTGAGGGCCTGGGGATCATTTTGCTCAATTGCTTTCTTTACATATTCATCAAATTCAATGGCCCAATCGAATGCCGGCTTCATTTCATCCCATTGTATCATACCCAAATTGTGTACTACATTCCCACTCGAAATAATGAGGACACCTTTGTTTCGCAATGCTGCCAGTTCTTTACCCAACTGTAAATGATAGGCCGGTGGTTTTCCGAAATCGATACTCAGTTGAAAAACAGGAACATCAGCAGCGGGATACATATTGCGTAAGATACTCCAGGCACCGTGATCGAGCCCCCACTCTACATCTTCGTGCACCTTTACCGACTGTATGGCTGATGCTGCCATTTTTGCGTAATCGGGTGCACCGGGAGCGGGATACTGCACATCGAACAACGCTTGCGGAAAGCCTCCAAAATCGTGGATGGTTCGCGGTTTGGCAGTCACAGCCACCGAAGTTCCGTTAGTCAACCAATGAGCAGAAATGCACAATACCGCTGTTGGATGAGGCAATTTTTTTCCCATCTCTTCCCACACCTTTTTATATTTATTTTCAGAAATAGCATACATCGGATTTCCATGTCCGACAAACAAAACAGGCATACGATCACTTGAGGATCCTTCGCTTGCTAATTTTGTAAATTCGTTGATATTCATGGCGCAACTGCTGAGTGGGAGTAAAGACAAATATTTCAAAAATGTTTTGCGAGTCATCGGAAAAATGTCGAAATGAACAAGATGGGAATGATGTCAACTTTCCTGTTAGCAAATGTAAGGTTTCATTTGCGAATGGCTGTCGGCAAATAAAAAAAAGGCTCAGCGGGTCAATTGCACAATCTGCAAACGTGTGAATATTGCGCTGAATGCTTCGTTACCTTTTAGGCGCAAATCGACACTTAGCGGCAACGACCTCTCCGGTAAACGAATGTAAAATGCATAGTGCTTTTCGGCTGATTTGTCGGCGACCGCGTTAAACAAACGAAATTGCTTTTGTAAAAGCGTTTCACCCTGTCGTACAGTGCATTGAATAAAAGCCTGCCAGGTATTTATTGCGTTATGGCAATCCAACTCTACCCGTAGATATTGCTCATGTGTTTTTTCTGCTGCCTGTACGATTCCACTCCAAAGGGTATCACCGCAACTCATCAAGCAATCTGATTTTTCCAATGCTATTTGCTGCTGTTTAAAGAGATGTTCATCGCATACAAAATCTTCCGTGTCGAGCAAACTCATATCCAGAGCATCAGGATGTGCCTTGAGAAAGATCGCCCGGTAATACCGAAAATTCATTTCATCGTAATGTAAAATATTGTCATTGTATTGTTTGATTTGAAACGCATTCAGCCCCAACAGCAAAAGGCAAAGCACATAAAAAAGCAGACGCCACACTTTGTGCCGCGCATAATGTACAATGGCAGCCAATGGGAAGGCAAAAACCGGATAGCTTTGTACGAGGGCCCTGCAGGAATAGCTTGCACCATAGCGCCAAATATGCCACGAGATGATGATGTATATATTTATCAGGCAAAATACCCGTATTGCCTTGCCGAATGTGGTGTTGCGCATCAGAAACAAACCGGCTAAAAATAAAATGCTCACCGGCGTATAAATCAACCAGCCTTTTTCCCATCCGATCAGTACCCTGAAATGGGGGTTCAAAAAATCCCATTTACTACCGACATCAAAGACCCAATTTCCGGTAACTCTTTTCCAATACAACAATTGAGGCGATACCCCAATGAAAAGCCCGGCCATTGCGTAGAGAATATGCAAACGATTTGCTTTCAAAAAGAGTATTTTCTCTCTAAACGACTGATTCATAT
>CAZFKA010000079.1:0-12766 GCA_964519155.1 uncultured Bifidobacterium sp. | reverse complement strand
CGGTACAACAGCCAGCCCGTTTCTGAAATTATCCCTGATTTTGGTATAAGCCAGTAATAAACGCGGCTCTACAGCATCTGCTGATTTTTGACGATTTTTCAACAACTCTTTCTCTTCTTTTTCGGTTTCGTCAATGATTCTTTTTAACTCCTTTTGTTTGAGCGACAAAACTTCTTCTTTTTCGGCGATCAAACTCATGGCGTGCTCTTTCAATTTTTCCTGTTCTTCAATTTCGTATTTGGCATCTTTGATCTTTTTTTCCGCTGCTTTGATCTCTAATTCCTGCATTTCAATTTCCTTATTGATCGCCTCAAATTCGCGACTGTTTTTTACATTCGACTGTTGCTTTTCATATTTCTTAAGGTTTTCAGCCGACTCTACCTGAATTGCCTTTTTCTTTTTGATATCTTCTTTAATGATATTGATCTCATTATCGATTGCATTCAATCGTGTATTGTAGCCGGTAATTTCATCTTCCAGGTCTTTCACTTCCATCGGAAGTTCACCTCTTAGTTTATTGATCTCATCAATTTTTGAATCGATTTTTTGTAAGGTACAGATCGAAATTAACTTCTCCTGTACTGAAAACTCTTTTGCTGCTGCCATAATGTTAGAAATAATATTTTATCGGATTGGTATTAATTGCCGTTAAATGGAGGGCAAAATTAGGGAATTTATTTGATAGTACCTCATAAAAAATTTCACCGGTAAATTGCTCACTCTCGTAATGTCCGACGTCCGCGATCATGATCTTTTCTTCCGCATCAAAAAACTGATGGTATTTCCAATCGGCCGTTACCAGCACATCGGCACCTGCTTGAATAGCCTTCCCTAATAGAAAACTTCCAGACCCTCCGCATACAGCCACTTTTTTTATCTGGCTTTTTATGGCTTTGGTGTGACGGATACAAGCCGTATTGATCTGTAGTTTCAACATGGCTAAAAACTGATCGACAGGCAGTTCGGCCGGCAAATCGCCTACCATACCGGCGCCGATATATTGGTTTTTATTCTCCAAGGGAATTAATCCGTAAGCGATCTCTTCGTATGGGTGCGCACCCCGCATGGCTTTGAGCACAGCAGATTCCCGGTCAGGTGTCAATATCACTTCTATTTTAACTTCTGATTCCTTTTGTAACACATTATGCGTTCCGGAAAAAGGGTTTGCCGCGCTAGAGGGCAAAAATGTGCCTAATCCATCAATATTATAGCTGCAGGATGAATAGGCCCCGATTTGTCCCGCCCCTGCTTCAAATAATGCATTACGCACGTCATCGGCGTGGGCTTGGGGTACATAAACATACAATTGTTTGAGAGATGTCGATAATGGGTCAAGTATGTGCAGGTCAGTTAAGCTCAATTTTTGGGCAATACGCAGGTTCACCCCATGTATCATGTTGTCGAGATTGGTGTGGGCTGCATAAATCGCAATATCATGCTTAATTGCTTTGATGATCACTCGTTCGATATATGTTTTACCGGTAAACGACTTTAACCCGGAAAAGACAATTGGATGATGAGCGATGATCAGGTTAGCATTTTTTTGGATGGCTTCATCCACAACTGCTTCAATACAGTCGAGTGCGATAACTACTCCCGTAATGTCTTTTTCACGTTCGCCTACTAGGAGGCCACTGTTGTCGTACGACTCCTGATACCGCAAAGGCGCCAGCGTTTCCAAGACGTCAATGATTTGCTGCAGGGTGGGCATAGGGATAAATTAGAAGAGCAAAGATATTAAAAATGCCATGCAGAGCATGGCATTTTTGTTGGGGATATATAAGGGGACGAAGAAAAAACGTAAAATTACTTTTTGAATTTATAGCCTAGAGATAATTGGGTGAACGGAACTTTGGTGACACCATTTGATATTTCGCGTTGGGTATTGGTTTTTGTATTATCCCACATCAACTTACTTAACCGAAGATCAAGATAGATATTCGGGTTGAAGTTGTACGAAACACCTACTGCATAACCGATGCCAAAACGACTGCCGAAATCATTACGCACATATTGAAACGACTTCTCCGCAGGCATATTGAAAGGAACACCATTGGCTAATTGCACCTCCTTGTGAATGTACTTGGGATCGCTATACGTTGTGTTGACCTCACTGATGTTCAATTTGAAATTATAGGCAAAGTTCACTCCGCCATATACTGACAAGTTATTAAAACGGGCACTCATCATTACGGGCAACTCAATTGACGCAAAGTTTTTGAAATTATAGCGTTTAGTTGATGAATCCACATCATATTTATGCAAGGTAAAACCCGGCGTTGCGAATGTATCCTGCGTGTAATTTTTAATTACGGTTCTGATATCATTAACGGTATAACCGGCATTATTGCGCATAAAGAATTTCAGTTCTGAAATAATACTGAATGTTTCGCTGATGGCCGTGCGGTTGGTTACCCCTGCATGAAAACCACCATAATTGTTCTTTGTATTAAAAAGAGCCGCATTCACACCCAAACTGATTCCCGGATCGAGTACACCAAACATGCTGAAGAAATTGCCACCACTTTCTCCAATTTTGGCCAATGTTGCACCCGTAAACGCACCGATTGTCGCCAGTACACTTTTCTTTTCATTGTTTTGTCGCTTTTTGTCTTTTTCATCTGTATTGGCTGCAAGGTGTGGTGTACTTGCTCCAGCCGCTGCGACCATTGCCGGTGGTTGACTGTTGAATACTTCCGGTTGACTATTCGACATGGGTTGTTCCTCTACTAAATAGCGGGGATGCCATTTATAATTTTTATCTCTGATCGGGCTTTTTTCCTCTGCAGGACTAGCCAGGGCAATTGTCTTTTCAACTTCCACCAACGATTGCCCTACGGTATCGAAAACCATTTTACTTACACTACCGTTGCGGTTTCTTTTTTCATGCACATTGGCGATCGTACGGTTTATCTTGAGGCTTTGCGATTTTGTGTTCGCTTGTGCATCGCTGCCTTTTACATCCTGACTCCCTGTATCGTTCAGCAGGCCCATGGCAGTTTGATCAAACTGTTTGAAATCCTTCTTCAATCCCAATCCACTGTTTGGGTCTGTACTGGCCAAAGCTCCATCATTTTTTGCATCCTTGTTGGCATTTCGTCGCACATCATTTCCCCTTGTTTTCGATTGGGCAACATCTAAATGGGCAGACGCATCGGCAACAGATTTTGTGGCGCTAACATCTGCAATATCAGAATGCATAGGCTTATTTTGATAGGATCTGTTTTTAACCGACTGTGCATGTTGGGAAGAAAAGTTGATTTGGTCAGGGCTAATTGAACTGGCTGTTGAGGGGCTGGCATCGCCGATTTTTGGCTCTGCCTCAATATGTTGTGTCGATGTATTGGATGGGTTGGAAACTTGTTCGTTAGCAAGGGAAGAATGGGCTTGCTTGTCCTCCTGATGTTTGAGTAAAAAATAACCGGCAGTAAGGCCTGTACCCAATAAAGCAAATAGGATCATGAGGGGTAAAATGCGTCTTTTGCGTTTTGGCTCTTCGCTGGCATATGGATTTTGCCCATTCAGCATACGCTCCATGTTTGCCCAAGCCCCCAGATTGAGTTGTTCCTTGCCCCCAGAGAGTTTGTCTCTGAACAGTTCGTCAATTGGAATATTGTTTGACATATAGATTAAAAACTTTTTTAATTTAGTGCTTCAATTTTGAGTTTTAAAATTCGTCTGGCTTCGAAAAGGTGCCATTTACTTGTTCCTTCACTGATACCGATTTTTTCACTGATTTCCTTATGGGGAAACCCTTCCATTACATACAGGTTAAATACCATGCGTGTGGTATCCGGTAGTTCCTGTATCAGCTTCATCAGTTCATCATAGTGCATTTTGGCTGCAAGGTCCTTGCTGATCACTTCGTCCTTTTCTACAAAAACCACTTTTTCCATATATTTTAGGTTTTGCCTGATATAATCGAAAATGGAATGATAAATGATGCGACGTACCCAACCTTCAAAAGAGCCTTCGAATTTATAACTGTCTATCTTTTGAAATACTTTTAAAAATCCGTTGTTGAGGATCTCTTCGGCTATATGGTACTGGTACATATTTGTATACCGTTTTACCATACTCATCATTTTCGGATACATCATTTTATACAATTTTTCCTGCGCAGTACGCTTCCCCTCCTTGCATCCATGTATGAGTGCAAGTATCTCTTCTTCTTGTTGGGTACCGACGTAGCTCAAAGCTGTATTCAATTTATTTTGAGTATTTCTAAATAGTAAGACTCCTTTTTTGATCCAATGGTTGGGCGTGCCCGACCAACAAATTATTTTTGCGATAATTGGGCCAAATGTGGGGGAAATCTTTGCTTTCTCGGTCAAATTTAAGCAAAATTAATCCTCAATCGGCGCTTTTATCTTTAGCCAAGGCGAATATACTGCTTGCCAGAGCGCATAATTTTTGACATAAAAAAACCCCTCAAAAACGAGGGGCTTTGAAAAGGTATTTGGAAAAAATTATTTAACCAGCATTTTGTTTGACATTTTTTCACCGTCAGCTTGAACAGTGTAAATGTAAACACCGGTAGAAAGATCTGAAACATTCAGATTTACCACCTGAGGATTGTTTGCAGAAACTGCTCCAACTTTTACGTTTTTCACTTGTTGACCGATCAGATTGGTCATCGTGATATTCACTTCTTTAGCTGAATTTTCAAGACTAATTGTAAACTTCACATTGTCAGTAGCCGGATTTGGTGTTACAGTAGTTGAAATTGAAGAATTCACATTTGAAACTGCAGCGTTACCAATTACACCACAAGTTGGGCACAATACATGATAGTCAACCCAAGCAATTTCTTTGTCAAAGGCTACAGTATTCCATCCTTCAATAAAGAATGAAGGATAGTAAGAATCACGAACCCATGAAAACATTAATCCAGACATATTCATATCGAAATCAGGAGTATTACCTCTGTATTCCTGTGCCAAACCGGTTTGCTCTTCAGAGAATACACCGATATAATTGTTCAGATTTGAAATGGTATCTACGTTAGGAATCCAAGTACCGCCGCTTCTGAAAGTTACTGAAACACCAACTCCACGGCCAATTTCAGCTTGCAATGGTGTAGGGATAGTGAAAACAAACGGCGTAATAAATGAAGAAGTATCAGCATTAGTCAATACTTTCTTAAATACGTAAGCTTGATTAGTGTTTACGGCAATTGAACGAATAGAATCAGCTTCAAAAGTTTGCATTGACATTGCTGTATCAGCTCCGATACCGGAAACATAGTTATTGGTTAGCATTTCTGGGAAAGCAGTTTTACCTACATTGTAATACAGGATATCGTTTGTTGCCTGATTGGCAGAATTTTTTACAAACGAAATAATCAATGTATCCGCGGGTCCGTTAGGTTTTGGCCGTGTATAGGCACCATAAACAACCACGGTATCAACTGAGTAAACATCAGTTGGACCAACTTTCATCAATCCCGGATAATTTAAAGGATCGTTGAACACAGGTGCAAATGGATCTAAGGTGTTATAATAAGATGAATAGTTAACCGTACCCGCACCATTGTTGAACACTTGTTTAACAGTAGAATCATGCCAGATACGAACGCCGTTGCTATTACCGATTACAGCGCCATTACCGCCCATCATAGTATCAACAGCACTTACATGAGAATACCAGCGGGCAGTTGCTCTTGTTTTTTTGTCAGAAACAGAATGAGCTTTTGTAGCACCCGGAGGTAAAGTTAATTTTGAATCGTTGGTTTCATAATTTGTTAAACGATTAGTACTTTTTTCGAAAATAATCGAACGATTATTTTCCTGAGCCTGCACAGCATATGTCAAAAATGCTGAAAGTCCGATGAATAAAATCTTTTTCATTTTTTAAATATTTTAATTTTGTTCCGTAAAAGTAAGTTTATTTTTTAAACGTACCAAAAAAATAAATTTAATAGTTATTAACAATATTACTTTTGCGCCCAAGCAAAATTCACTATGCCATTAAATTTTGACAACACGGAGATCGCCTTTTCCTCAAAAAACAACACTGAACTTCGTAAAGCCCATTTTCTGTTCTCTTCAATGGGTATCGCCTGGCTGACCAAACTGGGAATTTCCCTCACGCAAATTGCCTTTAAACTGCATTTACCAATCAAATCGTTGATCAAAAACACCATTTTTAAGCAATTTTGTGGAGGAGAATCGCTGCAGGAGGCTGACCAAACCGCCCGAAAGTTATCTGCTTATAACATTTCCGTCATCATGGATTATGGCGTGGAAGGAAAAAACGACGAAGCAGAATTTGAGAAAACAACAGCCACTTTTATCGAAACAATTCGTTTTGCCGCCGGAAAAGACTATATCCCTTTTGTCAGCCTGAAAGTGACAGGATTCTGCCGTTTTCAATTGCTCGAAAAAATTCATCTCGATCAACTCCTCAGCAGAGATGAGGAAAAAGAATTCGATCGCTTCCTGCAAAGGGTCGATACCATTTGCCATTGCGCAGCGCAAAATGAAAAAATGATCCTCATTGATGCGGAAGAAAGCTGGATCCAAAATCCGGTTGATTTGGTCACTGACAAAATGATGGCTAAATACAACCGTCAAAAGGTAGTGGTATTCAATACCTTTCAGCTTTACCGACACGACCGGCTTGCCTTTCTGAAACAAAGTGCTGAAGTGTCTACTCAAAATGGGTATTTACTCGGTGCCAAACTCGTTCGGGGAGCGTATATGGAAAAAGAACGAAAACGTGCTGCCGATTTGGGTTATCCTTCTCCAATACAACCCGATAAACAACATTGTGACAATGATTATAATGATGCGATCCGTTTTTGTATCGATCATATCGAAAAAATTGCAGTCTTCGTAGGTACGCACAATGAATACAGCAGTCAACTGACTACCGAACTCATGTCCGCCAAAGGCCTTTCACCGGATCATCCGCATGTGTATTTCTCACAGTTGTTTGGTATGAGCGACAATATTTCGTTTAACCTTGCAAAAGCGAATTACCGGGTGTCGAAATACCTGCCCTATGGACCGGTAGAGGATGTGATCCCCTATCTGATGCGTCGTGCTCAGGAAAATACATCGGTAGCCGGACAAACCGGGCGCGAACTGGGCTTGATCAAAAAAGAACTCAACAGAAGAAATAACGCCTGATAATGGATAAATCCTTTCTGCTACATATCAGAAATCAGTTTTAGATTTGCTGGCCTAAAGCCGGACCCCTCAATTGAATTTGCATAATTCCCATACCATTGTTGCCCTGTCTACTCCGGCCGGAGAAGGCGCCATCGGTGTTATCAGATTGAGCGGCAACCAAGCGATCGAAATCGTTGACACTATCTTTAGCGGCAAAAAAAAGCTGTCTGCTCAGGCATCTCATACCCTGCATTTCGGCAAAATCATGCTTGAGGATCAACTGATCGACGAGGTGGTCGTTTCCCTCTTTCGCAATCCACACTCCTACACCGGTGAAGATGTGGTTGAAATCAGTTGCCATGGTTCAGCCTATATTTTACAACAGATCGTCGATATTTGTATGCAGTCGGGAGCGGTACCGGCCAAACCGGGCGAGTTTACCCTGCGGGCATTTTTGAATGGCAAGATGGATCTCAGCCAGGCCGAAGCGGTAGCCGATATTATTGCCAGCGAAAACAAAACGCAACATGAGATCGCGTTTAGCCAGATGCGTGGCGCATACGCCGAAAGTCTGCAAAAGCTGCGCGACGAACTGATCGGCTTTGCTGCCCTCATCGAACTGGAACTCGATTTTTCGGAAGAAGATATTGAATTTGCAAATCGTGAAAAATTTGCATTGCTGATCAGTAAAATGAAGCAAGATATCACCCAATTGATCAAATCTTTTACACTCGGCAATGTACTCAAAACCGGCATTCCTGTCGCAATCATCGGCGAGCCCAATGTTGGCAAATCGACCCTCCTCAATGCCCTGCTTCAGGAAGAAAAAGCAATAGTCAGTGATATAGCAGGCACCACCCGCGATTTCATTGAGGACACCCTAAGTATTGACGGCATACGTTTTCGCTTTGTGGATACTGCCGGGATACGCGAAACCGACGATCAGCTTGAATCGATCGGTATCGCGCGCTCCTACGAAAAAATGAAAACAGCAAAAATTATTCTTTATCTGTGCGATATTCAACACGACCACCGACAGATCGCCGCTGAGGTAAAAGCTCTGCCACTCCACGCAGAACAAAACTTGCTGATCATCCTCAACAAGGCAGACAAAATGCCTGTTTGCCATGCCTATGACAGGGAAGAAGCCGTCAGCACACTCAGTGGAAAAAAGACCATTGAAATTTCTGCTGCTACCGGTCGTAACCTCGATAAACTAATTGCGACATTAATCGATATCGTGCAAACAGAAAAACTGCAACATAACGGGATATTTGTGAGCAACACCCGTCATGTGCAAGCCCTGCACGAAACCCTCAGCCACTTGTCGCAGATCGAGCAGTCGATGGCACAAAATATCAGTGGCGAATTGTTGTCGATCGACATCAAAATGGCCCTGCATAGCCTCGGCCAAATCACCGGCACCGTCGAACTTGACCGTGACATTCTGGGTACTATTTTCGGAAAGTTTTGTATCGGAAAGTAATCCCATTCTTTCCCGCTTTCAATCCATCATCATCTCGCCCTCAAATGAATAGACCATCCCGGCAACATGAGCGGAAAATTACCGATACCGAACCATTGACGAGAGCAAGTGACACGACCGTCAATCGGCTTCCCGGTTCACCCTTCTCTCCCATGCGGTGGAAAACATTGACGGGCTGTAAACAACTGACCATTCATTTCCGTATTACATTTGAAGTACTTTTACCAACGCCTATGCGCAACTTATTTTTCATATTGATCTGTATTCTCTCCACTCCCCTTTATGCCCAGATACCGAAATTTGTAGCAGGTCCCGATCCGCGCGATCCGATACAACGCCTGCAACTCAGCGAAGGTGCTATTCACCCGGGGGTGTATCAGTTTGGCCTCAGCGAAGGACAACTCGATCTACTGGTTATTCCGCATGGCAAAAACTATATCGTTCAATATATTTACGGAGGCTGGGAAAGAAGCTATTATACCCGCGAAATGGTGTGGATACACAAATACGCAACTTTCAACGATGTTAAACCCGATAGCAACCGTTTGCATTTCGGCAAGTATACCGCTCACTTTGTAAATTACCAGTCGAACCGAAAATCGGTATTGATCAACGGCAACTTGCTCCAAAATCGCGTGCTGAGCAAAGACAGCGTACAGATCGGATTCTACTCTTCCAATGTCGAACGATATTATCAGGCCCCTGAATTGTATGAACTTTCACTCGAGCTGAAATCGTTCACTTTTTTTAAACGAAAATCGACACAAAATCTTGAAACGATGCGCTACACCTTGTTTGCCAAATACGGACAGGTGTTTCGATTGGGTGATGAAACCGATGAATATTTCAGAAAGAAAGAATGGTACGAACCCTGCCTTCTTGAAACGGCCGATCTATTGACCGACATCGAAAAGGCCAATTTAAAGATGCTGGAAGCGGAAATCAACAGACGATAAGAAAATTACTTTACCAATAATTGTGGGCGTGCACGCTGTCGCGGCCGGGCTATTCGCTGCAAGCCTGTCCGGCTGTCGCACGGTCAGGGCTTTACGCTACTATCCCTCACGCAGCATCCGTTTCAGTTTCAGAAAAACGTCATCAAAAAATCAGTACTTCCCAAAGCAACAACTATTCCGTTGTAAAACCGAAAATTTTCACGGGGACTTCGTTTGTGGCGCAGCAAAAAATTCGGATCCACAATGAGATACTTACTTATCGTAAAACAAAGTTGACCGGCAGGGTATAATACACTTTCACCGGCTTTTTTTGCATGGTGCCGGGCTTCCATCGCGGCATCATACGAATCACCCGCATCGCTTCCTGATCAAGACCGTAACCGGGCCCTTTCAATACCTGCACCTGACCTATTTTCCCCGTTTCATCTACTACAAAACGACAATAAACCTTTCCCTGAACACTGCCTTCCCTGGCTACTTCCGGATACTGGATATGGGTCTGCATAAATTGAATCATAGCAGTCGGTCCACCGGGATATTCAGGCATCTCGTCCGCGTAGGTCAAGATGTCTTTATCGGGTATGCTCTTATTTTTTATTTCATTATCATCGGTTAATGCATTATCAGCTCCGTACTGCGCCACGGAATTATTGATATTGGCTTCAGACGCGTCGAACAGCGAAACCGGTTTATCGCTAACCACCGGTGGAACGAATTTCTGTACGACCCATTTCACTTTCCTTGCTGATGCCTCCATTTGCGCAGCCAAACGACGCAAATCATCCGGTGCTGCTTGTACGCCTCCTATAGTTATATCTTCCCCGTTGATTTTGATATCCATTTTCAGGTACGATTTTCCCTTTTCGCGACGGGCATAATGCCGAAGCAAACGTTTTACCCGTTCGGAACTGAACGCTTGTAACATCTTGTCTGCTTCTGCTTTGCGGATATGGGCACTATACATACCCCGGCGGCTAACATTTCGGATACCGTTCCACAACAAATCCCCGTTTGCAAACAAGGTTATTTGATACTCTTCGCATTTCGCCTGACAATCGATCCGGGTAAGAGTAACGCTTTGTATGCCCGTTTGCGCACGGATTGACGTACCGCAACACAACATTGAAACAAAAAAGCATATACACTTCGTTACAGTCAATAACGAATGAAATGGCAACGATTTGACCATATGAATTAATCTTCCCAATTGTGCTTATACCGTTTCAATCGCGACTCTGCACGGTCGAGTTTCCCGCTCACTCTTTTAATTTCGGCACGGTTCCAGTAATGATCAGCATCGGCCAAATGGATATAATGCTTGATCACCCGTTGTTCATCCATGAGTTTACGGTATTCGTTTTCGGTGACCTGCTGGCGTTTGTAAGCCGAACGGATAATTTTTTCCTGACGTTGCTGTGTCCTGATCAATTTGCTACCGGCATCAGCAAACAAAGCAAATGCCTGACATATGAGCAATGAAATGAAGATTACTTTTTTCATGATAACTCTGTTTGGTTCATTCAAAATTAGCAAATATTCTTAGCAAAATCCAACAAGCTATCATAAAAATGATCAATTACTGTGTCGGGTTGTTGAGAAGGATGGGTTGTACGCAAAAAAACGGTTTGCATGCCCATTCGCTTTCCAAACTGCATATCGGAGAGATTATTCCCCACCATGACACTGTTGGCGAAATCGATTCCCGGAAAATCTCTCTTCGCCTGCAAGGCCATACCGGTATTGGGTTTACGGTTGATGGCCTCTTTGTCGGCATCCGGGGCAAAATAATATGCATCAATTTTTGCTCCGGCTTTTTCGGCCAATTCTGATAAATGCTGATGTATGGCGTCGAGATCATTCGCGGTCATCAAACCCCGACCGATACCACGTTGATTGGTGACAACAAGGATACGGGCAAATTTCTTCGTTAAAAGAGACAAGGCCTCCGGTACCCCGTCGTATAACACAAATTCAGCTACATGGCGGATATAATCACCTTGCTTTTCAATATTGATCACACCATCACGATCAAGAAAAAGGGTAGCATCTGGGAGTAGGGTCAATCCGGCTTTCATCTGTCAAATGTACATGCTGCATACGAAAAAACCCCACAGGAAAACCTGCAGGGCGTTTTTGTTTTCACTAAAAAGAATGTGACGGTAAAACCAGACAAACATTCCTTTCCATTTTCATTAAACGATATCTACTTCAGCACCGGCTTCTTTCAGTTTAGCCGCGATACCTTCAGCAGTAGCTTTGTCTACGTTTTCTTTTACAGTACCGGGAGCACCGTCTACCAGATCTTTCGCTTCTTTAAGTCCCAGACCGGTCAGTTCTTTCACCACTTTTACAACACCCAGTTTCGCTGCGCCTGCATTTTTCAGGATCACGTTGAAAGATGTTTTTTCTTCAGCAGCAGGAGCGCCTTCGCCAGGACCTGCCATGACAACTGCAGCAGCAGCCGGTTCGATGCCATAATCAGCTTTCAGTACATCAGCTAATTCCTGTACTTCTTTTACAGTTAAGCCTACTAATTGTTCGGCTAAGTTTTTTATGTCTGCCATGATAAATTGTTTGTTTTTTTAATTGTTTTATATATGTATTTAAGCGGAAGCCGTATGTTATTCAGCAGCAGCAACTTCTGCTGACTCTCTGTTTTGTAAAGCCGAAAGAACTCTTGAGATAGGTGATTTCAATAATCCGATCACTTCTCCGATCATTTCGTTCTTCGTTTTGATATTTTTGAGTGTTGCCAGGCTATCATTACCCATAAACACATCTTCACCGATCAGGGCTGCTTTCAGCAAAGGTTTTTCAATATTGAATTCTTTACGAATAGAACTGATCAACAGCGCAGGCTCTTTGGGGCTTTCGCTAAACATCAGTGCAGTAACACCGTGGAAGGCATCCATCACCCCATTGTATTTTTCGTTGCCTAATTGTTGCAAGGCTTTCACGATTAAGGTGTTTTTAGCCACTTTCATTTCCACTTGTTTGCTGAAGCAAAGACCACGTAATTTGTTGGTTTGCTCTACAGTCAGCGACTCTGTATCGGTCACATAGAAATTATTGTATTGCGAAAATTTTTCCTTTAATATTTCTATGGCTTTATTTTTTTGTTCAGTTGTCATTGTTTAATTTTTTTGAAGTGGATAGAAATTAATTAGCAGCAGATTTCGTATCTACATAAATACCGGGACTCATCGATG
>CAZFKA010000078.1:0-12884 GCA_964519155.1 uncultured Bifidobacterium sp. | reverse complement strand
CAGTTTTGTAACGACGCCCTCGATGGGTTGATGGAAGAAGATATGCAGCAGGCTGAACAGAATATGGCGGACGCAAAACAATTGCTGCAACAATCTCTTTTTCCAAAGATTGAACCAGAGCAAAAAAATGCTGCTCCCCTAACCCTTAGCCAAACGAATGGCAGACCCTATTTATACCGTCGTTTAATGATAGCAGCGAGTGTACTGTTGTTGATCGGGTTTGCCGGCTACACGGTGTTCTCATATATTCAATCGCATAAGGCAGAGCTTGCTTTGAACAAAGGAAAAAAAGGTCCGGCTGGTGTTGATGCGGAGTATTCGAAAGCAGACGATGAGCAAGGAGAGATTGTACGATTGAAGGTGGAAGAAAATGACACTTTTAGACAGTATGCCAATGAGAAAGCAAAAAATCCGGTAACAAATAGCACAAGCGTTCCGGCCTTGGACATGGACAAGACATCAAATGCAGAAGTCAAGGAAGCATCAGATAAAGTAGCTGCGGAACCCGACGCGATGAGCGAATCAAAGCCATCGGTGAAAGAAGGCGAAAGAGCTAATGTTGAAAAGGCAATGCAGAATGCTGCCCCCACGGCTACCGTTGCGGAAAATGATAATATTGTCCCCTCTCCCGGTATGGAAAATTTTGCTCGGGGAAATAACGAAGAAAAAGTTCAGACAAAAACCCCACGCGAATTGTCGAAAAAGAAAAGTGTCGGTGGATTGAAATACGACAATAACGTGCAATCTAATCAAATGAATTATCAAAGGGGAAACAATAATGATTTTGTTCAACAGCGAAGTGGAGATGTGCAGAATATGCAAAAGCAAACTGAAGATGAAGTAAAAAATGATGAAAAGACTTCCTATGAACGCGCGCTAAATCTGTTTAATAATAAAAAGTACAAGCGGAGTATTGCATTATTTGAAAAGGCGCTGCAAACCGCTACAGCAGCAGAAAAAGAAGATATCATGTACTATCTGGCTCAAGCCTATGAAAATACAGGCCGCGATGAAAAAGCCATTGAAATGTATACTGCCTTGAGCAAAAGCAAAAAATATCGTTTTAGTGCGGAGAAAAAAATCCGCGAAGCCCAACCCATTGAATTGCCTGCTAAGAAGAAATAGGTCTTCCAGCTAAAATCTGACATCCAATTTTGCATCATCGACGAAATAGCAGGTTAATACGATTGATATTTCGCAGCCTTCTGCATGTGCCTACGTATACTGCGTAGCCGTCTTATTTAAATAGTCTTCTTGCCTGAAAAACGATTCAGCCCTAAGCACTTCAATGTATATTTGAGTCTCGCTAAGTTACTAGCTATGGAAGAACGCAGGTGCACCAAAGAAGAAGTACAAAATACCGAGGGCCAGGCTGATCGTAATCACAACCGTCAGTAAAACAATAGTTCTTTTTTGGGAAATATTGATCGCTTCAAGTTTGTGCATCTCTCCCAATCGGTTAATGGTGGTTTCCATTTTATTAAAAGCCGTTTCGCCCTTAATAATATAATCATAAGCACCGTTACGCATACTGTCGAGCGCAATATTGATATTGTCCTGCCCTGAAAACATAACAACTTTCGTAGAAGGACTTTTTTGTTTGATCTCTTTCAAAATTTCCACACCGTTTTTTGCAGCTGGATTATGTGAACTCAGATGATAATCAAGAATAATGATTTCCGGTTTACATTTTTCTATCTCCGGCATCGCATCTTCACCGTTTTCGAAAGTTTTCAGTTCAAAAATATACCGTTCATTCAAATAGTCTTTGATCATTTCAGTTTGTACAGGATCGTCGTCAATAATGAATATAAACCGAACGCTTTCAAGCATGATATTTTCTTCCATATTCTTAATTTTTTCGAAAGGTACTCAAAATGATAAAATTTACAAATAATCTCCTCATTTTATGCGCGGGCGTAAAAAATGACATGCAATATTTGACCCAAATGATTAGCTTTGTAGTCAATAAAAATTCAAAAAATATGACAACACTGCTGGTGCCAACCGATTTTTCTGAAATTGCTGATAATGCATTGAAATATGCCATTGCAATGGCAAAAGAATATCAGTTTGATGTAAAACTTTATCATGTCGTGCAGTTGTCGGCACCCGATTTTTCGCATTTGGCCAATATCGACGATTTCAGCAATATCGTGGACGAGATCAAAGGAAAAATGCAACACAAAGTTAATCTATTACAAGAAGAATATCCGGGTATCCCTTTCAGTGCTGAAGTGGAAAGTGGCTTACTCCTTGATTGCATTCACCAGCAATGCAGTACTCATAATCCCGTGGCGGTGGTGATGGGCATAACGGGTAGCGGAGTGGGCATCGACAAACTCATTGGCAGCAATGCGATTATTACCATGAAGCATATCAATTACCCTTTGATCGTGGTGCCGAAAGATGCCGTGTTTAAAGCAATACACCGCATTTGCCTTGCCTGCGATCTCAAAAATGTATTGACCTCAACACCACTCATTTCAATTAAAGCATTCACGAAATTATTTTCCGCAAAACTTGATGTTTTGAATGTCGATTATCATAACAGACATTTTACCGCCGAAACCAATACCGAACTTGAAAATTTGGAGTTTATTCTGGCAGATATAGATCACGAATTGCATTTTATTGAAGATGAAAACACCCAACATGCCATTAATGATTTTATAGAGCGAAATCAAACCGATCTACTGATCATGATACCGAAAAAACACTCCTTTTTTGAAAATCTGTTTCACAAAAGTATTACCCGTGAAATGGCCTATCAAAGCCATATTCCGGTATTGACTTTACATCAGGATTAATACCATTGCGACTCAAAAAAATCAATTGACTTTTTTGATAAAATGAAAGCCTTTTGCCCGAAAGGAACATCTTTCATAAAAAGCATGCGCACGGATATTTTCACGATATGCATCCAACATCATCACGTCGCAATGATTTTCGCGCGCAATCCGGTCCAGATAATTCATCATTTTTTCTCCAATACCTATTGATCGATGGTTTTTATCAACAACAAAATTGTCGATTTCGAGGTAGCGCCCGCAATACAATTTGGTAGCGATCCAACAACCACTGACACCAAGAGTCTGTTGATTGAGCCGAATAATGATTTGAAAATAATTATGCGGCACCATATCGCCTAAATACTGTCGGTAGGTATTTATGTTCAAGGTGGGAGTCAATTGTTTGATTAGTTCAAAACTGCCAAGCATTTCCTCAACCGTTTGTAATCTTAAGATTTCGAATTTAGCTTCCATGTAAAAGTCCTCTTTGTTTTTTAATGGCATGCGCAATAGCCAGTGCATTTTCGTCGCCCCGGTTTTCAAGGGCTGCAATTATCTGGTGGATATTTTTTTCATCACGATTTTGCGAAAGTTTGAAGGCACTAAATACTTCTTTCACAGCAATTTCAAATGCCACCAAACCGTTTGATTCCTTTTTCACAAAATCATTACCCATTGACGCAATACTCACCGGATTGTTTTCGCCCGATTCATGCTGATCGACCAAAGAAACCAAATGAGCTTGTGTCTCGCTTGCATCGAGCTGTCGCGGTAAGCCATACACATGTACAGCAATATAATTCCATGTGGGAACATTCACATGGTCGTACCACGATGAGGAAATATAAGTGTGGGGGCCGTTGAAAATGATCAACACTTCTCGACCGGATGACAAATCATTGACTTGCACATTGGAAGCAGACATATGCGTTTGCAAATAAATTTCGGATTCACGTTGAATAATTACAAAAGGAATATGTGTGGCCTGCAAACGTTGCTGTAAACTGTTGCTCACAACAATGCCAAAATTGTTTTTGCGGATAAATGCGCTTATTTCTTCGGCATTCTCGTTGCGGTAAAGTTTAGGTACATACATTTTTCAAAAATAGGATAAGTTTTGCCTTCGTCGATATTCAGTGATCATTTCCAAGCGTCCGGCAGTCAAAAACTTATTTGAGAAAAAAGCTATATTTGCGCAACTTCAAAAAGAAAAGTATGTTAGATATAAAATTCGGTACCGATGGTTGGCGAGCAATCATTGCACAAGATTATACGGTTGCAAATGTTGCCCGTGTGACAAAAGCGGTATGTACCTGGTTGAAACAACACCACGACAAGCCTTCGGTTGTGATCGGGCACGATTGTCGATTTGGAGGCAAGATGTTTACGGAGGTGGCAATTAAGGTACTGTGTAGCGAAGGAATTAAGGTTATTACCCACACAGGATTTATCAGTACTCCGATGGTATCTTTTGCGGTTTTGCAACATCAATGCAGTCAGGGTATTGTGATTACCGCCAGCCATAACCCTCCTTCCTACAATGGATTTAAATTAAAAGGTGCACACGGTGGCCCTACCCCGCCCCATCAAATCGCTGAAGTTGAAGCCTTGATACCCGATTATGAAATAGCGGTTGAAGGAGAACTGGCGGATTATGAACAACAAGGTCTTCTGCAGTACCTGCATCTTGAAAAAGAATACGAACAATATATTCGCAGTAAGTTTGATATAGAAGCATTGCAAAATTCCCCTTTCAAACTCGCTTATGATGCCATGTTTGGCGCCGGGCAAAACGTCATGAAAAATTTATTTCCGAATGCCCTGCATTTGCATTGCGAAGAAAATCCATCTTTCAAAGGCATCGCTCCTGAACCGTTGCATAAAAACCTGCTTGAATTATCGGATAATATCAAACGGACTCCCGAACTTAAATTCGGTTTAGCCAATGATGGTGATGCTGACCGAATAGCCCTTTACGATGAAGATGGTCGCTACGTTGACTCGCATCATATCATTTTACTGCTGATTCATTATTTACATCATTACCGAAAACTGAGCGGCAAGGTTGCCATTGCCGCATCAACGACTTTGCGGGTAAATAAACTTTGTGAAAAATACGGTTTACCCTGTGAGGTTACCCCAATCGGATTTAAATATATCAGTGAGATCATGATGCATGAGGATGTGCTTGTGGGTGGCGAAGAAAGCGGGGGCATCGCTGTAAAAGGTCATATTCCGGAGCGGGACGGCATTTATGATGGATTGGTAATTTATGAGTTTATGCAAGCTACCGGGAAATCGTTGAAAGAACTATGTGCCGAAATTTACGATATTGTCGGGCCCTTTGTTTATGAACGGGTTGATCTGCATTTATTGGAGAGTCAGAAGCAAGAGGCGATCAGGAAATGTAAAGATGGTATTCGGTCATTTGGCGCCTATTCAGTTGTTGACACCAATTTCATCGATGGTTTTAAATATGAATTACCCGGTAATTGTTGGACGATGATCAGGGCGTCTGGCACCGAACCATTATTGCGTATTTATGCAGAAGGAAATTCAGCCGACGAAGTGCAGCACATTTTGACGGCTGTTCGGGAAACGCTGGGTGTTTAAACCCCAAATTTCATTTTCCACACCCCAAAAATCGCTTCCTTCACGATGCCCTTCGTCATTTTGGAATGACCTTCTTTACGATCAATGAAGGTGATGGGAATTTCTTTTAATTTGAAGTGATTTCGCCATGCGCGAAATTTCATTTCAATCTGAAAGGCGTAACCAATGAAACGGATTTTATCAAGGTTAATTTTCTCCAGTACAGCTCGTTTATAGCAAACAAAGCCGGCCGTGCAGTCTTTTACCGGCATCCAGGTAATCATTCTCACGTAGAGTGACGCTCCGTAAGATATGAATATCCGGTTGAGTGGCCAATTTTCGATTTTTCCGGAACGTATATATCGCGAACCAATGCTGACATCATTCCCCTCTTCATGACAGCTTTTATACAAACGGATCAGGTCATCGGGATTGTGTGAAAAATCAGCATCCATTTCAAAAATAAAATCGTACTGCTTTTGTAAACTCCATTTAAAACCGGCAATATAGGCTGTTCCCAAACCTTGCTTCCCCTGCCGTTCCATCAAAAAAAGTCGCCCATCAAACTCGTTTTGCAATTGCTTTACCACACTTGCGGTTCCATCAGGTGACCCATCGTCGACAATCAAAATATGAAAAATTTCAGGCAACGAAAAGACCTTTCGAATGATCTTTTCGATGTTTTCAATTTCATTAAAAGTTGGTATGATTACAATTTTATCCAATAGGCAAATTTAAAAGGAAAAGTGTATGCTTTGATTCACTGAAACAATATTAATGAGAAAAAATTGCATCTTATAGTTTTTTTAACTTCGCTTCGAAATATATCTTAGAGATAATTTTTTTAGTATCTAAAGCAAAATCACCTTTCATGATCCAATCGTAATAACTGGGTTCCTGGGTAAATACCGCGGTCACCGGCTTATCTTTGTGCTTTCCAAAATTAAATACCGGAACATTATTGACCAGTTTAATTCGTCTGGCATAGTCGAGGGTATCATCTCCACCGGAGTATTGCCCCAAAAATTCCACATTGTTCTCCAAATCATCATACTGCTCGATTTGTGCCAGCAGAATATCGATAGTGGCCAGCGCATCAGATTCTGCACTGTGCGCGTTTTCGAGTTCTTTTTTGCAATAAAATTTATAGGCGGCGCTTAGGTTACGGGGTTCCTTTTTGAAAAAGATCTGCTGAACATCCACGAGATGGCGATCACGAAAATCCACTTCAATACCTGCACGGAGAAACTCTTCAGTCAGGATCGGAAAATCAAATTTGTTGCTGTTGAATCCACATAAATCACAATGATCTAAAAACTGTTTGATTCCGTTTGCCAATTCCCTGAACGTGGGTTGATCGGCCACATCCTGATCAAAGATGCCATGCACTGCTGAAGCGGCGGCCGGTATAGGGATCGTAGGGTTAATTCGACGAGTTTTGATGTCTCTTTTGCCATCAGGAAATACTTTAATGATTGAAATTTCCACTATTCTATCCTGTGTTATACTGGTGACGGTAGATTCAAGATCAACACAATATATCGGGCGGGTAAGCACTAAATTCATTTCGCAAAGATGCTGATAAAGTTTGGGATTGTCATAGAAAAAATAGCTGATCGATACTGTAGTGATAATCTGTATCGTGTGTCAAAATTCAACCTGTAGTCTTCGACAGGCTTGTTTCGCCGGTTCGCTATGCTGACGGGCTGCTTTTTTATACCAATGAATAGCATACCGTAAATTCTTTTCAGTCCCCACTCCTTCTTCATAGAAAAATCCTACTGTAAATTGTGCTTCTTGGTGACCGAAAATAGCTGCCCGTTTAAAATATTCAAACGCCCGAGTTGGATTGCGCTCAACAAGTTTTCCGTCCCGATACAAGCAACCCAGTAAATAATGTGCTTCCGGAATATCCTGCCGCGAAGCCTGTGTGATAGTCTCGATAAATTGCAGATTACTTTGTTCACATCCTTCGCCCTGTAAATACATATCGCTCAACGCTAGCAGGGCCTGTGGATAATTTTGTCTGGCGGAAAGTTGCATCGATTCAAAAGCTTTCCGTGGATCCCGTTTTACCCCCAAGCCCTTCCGATAGATATTTGCCCATTGGTATTGTGCATATGCATGCCCTTGGTCTGCTGCTTTTTGAAAATAGAACATTGCTTTGCCAATATCTTTAGGGACTCCCTTTCCATCGCGATACGCCAGTCCAAGATAATACCAGGTTCTTGGATGTTGTGGATTGGCCAAAAACAATGTGATGGCTTTGCTAATTTCCCCATTGATCCAAAAATCAATGGCGTCTGCAATTTGTAAAGCCGATTGCATTTCACCGCTGTCTGTACTTTTTGCTGTAATACGTTTATATCCTAATTGAAACGCTTCAAGTCGCTCTTGCCGGGCAGCATGACGAATGTTGCTCATTGCTGAAATTTGCGGCTGTTGCAATACGGCCTGCAATTGCTCAGTACTTGCCCCCAGTTTGGCCAAAAACATTCCGGCATACCGATCAGCGGCCCATTCAAAATCGACGAGCGGAATGGGATTGGTTTGTTCAATGGCGAGTTTGACATGATGGAGGGCATGATGACCGATTTCATGACCGATGAGTGCCAGCATATTCCATTCTGCCTGCGTTAGTGTATTTTCAGGTAACTGCAGATCAGGTAAGCTATTGAATTTCGCGATAAAGGAGGGCTCGCAAAAAAGTGTAGCAGTATCGTTGACGAGGGCTGCTCCACATTGATCAACATTGCTGCATTCGGCCAAGCGAATCTCCTGTGAATACCCTACACGTCGACAAATTTCGAGAAGCTTCGTTGACGCGTTGCCCTGGTGAATAAAATGAGCGTCCTCGCATACAATCGGGGCAATCATACGATCGGTAAATCCAGGTAATTGTTGCGCGGATGAGGAATCTGTTACGAAAAGCAAGGACAAAAAGCTGAATACGATAAGCGGGAAATGCATTGGCCAAATGTACATCATTTCAAACCACTTTTCGGACGATCGATTGAACAAACTTCACCGAAAAAGTCGATTTCATTGCAACGAAAGGAATACACAATTGGCAGGCATCCCAGTTTATCAATTCATCAGATCAAAGCTCCTTTTGACAAAAGCCGTTAACTCTTCACCTTTCAGGAGATTTTGCGAAAGCTTGGCAATATCAAGCGCTTGTTTGATTTGCTCTGCCTGCTTTTCGGCATCTTCCGTTTGTAAAAGGCTTTGTACAAAACGGTTATTGGTATTGACCACTAAATTGTACATATCCGGCATATTGCCCATGCCAAACATTCCACCGCCATGTGCACTCATTTCTTTCATACGGCGCATGAATTCGGGTTTGGTTACAATAAACGGAGCGGCGTCAGCACTCATGGGTTGAAACTGTATGGTAAAGGCTTGCTTGCTGATGACGGCTTCCAGATTTTCGCGTAATTTATTTTGTTCTTCTTCCGTCAGGGTAGAAACCGCATCTTCCCCTTTTTTGATCAGGTTGTCAATATGGTCAGCATCCACCCGTACAAAACTCAATTTTTCGTTGTCTGATTCCAATTTTTGCAACAGGTGAGCCACAATCGGTGAATCGAGTAACAAAACTTCGTATCCTTTCGCCTGCGCTGCGTCAATATAGGTATGCTGTGCGTCTACATTGGCCGCATATAAAATGATCAATTTCCCCTCTTTATCCGTTTGCTTTTCCGCTGTCCTATCTTTCAGTTCCTGCCAGGTGAAATATTTTTTATCCACTGTCGGATATAAAAAGAACTCTCCGGCTTTTTCATAGAATTTTGGTTCTGATAGCATCCCATATTCCAACACAATTTTGATATCATTCCATTTGCTTTCAAAGTCTTCACGACTGTCGGTAAACAAAGATTTCAGTTTATCGGATACTTTTCGGGTGATATAATTTGAAATTTTCTTCACATTGCCATCGGCTTGCAGATAGGAGCGCGATACATTGAGCGGGATATCGGGAGAGTCGATAACGCCTTTGAGCATCGTCAAAAATTCAGGAACGATTCCTTCGACATTATCTGTTACAAACACCTGATTTTGGTACAACTGAATTTTATCTTTTTGCAGTTGCAGATCGTGGCTCAATTTCGGAAAGTACAGTATACCCGTCAGGTTAAACGGATAATCTACATTTAAGTGAATATGAAACAAAGGTTCTTCGAATTGCATGGGGTACAATTCGCGATAGAAATGGTTATAGTCTTCCGGTGTCAAGTCGGCCGGAGCCTTTGTCCAAGCCGGATTTGGATTATTGATGATGTTGTCCACTTCTATACTAGCCGGTTCGGGGGTGTTTTCACCATCATCGCCTTCGGCTTTTTCCGGGGCAGGTAATGTTTCAGTACGGGTACCGAATTTTATCGGTACGGGCATAAATTTATTGTATTTGGTGAGCAATTCCCTGATTCGGTAATCTTCCAAAAATTCTTCCGAATCTTCTGCAATATGGAGGATCACTTCTGTTCCCCGGTCGTTTTTTGTAGAGGGTAAAAAAATAAAAACCCGACGTCCAACACAAATCCAGTGCACTGCCGGTTCGTCTTTGTAGGATTTTGTAATGATTTCCACTTGATGAGCAACCATAAACGCGGAATAAAATCCTAATCCAAAATGTCCGATAATGCCTGCATCTTTGGCAGAATCTTTGTATTTTTCAAGAAATTCTTCTGCTCCTGAGAAAGCGACTTGGTTGATATATTTCTCTACTTCTTCAGCGGTCATTCCCAGCCCTTGATCGATTATATGAAGTTTTTTACCTTCTTTATCTATTTTGACCTCGATCATCGGTTGACCATAATCTCCTTTCGCTTCGCCGATACTATGCAAATGTTTTAATTTGATTGTTGCATCGGTAGCATTGGAAATCAGCTCACGAAGAAAGATCTCGTGATCGCTGTACAGAAATTTTTTAATCAGCGGAAAAATATTTTCAACGGAAACATTGATTTTGCCTGTAGCCATATTGTTTTTTTTACTCTTTTTTTCAAAAAGAATACCAATTGCTGCATTAATGACAAATTTTCAGACTGACGCGCACAAAACGACCAGTGTTTGTGTCTTACAAAGACGTATTGCTGCTATAGAAATTGAAGCCCTTGCCAAATTTGGCAACGAAACTGATCACATCCTTAAAGGTAACCAATTTGTCGAAATCGGCTCCCATTCGTTTTGTCGGGATATTGTAAGTTTTGGCCAGCAGCTCTTTCAAGCCTCCCATCTGATCGACACTAAAAACCTCGGCAACCGGTGTAATGAGATTTACCTTTCCGCTTCCCTTAGCGCCAACAGCTGTTGCGTGTGCTGCGATGGTTTTCAAAACAGATTTCGAGATATTATACATGAATGGATTCCCTTTGAGTTGCGATACTTTGGTAACGGTACTGATACTGTGGTAGTTGTTACACGAAGAAAACGCAGCAGCAAGAAGGAATGTCGAGAGTAGGATGTGGGTTAGTTTTTTCATTTTAACGTGTTTTGCGTCCACAATTATAGCACAAAAATCACATTTTTAATAACTTATCCACAATAAATTCCCATTTTACCCAATCGCGTTTGCTTTTAGCGTGGTATTCAAAAAGCGGCTGTAAAAAACCTGCAGGAATTGGATAAAAAAAAACTGACCGCCAAGGAAGCGGTCAGTGGTACAAATAAAAAGGATAAAATTAGTTTCCGAGATAGTTTTTCAATAATTTGCTACGGGATGTTGAACGAAGTTTTGTAATCGCTTTGTCTTTGATTTGTCTCACTCTTTCGCGTGTCAGACCAAAGCGTTCGCCGATGTCTTCCAAACTCATGGGATGTTCGACACCGATACCGAAAAATAATTTTAATACATCTTTTTGTCGTTCGGTCAACGTACTTAGCGAACGATCAATTTCGTCGCGAAGCGATTCGTTATGTTCCAATTCGATATCGGTATTGATCGCATTTGGATTATTAAGTACATCGAGCAGGGTATTTTCTTCTCCGTCGACAAAAGGAGCATCGACACTCACATGACGCGCGGCAACACCCAACGTTGTTTCAATTTCTTCGGTATTGATTTCTAAAACCAATGCCAGTTCTTCGGGTGAAGGTTCGCGTTGAAATTCTTGTTCGAGTTGTGAATAGGCTTTATTGATTTTATTGGTAAGCCCAACTTTATTTAAAGGGAGACGGACAATACGACTTTGTTCGGCAAGAGCCTGTAAAATAGATTGTCTGATCCACCAAACGGCATAAGAGATGAATTTAAATCCGCGGGTTTCGTCAAATCGTTGTGCGGCTTTGATCAGGCCGAGATTTCCTTCATTGATCAGGTCACTGAGCGATAAGCCCTGATTTTGATATTGTTTGGCCACTGACACCACGAAACGCAGATTCGCTTTGGTCAGTTTTTCTAATGCTCGCTGATCGCCTTGTTTAATTTTCACCGCTAACGTTACTTCCTCTTCCGGTGTGATCAGGTCCACTTTTCCGATCTCCTGGAGATATTTTTCGAGTGACTGACTTTCGCGATTGGTAATCGATTTTGTGATTTTTAGCTGGCGCATTGACATAATGTGTAAAATTGTTTTTCGTTAGTAATAAAATTTAATAAGTTAAAAAACAGACCCTGATCATTACTTTTAACAATGATTTATAACAAAAGTATTGTTAAAGTCAATACGACCAAAATAAATTTTATCAACATTTTAGAAATTTTTTACAATTTATCAAATAATTTATTTGGTCAATTCAGCTTTTTTTATATTATTGTGCCAATCTTAGATCAATAAAAAATCGAAATTATTCTTCATTTATGGCTAACCGTTCAAAATATACGATCGAATATCAGGTAAAATGCTCGCCTTCAATTTTATATCCATTTCTGTCGACCCCATCCGGTTTGGGTGAGTGGTTTGCCGACAAAGTGAAGCAAAAAGAAAATTCATATATGTTTGAATGGGAAGGCAGTAAAGAATGGGCGGAAATGATAGCAGCTGAAGAAAATGAATATGTGGTATTTAAATGGGACTGGATGAAAAACGATGAATATTTTGAATTCAGAATTGAAAAAAGCCCGGTTACCAACGAAACGATTCTTACCATTACCGATTTTGCCGAAAAAAAGGAAATCAGCGACCAGGAATTGCTTTGGGATGCACAGATCCATGACCTCAAGCATCGAATCGGTAGTTAATCACCGCTGCATTCGCACTTTGTTGTTATTTTAACGTAAAGCAAATTTTTGGTTCATTACTTTTGCGCTAAACATTTTTTTTGAAGGCACTTTCCAAATTTATCATCAAATCTTTCTGGATGCCCTTTCTTGGTGCCTTTCTGGTTACCTGGTTTATTTTCGTCATGCAGTATATGTGGGTTTGGATCGATGAGTTTATCGGTAAAGGTCTGGAAGTGATTGTTATTCTTAAGTTTTTGGGATTATTGTCAACCACCCTTGTACCCATCGCACTGCCCTTGGGAATATTGTTTGCATCTATTATGACCTATGGC
>CAZFKA010000077.1:0-13055 GCA_964519155.1 uncultured Bifidobacterium sp. | reverse complement strand
ATAATAAAACGTGATAAAGATCACCAGAATGCCAAAGAGTATTGAAAAATATCGACCCACCTGCTTTTTCATATACAATACCGGCAGGAGGTAGTAGTAATTGAAATAAAAAAAGCACAACATCAAGATGTATACAACAATCGTGAACCGATCGTGTGGGCTATGCGCCAGGTTAGGGAAGTGAAAAACCTCGCCGGCGATAAAGACGTAAGGAATCATCAGAAACGATAAAGACAGCAGCAGATGAACAGCAATATTTTTTATTGAAATACGCATGGGCCGTACAGTTACTGATTTACTTTTTTTGGCTATCTGCTTTTCACTTTCCCTTTTAAAAATGAATACACATCGGGCCCTTATATACAAAGAAAGTACATCCGCGAGTATATACAGTAGAGTATTGGAAGAATACCACAAATGTATAGATGAATTGATGCAGGGCGCAGCCCAACGACTGTACGCTAAAACACGCTATATTTGCGATCAAATTTTACATGGCTATGAATCTGCAGGCTACTCTTCAACAACGAAAAAGATCATTTTTACCGCAAGATTTCCAATTGACAGATTGGGCACGATTGCAACCTTTTTTTGAGGAATTGGTCAACCGGGAGATCGATTCAAAACAGGCATTGGAAACCTTGTTGGAAGATATCAGTGAACTTCAGGCCGTTGTAAGTGAGGATGCCTGCTGGCGGCAAATTAAAATGACCTGCGATACCGAGAACCCATCGCTAGAAGAGGCTTTCAATTTTTTCTGTATGGAAATTGAACCGCATATGAAACCCTATGCCGACCTGCTGAATAAAAAAATACTAGCGTCTCCGTTTACCCAAGAACTTGATCCTGCGCTTTATTATCCCTACCTGCGCAGTATCGAAAAAGAGATCAGATTGTACAATGAAAAGAATATCGAATTAAGTGCAGCGTTAAATATTTTGGCACAACAATATGGTAGCATTACCGGCAAAATGACCGTTCAGGTCAACGAAAAAGAATACACCCTGCAACAGGCAGCAAAATTTCTGATGCAGAGCGATCGGGCCCTCCGTGAAGAGGTCTTTCACAAAATAAATGAAAGACGATTGCAAGATCAAGATGAACTGGACCGATTGTTTGATCAACTCCTTGCCAAACGACATCAGGTTGCTTTGAATGCCGGCTTTGCCAATTATCGCGATTACAAATTTGAAGAGCTCGGCCGTTTTGATTATACCGTTGCTGATTGCGAACAATTTCATGAAGCCATTCGGGAGTGTATTACCCCTCTTGTGGAAGAATTGTATGAACACAAACGCAAACAACTTGGTCTCAGCGAACTCAAACCTTTTGATCTGGATGCCGAACCGGCAGGACAAAAGCCCCTCGAACCTTTTAAAACCGGAAAGGAGTTGCTCGAAAAATCGATTGCTGCATTTACAACATTGCGGCCCTATTTTGGCGACTGCCTGCGTGCCATGCAATCTTTGGGGCGGTTTGATCTGGAAAGCCGCAGCGGTAAAGCGCCGGGAGGATATAACTGTCCGCTGGCCGAAACCGGTGCCCCGTTTATTTTTATGAATGCAGCCGGCACCGCAGATGATGTAGTGACCATGATGCACGAAGGCGGTCATGCCATACATTCGTTTTTGAGTCACGACCTTTCGCTCAGTGGTTTTAAAGAATACCCGATGGAAATGGCTGAACTGGCAAGTATGAGTATGGAATTGTTCAGTATGGATGAATGGCATCAATTTTATTCCGATGAAAATGAACTAAAACGCGCCAAAGCGGAGGAACTGGAAAGGGTGCTTTCTATTTTTCCGTGGATCGCTACGATTGATAAATTTCAACATTGGATCTATACCCATCCTGATCATACCCGGGCAGAACGAACAGCCGCCTGGCTTCGTATTCATGAAGAATTTGCGCCGAAAAACATTTCCTGGACAGAATATGCATCTTACCGTTCCAACCTCTGGCAAAAGCAATTGCATTTGTTTGAAGTACCTTTTTATTATATCGAATACGGTATTGCGCAGTTGGGTGCTCTGGCTATGTGGAAACAATATTTGGAGGATAAGGAAAAAACCCTTGATCGCTACATGATGGCATTGAGCAAAGGATATACCGTGACTTTAAAGGAACTCTATCGCACAGCCGGAATTGAATTTGATTTTTCGGCAAATAATGTCAGGGCTTTGAGTGAATTTGTGCAACAGGAATTGCGCAAAGTGCTCATATAAAAAAATCTGCCCGTTTGGACAGATCTTTTTTCCGGAATCAACTATTTATTCGTTATTTTCTGTCATGCGGGTTTGTCCGTTGCTGACTACGATTTTCCATCGATGACCCGATTCCCAATATTTTGCGGGTACGACCTTACCCTCGGCTATACCGGGTTTAAATTCAGTATCATTGAGTAGGGTCATGATCATTTCGGCAGATAGCTTTTTCAATTTTTCTGCGGTATCATCATTAATCGGTTTGCGTTTCTCAAGTTTGCTGAAATCGCTTACACTAATGCCACCGACGCTGAGTCTTTCGATCAGTACCACTTTTCCTTTTTCACTGATGATAAAGTTCACCATATGAATTTCGTATTCGTTATCGGGCAAGCTTTCGAAATCGCTTCGGTAACGTTCGTATAAATAATGGGAGAGATCTTTGTATTTGCTTTTCAGTTCGGGCATCGAGCATTCCTTAGCTTCCGCGTTGCGAACCTTTTCGCCGTTAAGCATATCCGGAAATGCACCACCCGGATTGATGGAGACCGTTGTTGCCGTGCCTTTGCGGTCCTTTACTTGTAAAACTTCGTTACTCCGGAATTGAGTAGTGCTACTTTGTGCAAATACATTTCCGTTGTATTCAAACGTTCCATTGCCAAGATCTTTCTTCTGCGGCACCTTCTGTTGTGCGTAGCTGATCATGACCATTGAAGTGAGCAATACAGGAACAATAGCCATGTATTTCAAGGCTTTCAAACGGGTTGATTTTTTTTGTGTGAGCATCATAATTCTATTTTTTAAAGGTGAAGATGAAAAAGTGTGAGCCAACAATGGCGATACGGTGCCTATAGCCTGGCTGATGAGAAAGTGGCCGTACACTTCCGTGTTGGCTGTCTTTTGGCTGTCTGCTTCAAACTCATGGGTTAGTTTGATAAAATATCGGTAGCAATATAAGAGGGGATGAAACCAGAAGATCAATTGAAAAAGGGAAAGCAGCAATGTATCGGCATAATGTCGTCTTTGACGGTGTACCGCTTCATGTTGTAAAATAATTTCGAATTGCAGGTCAGAATAGGCATGACGAGACCGGATGAATAAATAGTGCCCCCAGGAAAAAGGAGTATGGGCAGCATGGGTCTCTACGATTGTCCATTCCGCGTAAGGGTATACGTTTGCCTGCCGATAGAGTTTGTGCATCCACCATAAATCGCGGCTGATCAGCAACAAGGATATCAGGCTGCCGCATAACAATAGGAACCATGCAATGGCTTCATGGCCGAACCCTATGGGTTGATGGCTGACTTCCCGTATTATATTTTCTTTTAGGTTGATGGCCTGACGGATATAATGGGTTTCCTCAAATTGTATTGGGGGTAGGGTAGCAGACATAGGATACAGGGGCAAGAGGACTCCCAATAAAAAAGTAAACCCAAGGTATAGTCTGTTCCACTGAAAGAAGGTTTCCCGGCGAAGAAATAAAACATAAAACAACAAGGAAATAAGCCAGATGACTGTTGTATGGATAATGTATGACAACATGTTATTTCTTCTTTAATAATTTATACAATTCGTTCAGTTCCTGTAGATCAAGCTGTTCGTTTTTTACCAGAAAGCTTACCAATTCCGATGCAGAATTGTCGAAGTAATGGGCAACCAGCTTATCGACATTGTTTTGCGCATACGACTCTTTAGCAACCAGGGGAAAATATAAATGGGTTTTGCCAAAAGTTTTATGATCGACATATTCCTTTTTTTCTAAAATACGCACCACACTCGAGATCGTGCTGTGCGGGATTTCGCTTTTGCCCATGGCTTTGATGATATCGCTCACCAGACATTCGCCCAGACCCCAGATATATTGCATCACCTCTTCTTCTACCCGGGTGAGTTGTTGTAACGGTTTATTCTTTTTCATAACGTAAAAATACGTTATATAATTGAAATTCCAAATAATCTTTGATTTTTTTTTTAGTCCGTAAAAAGGAAAAGAAAGTCATCACGAAGGTGCATGGGTTGCTTTTTTTCTCGCATACACAAATTGTCGAATCAGGTATAATCAAAGAGGGCTCTTGTAAAAGTTAAAGTAAAGATGAGCAGCCTAGAAATGTGCTAAACTGCTTTTCCTTTGCTTATTTTTGCAGCATGCAAAGATTAAAAACCAGGGAAGTGCGAATCGGTCAATTGATGATCGGGGGGCAGCATCCGGTTAGGATACAGACCATGACCACTACCGACACAATGGATACTGCAGCAACTGTTGAGCAAACCATTCGTTGTATTGAAGCCGGTGCAGAACTTGTGCGCATCACCGCTCCCAGCAAGAAAGAGGCGGAAAACCTGCGGGAAATCAAGCGAGTATTGCATGAACGAGGATATGTGGTGCCTTTGGTGGCCGATATCCATTTTACACCCCATGCAGCGGAGATTGCAGCTCGTATTGTAGAGAAAGTCAGGGTGAATCCGGGGAATTATGTCGACAAGAAAAAATTTGAACAGATTGAATATACCGATGAGGAATATCAGGAAGAAATCGAAAGGATTCGTGACCGATTTACACCACTCGTACTAATATGCAAAGAGCATGGTACTGCTATGCGTATCGGTACCAATCATGGTTCGCTCAGCGATCGCATTATGAGCAGATATGGCGACACAGCAATCGGGATGGTGGAAAGTGCAATGGAATTCTTACGTATCGCGCGCGACAATGATTATCACCAGATTGTACTGAGTATGAAGAGCAGCAATCCTGCCGTAATGATTGAAGCCTATCGCACTCTCGTTAAACATATGCAGGATGAATTTGGCGAATGTTATCCCCTTCATTTGGGTGTTACAGAAGCTGGAGATGGAGAAGACGGGCGAATTAAAAGTGCCATCGGTATCGGTACCCTTTTATATGAAGGCATTGGTGATACGATACGTGTTTCTCTCACCGAGGAACCCGAATGCGAACTACCGGTTTGTCGTAATCTTGTAGATCAGTATGCGGCAACAAATGAAGACGCTTCTGTGACACAATCGCTCAACACAGATATAACTAAGCGTTTTTCTTCCGACGTTGTGATGACTCAGTTCCCACAAGGCTTGAAAAAATTTGCGATCCCTCAGGTCATCGCAGACACTTCAAAAATAAAAATACTGCAAACCTCCGATCTAGCTGCGATTGGGTATACATATAATGAAGCAGATGATAAGTGGCATATCAGTGATCAGGCAGCCGATTATATATTTTGCAATGAGGTACCCGCATTTGCCTTACCCGGTACCGTGGGTATACTGACCTATTATCAGCAATGGCTACCCTATTGCGCCAATCCGCACTGCTATCCTTTGTTCGACATGCTGCAATATATCGAACAGGGTCAATACGTTCACCACGACACCCTCAACTTTGTCATGATGGATGCCCGTCCCGGGGCTTATCCCGAAGAGGTTAGGCAAGCAATTTTTTCGCAGTTGCAAAAAGACAAAACGGTAGTGCTTTGTGTTAGTAGTACACGACAAGAAGCGATAGATGATATCCGAAAGCTGTGCAATGAAATGCATGCAAACAATATCCGGCAACCAGTGGTCGTTATTACCGACAGCCATGCTGATTCGCTGGAAAAAGCGCTGATTCATTATGCGGTTGAAAACGGGGCATTGCTACTTGATGGATTGACCAATGGCATTTGTCCGGGTTACCAGTTTGGCAGCAATAGTTTCAGTCACGAAACGGTGTTGACGCAATTGCAAACCATTAATTCGATCTCCTTTGGCATATTGCAAGCGGCAAGAAAGCGGATTTCAAAAACCGAGTATATTTCTTGCCCGAGTTGCGGTCGTACACTTTTTGATCTGCAAGAAACCACTGCCCGCATACGCGCGGTGACCAACCATTTGAAAGGGGTTAAAATTGCCATCATGGGTTGTATCGTCAATGGCCCGGGTGAGATGGCTGATGCCGACTTCGGCTATGTCGGCAGCGGTGTCGGTAAAATCACGCTGTATAAAAATAAGGATATTGTAAAGCGTAATATCGACAGCGATGTAGCGGTAGATGAACTTATCAATTTACTCAAAGAACATGGTGCCTGGGTGGAAGTTTAATGTGAAAATTGACTGATTTAACAACTGATAGTCAGCATTTGCATGTTTTTTTCGCGTGACTGTTCATTGTAGTACATTTCCCCGTGGCCGTTGAATGCGCCCAGACAAAATAATTTCTTGACGCAGTATTTTTAAATGCACCAATCGTCGGTAAAGCCATTTTTCACGCATATTGTTCCAATAGCTTCACCTACTCAAACTCCGCAATAAGCGTTGAGAGCAAGTCATAGGCTCATAGAATAAGCCAACAATTTTTAGCTCTATTTCAATCAAATGAAATTGGTTGAAAACAATTTACAAAACCTCAACCTGATTCATGAGTAAATCATCCAGGGTTTCTCTTTTTCTGATGACCTGGTGTTTCCCTTTCGAATACAATATTTCGGCAGGTCTCGCTCGTGAATTAAAACTGGAGGCCATTTCGAAGCCATAAGCTCCTGCATTTTTAAATAATAAATAGTCTCCTTCGCGTACTTCATTCAAAACGCGATCCCAGCAAAAAGTATCTGTTTCGCAGAGATTACCGACTACTGTGTAAATACGTTCGACGCCCTTAGGATTAGAAAGGTTTGCAATATGATGATACGATTCATAGAACATCGGACGGATTAAATGATTGAAGCCGGTGTCGACACCTGCGAAAACTGTTGCCGGTGTTTGCTTTACGGTATTGACCCTTGTAATAAAATAGCCACTTTCACTCACTAGATATTTCCCCGGTTCAAACCATATCTCGAGTGTTTTGCCGTTTTCATTTTTGAAAGTTTCAAGGGTTTCAAACATTTTCTGCCCAAGCAGTTCCACGTCTGTCGCTTTTTCGTCCGGAGCATATGGCACTTTGAAACCGCTACCAAGATCCAGGTATTTGATATTCGGAAAATGCATCGCGAGTTCAAGCATGATGTCAAGACCCTGCAAAAACACGTTCACATCCTTGATTTCGCTACCGGTATGCATGTGTAAACCCTCCACATTGAGGTTAGTCGTTTTTACTATGCGTTCGATATGCCGCAACTGATGAATCGATATACCGAATTTGCTATCAATATGCCCCGTTGAAATTTTAAGATTACCTCCAGCCATTATATGCGGATTCAGTCGCACCATGATGGGATAAGTATTTCCGTAAGTATTACCGAATTGTTCGAGAATGGCAATATTATCGATATTGATATGTACACCTAAAGCTTTTGCTTGTTCAATTTCAGAAAAATGAACACAATTTGGCGTAAACAAAATTTGCTGCGGTGCAAAACCAGCCTTCAATCCCAGTTGTACTTCATTGATCGAAACCGTATCAAGTCCCGCACCCAGCTTCTGAATGATCTTGAGTATATTGACATTCGACAACGCTTTGCAGGCATAAAAGAATTTTGTTGGTGTGTGCTTAAATGCTGCAGTTAATTTCTTGTATTGCCCTTCGATTTTTTCACGTTGATAAATATACAAAGGTGTTCCATACGCCTTTGCCATTTCTAATAAATGCTCTCTGCTGATCATACGGCAAATATAGCATATAGTCATTAGTTAAAAGTACGCAGTTGGCAATAGCCAAGTAGCCATAATGAGGTAGCAACTATTTTGTATGGTGCGTATCAGTGAGCTGGCCTCAATAAATCTTCAATAACTCGAATGGGTATATTGCACATCTGCCTTGCAGACAACTAACTCTCCAGCATTTTCTTTTTCAGCTTTTCGGCAATATCAATATGTTCCTTGCTGTAAGGTGTCCAGGCAATGCCCATTTTTTTGAGGTCATAATGCGATAGCAAAGTTCCCCCTTCGATAAAATCGCCTTTATGGTCTTTTTCATAACCTACCAAAAATATACTGTCGGCGATACTCACCGCCAAATCGATATTATGGGTACTAAACAATACGGTATTGATTTCACTCGTCGTGGTTAATTTCTGTATGGCCTCTTTTACCTCTTCAATATTTTTAACATCCAGTCCGCTAAAGGGTTCATCCAGTACAATGAAAAAATGTGAACACAATAATTGTTCAATGATCGCTACCCTTTGGCGTTGTCCGCCACTGAGTTGATTCGTATAACTGTTTTTTTGCGCCATCAAGCCCCATTCCTGCAGATACTCATTAATAATCTTGTCTCGGTCGCTTTGCGCATGATCGCCCATTGCCACTGCATCAGCCAACATATCGTACACGCTTTGGTTGCGACTCAGGGGATAGGTCTGTTGTACAAATCCGACATCTCCTTCCGCTATGTTTTTATATTCGGTGCCATCAAATGTTTTTGGGATGATGATTCTCCCCGAAGTCGGTTTTTCGATACCGACCAAATTGCGAAACAAGGTGCTTTTGCCTCGCCCGCTTCTGCCGAGTACTGCCACGGTTTGGCCTTGTATCATACCTTCACGTTTTACATCGTTGACCCTGAACGGGATCGCTTCTGTGCCGATGTCGCGCAAAATTGTTTTTTGGCCATATTTCACCTGCAGGTTGTTGATCTCAATCAGGCAATTGTGTTCGCTATATACATTCATGATCATTTTCTTTTTTTGTTTGCAGGAAATTGCGAGAAAATAGCTTTCAGTATGGTATCGAGCGTGATACCGATCAACAAAATAGTAAGTTGCAGCGCAAATATTTTGGGAAAGTTCAGCGCACGGTTTGTATCAACGAGCAAAGCGCCGAGGCCGCCCTGGCTTTTGTCCATGGCTTCCACACTCACGATCATCATAAAAGTGATGCTGAGATTTTGTCTGATCACCTCGATCAGAAAATCCGCCCGGTCTTTGATCACTACTTTCCAAAGAATTTGCCATCGTCCCATCTTCATCGCCTTACGCCTGTAATAATCCTCCTCCGGTATACTATCGATCACACTCATCAATGCGGTGATAAAATAGAAACTCATAAAAATGACGAGCAGGGTAATTTGCAAATTGCGTCCACCACCGGTTGCAGTGGTCAGAAACAAGGTAAATCCTTGTATGGGGTTGTACCGAAGACGGGTGAAGAAAACAGCGACCGGTTTGAAAAACGGAATCACTGATGAATAGGATACAATACAAGAAAATACGATACTGATAAGGGTGGCCATGAGGCACAGCGAGAGGGTTTTATATAAATGGTAAAACAAACCGCTTTTCCACATATCGCCCCAGGCAGTGATGACTTCAGGTAATCGAGGAAAAAAAGTGCGTTCAGGAACCAGAAAAAACCAGGCCAACAAAAGCAGCAAAATCTGAAAACCTGCTACGGCACTCAATACTTTCCGGTCGATGTATTCGAATGGGGTAAATAATTTTTTGAGCATAGGTCAATTTAAAAATTAAAGGTAAGGAGAGAATTGACATGCTAATAAAAAAATCTGCTCCAAGACCTCGGCGATTGAATTAATTTTGCCGGCAGCCAGGGTAAACACAAACAATACAACCCATACTATGGTCGAACCTAAAAAAATAATCTGATGAAAGGAATACATCATTACAGCACCACTGTTCGCTGGACGGGAAACCGCGGTACCGGAACTGATCATTACAGCCATTACGATCGCAATCACGATATTACGATCGATGGCAAACCCACTATTGCAGCCTCTTCTGATACGGCTTTTCGGGGAGATGCCTCTCGCCACAATCCTGAAGATCTTTTAGTGGCGTCGATCTCTTCCTGTCATATGCTTTGGTATTTGCATTTGTGTGCCGATGCCGGCGTCATTGTCACGTCGTATGTTGATCACGCTGATGGAACACTCAATGATCGTGCGGAAGGAGGTGGCAGATTTACCGAAGTCAATTTACGGCCCCGAATTAGCGTTAGGGAAGCTGCTATGATCGAAAAAGCGATAGCTCTGCATCAACGAGCACATGAATTATGCTTTATAGCCAACTCTGTCAACTTCCCGGTCAATTATTTTCCTGAAGTGGTTGCAGGGTAAGCAGCCCCCAACGTTTCGCTTGCTATATTTTCATATAAATGAAGTACAGGTTGCCGGTGAAGTATTGTGAAAATACCAGGATGATGCTGTCGACGCGCTGAGATTTAAAATCTCTTCATTTTCGCGGCAATTTATCTGATCAGCGAGACATCCCCTTTGATGAATTTTTCCTGGCGGTTGATCTTGCAATTATACCGGATGTAAAAAAAGTAGGTGCCGATCTCACAAGGCTCTCCCTTATACGTACCATCCCATTTTACATCAACACTTTCGGAATCAAACATTTTTTCTCCCCAACGATCGTAAACCGTCAGATAAAAATTACCAACGTTTTCGATAACCACAACCCCAAATTTATCATTCTTATTGTCGCCATTGGGCGTAAACGCATTGGGTACTTCAATATGGCTGCAACACACATCAACGATCACTTTTGCCGTCGCACTCGACGTACAACCATTTTGTCCGGTTACCGTCAGGGTATATGTTGTAGTGCTGGCAGGATTGGCAAGGGGTTGAGCCACGGTGTCGCTACTCAAACCCGTTGAGGGACTCCATTGATAAGTATACCCGGGTAAAGCAGGACTTCCGATTGTTACCCCATCCCCTTTACAATTGATTTCCTTAGCCGGTCCGGCATCAACAGGCGGCAAGGTATTATCTACAAAAACATTAAACGTTTTGGTACAAATATTATTGATCGTGAGTGTATACACGGTTGTAGTGGAAGGTGAGGCGATCGGTTGGGCAATATTGGTCGCACTCAATCCACCCGGTGGCGACCATTGATAAGTATCACCGGGGTAAGGTGCGGGTCCTAGGGTATCAGCAAGGGTTTTGCAATCAAGATAAATATCGCCATCAGGAATAAGGGGACAAGGAATAAAGCCAAAATCCTGGTCATGACTATTTTCACCATACTTCCCTATCTGCTTTTTGATCACGGCCATATTATTGATGAGCGAAGCATCGTTATCACGCACATCCGGCTGACCTGCACCGCCTACATCTGTCAGGGTCAGTCGTAGCCCTAACAGATCGTTGATTCCGGCACCGGCCGACCAGTCGGCGGCGCCAATCTGTATCATATACAGGCGACCGGGAACAGGACCGGGTTGATTGCCGGGTACCGAAGGATCGCCATCAGCAATATTTGATGCATCAAAATTCCAGTTGCCATCACCTGCGGTGATCGTACTCCCCAGCATGGGGCCGTCAGCAATATTATTGTTGTCGAAATCGGGATAAAGTTCAACGCTAACGTTGTTCAATCCTTGTTCTCCCGGATCCTGAATGCCGTCGCCGTCATCGTCGCGCCAGGCACGGTTACCGATCTGCAAGGTCACCGCATCGCCCGCCACTTCCAGATCGCCAAGTGAATTTGCTTTGCCGAATTCTGTAAAGGCGGCAATATCCACATGACCTGATGCAGCACCATTACTGGTCGAAAATTTACCCGTACCATTCGAAAAGGCATTGATCGGGTCCATGAGGGTAACCATTACTTCACCCCGACCCGGTAGTACGGCAGCAGATCCCACACTGGTTTCATGATGCATGGCGATCCAATAATCCTGAAGAAAAAACTCACCTCCTCCGGGTCCTTCGTTATTGCCGGGTCCGCTGGTATAGGGAACGCCATTGGAAAGAAAAGTTGCATTGTTTTCAAGGGTAAATTGTCCGGTGCCGCAATCGAGACCTGCGATGAGAACATCTCCGCCGACATCATAACTGCCCACCATGGCCAAACCCGAAAGATCTTGGCGGCTATTGCCGGCAAACTGATGTCCTGAACGATCACAAAAATCGAGGATCATGTCGCCACGGTCAGTAAATTCGATATCGGAAAGCATGGGCCCGGGTAGGGTTTCTTCACTGAGTTGTAAAAGATTCGCCGTATTGTCGTTCCAAGGGTACCATTGATCGTAACCAGCTACACCACCGACGACATAACCCTTTTTATAATTGAGCGGAAAGGTAAGTATGGGAGTCGGATTAATTGTAGCAGCACCAATGGGGTCGCTCATTTCAAACACAAACGCATAAAGATCGGTGGCACCATTCACGATATTTTGCCCACCATTTTCACCGCTGGCAACAGCACCGATATAAACTTTATTTCGATGAAATGCCAACCCAAAAGGACGCAATACGCCATTGTTAACTTGTACAGGAGGCAAAGCGTAATCGGTGACGGCAATGACTGACTGTGGGTTTTGTGCATTATCGAGTTCAAGACGGTAGAGATGTCGATCGAATAAATTCATCACAAATAAAAATTTACCATCGCTACTCAATTCAATATCGCCGATACCTACTTTACCCACCTGATCGAACGCAGTGGGGTCATTAAACTGTCCGGTGGTTATCGGTAGCAATCCTCTGCCTGTTGGCCCGTTTGCACCAATCACCCCGAAACCTTCCGGCAAATTACTGAGGGGATCAATGGGGCCTAACCAACTTGCCTGTGTTCCCGCGCCATTCAAATTATAAGAGGTTCCCACACCATAGGGTACAGCACCGGCTGCAGCTCTTGTGCGATGCCCGTTTGCGTCCATATCGTAAAACTGTGTTACATTAAATGTGGGCAAAGCTGGCTCAAGCAAATAAATGCCCCCGCTGCCCATCGGACCCAATCCTGAGAATCGTTTCAGAAATGCAGCAGTAAACACTTTTTTTGCCTGCTTACTATACGCGACCCCCCATACCGCCCCGATCTGTGAGGCTTCAAGCGAATAAGGTGCTACAAGATTGCCGGTGGTAGAATACGGAAAGCCATAAAATGCGGGTACAGTGCCCGCATTACCCCCTCCTAAAGGATCTCCCCGGTTAAATTGGGGCAGAAACAC
>CAZFKA010000076.1:9636-13168 GCA_964519155.1 uncultured Bifidobacterium sp. | reverse complement strand
CTGCAATGTTTTGGTCAAGAAACCGATAATGCAATGTGGTTTCGCTTTGTCCATTGTTCGCTTTGCTGGGAATGCTGCCAATGGTTTGAAATACTTTTCCATCCTCGCTTTGCTGAACATGAAATTGTTTGCAATTATGTTCGGCAAGTGTTGTCCAATCCAACACAGCCTGTGCAGCATCATTGAGAGTTGCCTGCAAAGCCAACATCTGTGCCGGCAACACAATTACCGGTGTATTGGTGCTGACTAAATTGGACAGCAAGCGGATATAGGCTCCTTGTACATATAATCCCACTTCGTTCATTTTAAATGAAGAAGCATAATTGGGATTGTTGAAGAGTCTGTATTTTTTCATCACCGGATCATTGCCGCCCGATTGCAGATATAGCGGAAAACTCGCCGGTACACCATTCGCTCCATTGCCATTCGTTAGATCTTTACACACCCCAGTTGGTACAAACATAGGCGGTGGGCCGGTATAAGGCGATTGATCGCCTATGTAATCGTCGTTGGTGTCCCAGTCCCACACAGAGCCGTGTTTAAACCAGCCATGATAAATCTCTTCAAGACTATTTTCGGCACCCAGATTAACAGCATTGCTCACCCATGCCCGGTTTGTGGGATTGACGCCGTGGATATAATGAGCGAAGTGCGCCAAATTATTTTCGTAGGCGGTGTTGTGCGCAGGATCTGTATTGTGAAATTTCATACCGGCATATAGGTTGCCGAAATTGCACATGGGTTCATTGCTGTTGAATGTATAATCGGCATCCTGCAAATACGCATAATAGGGGTTATTTGGAATGGGGTTTCCACTCCCGCCATTGTATAGATTTGCAAATGAATACGGACTACCGGTATTGCCATAAACACCGGCGGCAGCCACATTTTTAATGTCGGCGACCACGGCGGCTGTGGGTATTACACCCCCGGGTGATTCTGCCACCGGAAGCGATGTATAATACAATAGAGCATCCTGCGTTCGCTCTTCATGTGGGGTCCAGAAATACCATAACATGGGATGAGTGGCAGCGTATCCTGCGTCAAAGAAATTTCGATAGGTGGTATTACCGGTTGCGGCATACAAGTAAGCTGAAGCCAATACCTTTTCAGTGACTTGCATATAATAGGCCGGTGCCTGCCACGATGCATCATAATCTTCATCAATTGCCGTTGCAGTGGTCCCGCCGCCACAGGTGCCATTGCCCGCGCCAAATCCACTGTTGTTGTAAAGTGATGGATTCGGATTAGTGGTTAACCAGGCCCAGGCCAGTTCGGCTTTTGCAATTAAATTGGCGGCATAGCTTGTGCGCAGTTGATTAGCATAAGCATTATTGTTTGGAATTTTTTTCAAGACAAGCGCAGCGTGCGCCATTGTTTTGGCGAAGCAACGCGTTGCACTTTGCGATATACCCCCATATACCCTGACGTTGTTATCGGCTGAAGGGGGCGATGTGGTGTTCTCAAAACATTGTACAGACGTTTTGTAATACACGGCGCCGTATTGCATACCGGCAGTAGTTTCCTGCATTTTCAACAACCAGTCGAGTTCCCATATTATTTCATCAATGATATCGGGAACCCCATTGCCGCTTTCGGGAATATTGTTGTTGTCGCCAAACACCAAAGCATTTTGCTCGTATGCGCTAAGCAGATATTCAAGTGCACGACAGGCATACGTTACATATTTATTATAATCTCCTGCATCATGCCATCCACCACTCATATCTTTTTCGAGTGCGGCATTGTTTACATCCCATGCCGCCCGGCAATGAAGATCCTGATTCGCACCCTTGTGGCATACGGCATCGGCATAGTCATTCCCTGCATGGGCAGCCGATTTAGCCGAACCGCATCGTTGATGAAAATAAAAGCGTTGCGCTTTTATGAAGAGCGTGTCATAAACCTGATTGTGTATCGTAAAGGGATAGGATCGCGTATTATTTGACGGATCATACACATAATAAGCACCTTGTGTTGTAAAAGACGAAAAGTCGAAATGCCAAACCTTATTGCCACTCTGATTGTGGGTAAGCCCGCCGTTCCAGATTATTGTATTGCCGGTAAACACGACTGCATTGTCTGATACCTTTTTGAGTTGCAGCGTTGCGCCGGGGACATAAGCTGCCGCCCCGGGCGTATAATCATATCCGGTTTGCGGACTGCCGATCACGCATATTTTTTTAGATAGCTCTTTATAGCCAAACTGATCAACGACCATCTGCGGCGAGTGATTGCCATCTAATGCGTAAAGTAGTGGTGCGATCGCCGAAAGAAACAGCGTCAGAATGAATTTTTTCATAAGTAAAGATAATTGAACGTTTGCAGTAAAAGAGATTTAGTATATGCTTAGCGATTATATGCACCGGGATCAGCGTAGCCATCCTGATTTTGATCGATACCTTGTACTTTGATTTTTATTTTCAGGTATCCGTTACTTCCGCCCCCGCCGTATTGTTTATATACGGCCAGCAAGGCATTAACCTCCCGGTTATCCTGCATCAGTTTTACAGCAAACACCCGTCCGTCCATTTTACCGGAGGTATAAAAATTTCCTGCGTAGCCATTGGCATTTTTTACAGCGTTCATCAGTTGTGTATTGGTTTGTATTTTTTCAAATTGCGCCAATGACATTTTTGTTTGCGCGATCTCGGTTTCATTTCGTTCACGCCATTTGCCTATACCGGCCCAGTTTCCTTCATTTAAACCGTTGGCTGCCTCATAGGGTGAATAAAAGGAAAAGCTACTGCCATCATATTGCGAGAAAAAAATCAGGTCGATATTTCCCGGGTTCTCGCTTGCTTCGCCCATGCCCAATACGACACCCTGTAAAAGATCGATACAATTTCCATACAGTGCATTGTGCTGATGTCCACAATTCATTGTGCCATCGGCATTGTACTGGCTGTTTTCCGGTGAACCGTAATTGCCGGCAGAAGGATAGGATCCATTTTGCGAATAGTCGCCTGATTGCCCGTATTGCTCGTCGCCGCCCGGCGGTGGTGGTGGCGGGTTTTCTGTATTGCTGTTATCTTCATAAGAGCGGGCGTTTTGATTTCCCTGCCCTTTATTATTTGATTTGTTTTTTTTCTTTCCGAAGTGTAAACGGGTGATCGGTTCAAAGATCATGACGACACCTTTAATATTATTAGCAACTGACTTTAGATTATCAGCCGATTGCTTCAAATTGTCGGAAGCTTCAAGACTGGTTTGACTGTACTCTTGCGTTTTTTCGTTTATTTTTTTTGAACCGGTGGTGATTTTTTGCCCGGTTTTTCCCTTTGTAGGGCTTGTTTGTGCCATCATGCTATGGGTGCAAAAAAGCAATAGCATGATCAGATGAAAATGTCTCATTTTTATATTGGTTTAAATTGATTATAAAGTTTTTGTCGTGTCGGTTACAAGCGATCATGGTAATGATTTTCGGTAATATCCTCAGCGCTTTTTGTAAAATCGACTCCCGGATTCCGCTACTGGATTTTCTTTGTCAATTGAATTTGGCATTCGCCATCAGGCTTATATCAACGGCACT
>CAZFKA010000076.1:0-9626 GCA_964519155.1 uncultured Bifidobacterium sp. | reverse complement strand
GTCGGGTACAAGCGATCGTGGTAATGATTTTCGGTATTATCCTCAGCGCTTTTTGTAAAATCGACTCTCGGATTTTTCTTTGTCAATTGAATTTGGCATTCGCCATCAGGCTTATATCAACGGCACTTTCTCCATCCTGATCAACAAATCGTGCCTGTTTTTGCAAGTTATCTGTTGTATTATTCATTGTAAATTCCTGGATATAATATTCGATATTATTGCGATTATACCTGCCTTTTGAACCATGTTGCATCGACAGAAAATCGTCGCCACTTCCTGAATCGTATTCCATCAGCCAATAGTAGACCACCACCCGGACACGATCAGCTTTTTCGGCCGGTATAAAAAACGAAGAAGATATATTGGGAGAATAATTCAAATTTCTGAAGGTAGCGTTAGTGAGGTGTTGATGCTGATCAAGTGCAAACAGTCGATCGCGATTGCCAATCGGTAATATTTCTTTTCCGTTTTTGTCAAATACCTGCGCCCAGATTTGTCCATAGATCTCGATATCTGTTTCGGCAGGATCAGCTTTGGTGATGCTTTCGAGCGATAAGGTAAGGGTCTTGCTTTTCGGTGCTTCGCCCGCTTTTTCAAAAATGCAGTTTTGTGTTTTGAAATAGTCAGTTGCAGAATTGGCGATCACTAAATCGTTATTCAGATTTCGCATTTGATATTTAATGGGAACAACGTTTTGATAGTTGGCGGTTTTGGAGATATTGTTGCATACCGATTTTAATTCGTTGAAGCTATAGACTGTTTCAACCTGATTGCTTTGTCCACCAACAACATAAAAGCGAATGGTGCTTTTGAATCCGGACTGATTGCTGAAATAGTTAAAATCTGCCTGCCCGCCTGCTACTCCGTAATTGACCTTGGCGCTGATGTTTGCAGAAACATCGCTGTCGTATGCTTCCAATTCGGCCACCGCGATTACACGTACGCCATACGAAACATTGCTGACATACATCATGTCTTCCTCCGCAAAAGCGGCATCGATGATACCGGCTTGCGTGGGTGCACAACTAATACTGAACATCGATTTCGTAAAGTCGATCAGGAGATAACGACTTTTCGCATTTTTTGTCGAACTCATCAATGAAGAAACACTTGCCCCCCAACCATAACCTGAAACCCCCATTTTGATTGCAAGATCGGAAACACTTTCCACTTCATAGCATTTATACTGAAAGCTTTCTTGTGCTGTTTTACTCAGTTCACTTGTCGAGCGCGCGAATAAAGTATTCTTGGCATTGTTCAGATTGCTTCTATCGGGATTGTTCACCAAAACCGATGGGGCACCATTGGTATTATTTACTGAAGTGATGAGGTTTACCGGCTTACGATTTGCATCTATGGGTTTCCAGTTGCCTTTGATGTAATCGCGAAAGGTGTACAAATAACCGGGAACGATATTGGCGATTTGCGCCGAATTGTCGATTTGCAATTCACCGATATTCGATGCTGTAACACGTACTTCTTTGGTTTCGCAATGTTCCCAGCCGCCGGCCGTTTTAGAGGGTTCCGTTTGTCGCTGATTTCTTTCGCTACGTTTAATATTGTTTTCGGTGGGTGTGTGCAAGGATACTTTTTCCAGTTTTTGGTTAACGACATAGGTTTGGGTTATTGCGTTGCCATTGCCAAGGCTCACCGCATTTTTGTAAGTGCCGGATTGCCAGGGTTGAATCTGCATACTTGATTTATCACGCATAGCATTGCGTTGTTCTGTTGCTGTGGGTACCCGCTGATAGGATGCGTTTTGCGGTATATTTGTTTGCACCCGTTGCCGCATTTGTGCTGTAGCATACAAAGTTTGGCAGCACACGATTAAAGAGATAATGAGTTTTTTCATGTTCGATGATTTGTTTGGATTTACTTGTTTGAAAATTGGTTTCTGCTTCTAATGGTTTGTTGTACCGGTCGGTTTACGGGTTGTTGTGCAGGGTTCTGCATAATGGTTTCCTGTTTTTTAAAACTATTATTTTTGATAGGCGAGGATAAGGGTCTGCGACTGAGATCTGTTTGATGGCCACCGAAATCAGATTTTGGTCTTAAATTTTTCAGTTGTTTCAGCCATTCATCTGGAATATTGCCGGTTGCGTTTCCTGCATAGTTTCCGCCGGCATCGAACCATGCCGCTACAACTTCATATTGCACATTACTGCCATTATTGTTTTTTTCGTTCAAAAAGGCGATCCACTTTGTATAAGGCTTGTTGCTTTCCGGAATATTCTTTCCTTTGATCCATTGATTATTTGTAGGTTTTGCACTGATCACAAGCGGAATACCATCCGGTAGATTGGTGATTTGAAAACTTACGGTGCGCAGGGGGGAAAGCGGATTAGGAGCTGATTGAAGTTGCGCCGGTCTTTCTTTTTGCCTGTCGGTAAATTTGATCGAGATATTGTTCAATTCTTTTACCTGTTCAAACCATCCTCTTTGGTTCTGATAGGTAGCAGATGCTTTTCCTGAGCCGTCAACCACAAACAAAGTGGGCGCTTTGATGTTGATTTCAAACGCTTTGGTCAAATCATCGCTGGGCGGCCATCCGGTGTCATTGATATTCCAGCTTATTTTTCCGGTGATGGTTTTGCTACCGGCATTTGAAATGACAATCGGGCTTGGCGCTACAGGTGTGGGGGTAGGGGTGGGGCCACCACTCAGTTCGAAGCTGATGACCATATCGCTTCCTGAGCCACCGTTTAAATGCCTGATCTGGAATGGAGGAGAAGCACTTGCGAAAAATTCGTTGGAGCCAATAAAAGGATTATCGAAGGAGATCAGAATTTGGTAAGTCTTGTTATTGACCTGTGTTTGAAACTCAACATAGCCGTCGGTACCACAGAAAGCACTGGCTGAACCGGTATTGAGTTCAAGATGACTGCCCGGTCCATACTCTTTCCCATAAAAGGGATTTCCGTGATCTCTGATCCCAAACGATCCGTTCTGTATGCGCAGATTGGTACAATGAATGGTTGCGTTAGAGTTGTTGAACAGTTTGACCAGAACAGAATTCGCCATCGTGCTTTTGAGCAGCAGGAGAAGAAACAGAGAGAAGATTGATTTTTTCATACGATATAATTTATTTTTTGGTGAGCGATTAGTTGTCGTCGTATTTCACTGATGATGTGTTGTAGTTTTTATACCACCACCAGAATCCGGCTGAGCAGGTGTTAAGCATTTTAAATGAGTAAGTCGATAATTTATTCGCAGTCAAATGAACCGGTTTCCAGCCATTGATATCTTTTGCGTCCTTATCGCAAAGTGATGCTGTGACATAAAACCGACAAGCCACACTGCTCAAGAATTGTATCAGAATATAACTATGGTTTTCGGAGTCTTTTTTTGTAGCCCATCGCATTTTCAGGTTTCTGTTTTTTTCGGCGCTCAGCCATCCGCTATACGATTGCCCCTGAACGCTTTGTATGCTGAGTACTATGAGTATAATGAAGTACATTGTTTTCATTGGAAGTTGATTTGTATTGGAGGATATATTATTGAAGCCATTGAATCGCCTTTTGCAGCAGTTGTGTTACCCAATTGCCACCACAATGGGTTTGACAAGTTGCATCGATGATACATTCACTTTTATTTTTTACCTGTGGGTTTATAGCGTTGTACAAGGCACTGCCATTTACATTTCCATATCCGGTTTCATGATTGCCACTGCAACAGATCGACATGACCGGAATTTTAAACTTCGATGCGGCGTCGGTGGATGTTGCACTGCAAGGGGCCAATATGCCTTTACCGTATTGAAGCACTGATGTATATGCATTGGCGGTCAGCAAAAGAAATCCGGCATAGGATACTCCACCAAAGACAGACTTTGATTTGGCTATAGCAAACTTGGAAGCCATATCGCTCACGCAACGATCGTAGTCTTCGGCCAATTGCTGGGTGCTGGCATTCCAATTTGCGATACCGGGTCCGGCACTGTACTGTACTATTGCCGCAACATATCCCTGACGGGCAGCATCGGCGCATAAGCTGTTTTCAAGCGATCCTGTCAAACTTCCGACTGCAGGATTTGATTCATTATTTCCGCTACCCATCAGCAAAAGGCCTTTGCGAAACTGAGGATCATTACTTTTGATGTAGAACACTTTATACACCAGAAATACTGTCTGCATGTTTCTTTGAAAAGAGATAGTATCAAATCTGTGTACTATGCGGTTATCGTTTTTAAACGCATTGTTGAGCGGAACACGGTTGGAGCGTAGCGATTGCCGGGTTGCATTTTTGGGTTGTGAGAAACTGTACTGGTACACACCGCAGACAACAAGACTGAGAAATATTATTTGTTTCATTGTGTTTGATTATGAAACAAAAGTATTTTGATCTGTAATCAGCTTTTACGGTAAACCCACCAACTGCGGTAATCATTTTACGAACGGTAAGGTGAGGGCAGTAAAGTGTTTTTGCAAAACTATACTTTCGCAAAGAGTTCGAGAAACTCGGCTTTCTTGGTCCGCGATAACACAATGACGGTTTTGTCAATCATTTGTATCTCACCTCCTTCTCCCTTTATATATTTCTCCACATATTTCAGATTGATCATATTGCTTTTATGTACCCTGAAGAAATTTTCATGCGAACAAAGAATTTCTTCTACATCACCTAGTTTTTTGGAGAGCAGTATTTTTTTGCCATCAGTCAAATAAAAGTTGCAGTAGCTGCCATTGGCTTCTATTCTGATGATATCCTGTAAGGAAATAAATTGCAAACCATCGGCCGTTGGGATGGCAATTTTGTCGGCTACCTTATTTTTATGCGTATGATAAAGGTTTTCGATTTGATTTGCCTGAACACCGTTCCTTCTGTTTTTTACCTTTTTTACCGCATCTATCAGATGATCTTTGTCAATGGGCTTCAGTAAAAAATCGAGTGCGTTCAATCGGAAGGCATTGATCGCATATTTGTCATAGGCGGTGGTGAAAATAATTTCAAATTGAATTTCCGGGATGCTTTTTATCATCTCAATACCGTTCATCACCGGCATTTCGATATCCAGAAATACGATATCCGGTTTATTGATTTCGATCAATCTTTTTCCTTCGGCAGCATCATTGGCAGTTGCGACTACGTCGATATCGCTACAATACTGGGCCAGTGTCCATTGCAGTGTTTTGATACAATGTTGCTCATCATCAATCAGAATTGCTTTCATAGAAGTGCGTTTATGAATTGGAGGGTAAGTAAATATGTAATGTGACCCTGGTGCCACTCGGTTGATCATCGCGATCTCTTAGGTCGTCGATCACAATACTATTTTTGGGATGTAGAGTCAATATTCTTTGTTGCGTGATCTCCATACCATATGACCGGTTGCTTTTCGTTCGACCTGCATTATTTTTTTGCGCCTGTTCGCGTCCTATCCCATTATCGTTGATACTGATCATGAGTTTTTCTGCATTTTGTGTAATATCAATTTTTACCCATCCCTTTTGTGGTTTAGGTAATAGCCCATGCCAAATGGCATTTTCAACATAAGGCTGTATTATCAGCGGTGGGATGTTGATATCATCAACGTCAATATCAACTTGAACGTTTACGCTGTACGTAAATTTATCTTCAAACCGAAGGCTTTCCATCAGCAGATACAACTTCAAGGTTTCGATCTCTTTTTCGAGCGTAATGGTTTCATTTTTCGAATTTTCAAGTATTAGTCTGATCAACCGTGAAAATTTGGTTAGATAATCGCTGGCCAAATGTGTTTTGTTTTCGATAATGAAGCCATTTATGCTGTTTAGGGAATTGAAAATGAAATGTGGATTCATTTGTGATCGAAGCGATTTCATTTCCGTTTCAATGATCTTGTATTTGAGATTTTCTTGTTTTCTGATCGAGCGTATGCGGGCTGAGATCAAATAAAAAATCGCTGCGCAAATTGAGGAGATTGCTAATATTCTGAACCACCAGCTTTGCCACCACGGCGGCGTAATAATGATTTGCAGGGTAGTTTCATTTTTACACCAGATATCCCCGGCATTTGCCGACATCATATGAAAGGTATACTGTCCGGGTTGTAGTTGTGTATAGTTCAGCAAGTTGGTTTGACTCGTATGGATCCATCCCGTGTCGACGTCTTCTAAATAGTATTTGTAAACGATTTTGTCGGTTTGTGAAAAGTTGAGCGTTTGAAATTGCAGACTGATAAAATTTTTATTGTACGGCAGCACTATTTTATGCAAATAAGGAATGGCAGTGTCACTTTCGAAGGGTTGGTTCATTACATTAATCTGGGTAAGTGTAGGTCTTGGTGAAAATGTATCGGGTGGGGTGATATTGGGTTCAACCATATTCATGCCATTAATGCCACCAAACCATAAATTGCCTTTTTGATCGGTATAACAGGAAGCTGTATTGAATTCAAGATCTTGAAGATTGTCTGACAACGAAAAATTCCGGCAGGTGTTGTTTTTCGCATCAATCATCGATAGGCCGCCGTTACTACTGATCCAGATACGTCCGTACCGATCGGGTTGTATGGCATAAATATAATCATTCGCTAATCCGTTTTTGCTTGTCCAGCAACGGAGTACTGCCATGGTTTGCCGGTCAGCTTGTATCAATCCATCATCGGTAGCGATCCATAAATATTTATCGTGAAAGCAGAAATAACGTGATGCTCCGCAAATACGAATGAACTGGGGATAGGTGGTGAACAAACCGCTTATGTAGTTGTATTTTACGAGACATTGGGTTTCAGTCGACATGAGGATATCACCATGCTCAAACTCCTTCATATAGCGCACCCGTAATCGCGTATTGTCTAAAAAATGCTGATCATCTTTTGGCTTTGAAAAATGTTTGGTAAGGGTATTGAAAAGACGTAAGCCGCCGTTATAGCCACCGATCAATATAAAGTCGGTATGGTGCAGTTTGAGCAATGCGCATAGTTGTAGGGTTTGTTCATCGTTAAAATCTTTATATTCGATAAATTGTTTTGTGAGGGTGTTGAATGAGTAAAGTCCACCCCAGGTTGCCATCCAAAGCATATTTTGGCCTTCGCCGATCACTTCATAAATATTTTTAGATTCAGATAAAGCGTTACCAATATTGGTTGGCATATAATGCTGATGCTCGCCGGTAGCAAGATCGAGGTGAAGCAATCCACCATTGAGCGTTCCCATATACATATCCCGGTCGTTAGCCGAAAAGATACTCATGATATGATTATCAGTTGTTTTCTTCGGTTCCGTGCTGCCTGCTCGCCAAAGATCGATACGGGTATCTTTATGATCGAATTTGAAGATACCTCCGCTAAGACCCACCCAGGTTATTTTTTGTCGGTCAGTAAAGCAACTCAGGACAAATCGCGTATTCAATATCTGTTTAGGACTATTATCGGCGAGTGGTTCGTAACGACGCGAACGAAGGTTTACTTTCAGTAGTCCGTCACTTCGGCTGCCGATCCACAGCATACTGTCATTGCTGAGGTGCAATAATGCCGGGTCGCTAACAAGCGACAAGCCGGTAAAACCTTCGGGGAAATGTTTAATCGATCTAGGCGAAAGATCGGTAGCGCAATAATAGATTTGTCGTTTCCCATTGATCAGCCAAAGTTCAGCTCCGACAATACGCATATCGATAAGACCCGCGGGTTTCAGGAAGTCGTTTATTTGCTCTACCGGACGAAAAAGGTCTCCGCTGAGTAAAAATATTTCTTTTTCACTGCAAAGCCATATCCGGTTTTGGCTATCACGTTGTACACTCAATATTTTTTTTGGAGCCTGATCTTGCCAACGCAAATTTATCATTGCTTTCCTTTTTGTATCGTAGGCATATACACCTTTGTTTTGGGTAAGGATCCACAGCACTTGTTGTATTTCACAAACAGCAACGATATTGGGATCGGGGGGTAAGGTCAATCCCGGATAATAAAAAGAAGGAGTATAGAATTTATTTTTACGCTGGTCGTAGATCGCAATTTCTTTAGCCGTACCCACCCAGAGATGATCGCGACTATCGCAAAGCAGACAATTGATCGTTTTCGAAAACTCTCCATAATCCATTTCGTTTTTATCCTTGCGGTTATAATTTTCGCTTATTTGCGTGAAATATTTTCCATCAAACCGGTTGATGCCTTCTTGTGTACCAAACCACATAAATCCGTCGCTGGTTTGGGCGATACTGTAAACACTGTTTTGTGATAAACCGTTTCCGCTGTTATAATAATCGAAAAAAAATGAGGATTGGCATTGGCTACCCTGCGGCATGACAAAGAAGGCAACTGAGAGTGTCGCAACAAAGGTCAGAAGCATTTTGGTTGTAGACAACATATCGGCGCGCTTAGGCAGTGCATTGAATTCATTGCAAAATAGCGTAAATTCAATATAAATGCCGCATTGTTTCATGATATGTGGTTTTCGATTCACCAACCGCGGCATCAGACGCGCAATGGGGATGTTCGCAGGCCGCCGTATCGGATTAGCAGATTAAAACTTATTTTTGTGCAAAACGTTTGAAGATGTATATCGATACCCATACGCACCTGTATGATGAACAGTTTGATAACGATCGTGGGGAGATGATCAGCAGGGCGATTGCAGCGGGAGTAAGCAAAATGCTGCTGCCGAATTGTGATTCATCAACGATCAATGCGATGTTGCAGGCAGAGCACAATTTTCCGGCAAACTGTTTTGCCATGATGGGGCTTCACCCCTGTTATGTAAAAGAGAATGTGGAAGAAGAACTTACAAAGGTCAAATCGTGGTTGCAAGAAAGAAAATTTTGTGCTGTGGGGGAGATCGGATTAGATTATCATTGGGATAAAACATTTGTGGATGATCAAAAGCGAGCATTTCGGCAACAAATAGAATGGGCTTTGCAGTATAGGTTACCGATTGTGATTCATACCAGAGAGTCGACCAAAGACACCCTTGATATTGTTCGTGAGTACGCGAACAGCGGGCTGCGAGGTGTTTTTCATTGCTACAGCGGAAGTCTCGAAACGGCCAAGCAAATCATCGACATGGGGTTTTATCTGGGGATCGGTGGTGTATTGACATATAAAAATTCCGGTTTACAAGACGTGGTGAAAGAGATCGATCTGCAACATATCGTGCTTGAAACAGATGCTCCGTATCTCACACCGGTGCCGCATCGAGGTAAGCGAAACGAAAGCGCTTATGTGGCAATTGTTGCGGAGAAATTGGCGGAACTCAAACAAATGGAGCTTGACACCATTTCGCGTATCACTACTGCCAATGCAGAAGAATTATTTAGGGTGTAGATCCCTTTAGTGTTATTCATGTCTTTTAAGTAAACATGCGTTTTTTCAAGTGCAAGAGATAATCGATCACTCTGAAGAATGTGGCTTCGTGAGTTTTTAGTTTTCAGTTGGCTTGGCCAATTGTTACTTTTTCTACGCATGTTCTTCAACGGAACGTTTTATTTACTTTGTAATGACCATGATAACTAGGGTACAATAAATTATATGTATATCACCGCCAGCGCAAGTGTATATATATGTGTTTCGGCTGGCGCGGCGTCAGTAAAAGAAAGGTCTAGAATTATGTAATACTCCCCGAAAAGTATATTTGAAATTGATTTCTTATGTTGATTGCGTTAAGTTTGCTGAAAGCAAAAGAATACAGCTTCGAAGCGAGGACGCTTCGAAG
>CAZFKA010000075.1:0-13169 GCA_964519155.1 uncultured Bifidobacterium sp. | reverse complement strand
ATTTTGGCAGTTGTAGCAGGTATTTTTGGTTATACTCGTTTTTACCGTGCGCCTAAAATTCAAAAATCAAATGACGCGATTTTCCGAGCGCAAACCTATTTTGGTATCGACTCTATCAATTGGGCATTGAATGGTGACAACAACAATAATCCGGGTTTTTTAAAAATCATCGAAAAGTATAACGGTACACCCGCAGCGAACTTGTCTCATTATTACGCGGGGGTTTGTTACCTTAAATTAGGGGATTTTGCCCGCGCCGAAAAGCACTTACGTGATTTCGACGGCAAAGGGACTATGGTAGCCTACGTGGCCAAAGGAGCCTTGGGTGATGCTTATATGGAACAAAACAAAACAGAGGATGCGATCAAAGCTTATCTCGAAGCCTCGTCTGACGATAATAATGTTTTGCTAACCCCCTTGTACCTCGAAAGAGCCGGAATGGCTTACGAAATCGCCAATAAAAAAGATGATGCGATCAAAACATACAAAAAAATTGTTGATCGTTTCCCATCAAGCGGACAAGCACAAGATTGCAAGAAAAGTCTTGCCCGGCTAGGTGAATACAACTAAGCCATGGCTTCCGAAATAAATCAGGAATCGCTTTTACAAACCGACAATCTGCTGATTCAACATGCGCAGGTTGTTATCGTCTATACCGCCTGGAATAGCGCCATTATTAATGAGTTGCGAGCAGGTGCCCGTCGAATCTTGCGACAGTTTCCCCAGATAGATTGTGTTGAGATAGAAGTGCCGGGTTGCATCGAGATTCCCTTTGCGGTACATCAGTTCGATCGGCATGCAAAAGCTGATGCCTATATTGCATTGGGTTGTGTGATCAAGGGTGATACGCCGCATTTCGATTATGTTTGCCAGTCGGTGACACAGGGGATTACCTTATTGAATGTTCGTTTAGATTCCCCGGTAATTTTTGGCATATTGACCGTTTTGAACGAGCAACAAGCCTATGAACGCTTGGGCGGGTCTCACGGCCACAAAGGGGAAGAAGCCGCCATCAGTGCTCTCAAAATGATTCATCTAAATCAAAATAATTTCAAAAGCTAAGTTGTAGTTTTGTCGTCTCATTAATCACCGGTATCCACATGAATGTACAACTCTTTATCCCCTGCTTTGTTGATCAATTGTATCCGCAGGTAGGTATGAATACCGTAAAGATCCTCGAAAAGGCCGGATGCCAGGTAAAGTATAACCCTCAACAAACCTGTTGTGGTCAACCTGCCTATAACGCCGGCTTTATGAAAGAAGCGAAGGTAGTAAGCGAAAAATTTGTTCACGATTTTTCCGGTACAGAATATATCGTTGCTCCCAGCGGTTCGTGCATTGGTTACGTAAGGGGTTGTTTTGATGAGATTTTTGAAGACAGTGCCATAAAGCAGGATGCAAAACAAGTGGTCGCCCGTAGTTATGAATTGTCGGAATTTCTGGTCAATATTTTGAAAAGGGAAGACTTTGGGGCTACACTACAAGCGAAAGCCACTTATCATGATGCCTGCGGGGCCTTGCGGGAATGTGGGATTAAAGAAACACCCCGCCGTTTGCTTCAACGGGTCAACGGGCTCGAACTAATCGAAAATAAGGAATGCGAAACCTGCTGCGGGTTTGGTGGAACATTTGCAATAAAATATGAACCCATTTCCATCGGTATGGCGCAAACAAAAGTGAAAAGTGCCCTGGATGCCGGTGCTGAAATGATTATTTCAACCGATATTTCTTGTCTGATGCACCTTGATGGATATATCCGACACGAGCGATTGAATATTCGTACTGCGCATCTCGCTGATGTTTTAGTTGAAGGTTGGTAGACAAATCCGAGGCTTAGTGGAATGATGCGTGCGCGCCCTCCTGAAGAATAATTTTAACGCTTTTTCATTTAATTTATCATTGTCTGTATGCATGAAACCGTGTATATTGCAGCAACATAATTGATCACGCTTACACTCTCCCATGCGAATTTTACCTTACCTATTGATTTTTATTTTTGCGCTATCCTTTGGTGTGTCTGCACAACGTTTTTCCAATAAGATTGTAGTAGGGGCTGAGCAAATGAATGCGTATTTGCCAAGTTTGCAGCACAAAAAAGTTGCTTTATTGGTCAACCAGACGTCTATGGTGAAGCAGCGACATCTCGTCGACACCCTGCTGGCTTCCGGTATACAGATCGTTCGCATATTTGCGCCCGAACACGGTTTTAGGGGGAATGCTGATGCGGGAGAAAAAGTAAACAGCGGTATCGACGTACAAACAGGACTGACGATTACATCAATGTACGGAGCCAATAAAAAACCCACTAAAGAAAGTATGAAGGGGATCGATGTTGTGGTTTTTGATATTCAGGATGTTGGCGCACGGTTTTATACCTATATTTCTTCGTTGCAATATATGATGGAAGCTTGTGCAAACACTAATATTCCCCTGATTATATTGGACCGGCCAAACCCCAACGGTTTTTATGTGGATGGTCCGATCATGGAAGCAAAAAACAAATCATTTGTGGGCATGCAAGCCATTCCGATTGTGCATGGTATGACCGTCGGCGAATACGCAAAAATGCTCAACGGCGAAGGCTGGCTGACCGGAAAGGTCAAATGCAAATTGCAGGTGATCAAATGTCAACAATACGACCACAATACCTTGTACGATCTTCCTGTACCACCATCACCGAATTTAAAATCATCAACAGCAGTGTTGTTGTATCCGTCTTTGTGTTTGTTTGAAGGTACTATGGTGAGCGTCGGTCGTGGCACCGAAACGCCCTTTGAAGTATGGGGCGCCCCGGTATTTAAAAACAACGGCTTTTCTTTTACACCTAGAAGCACCACCGGAGCAAAAAGTCCTTTGTATCAGGATCAGGTTTGTTATGGTGCAAACCTGCGCTTACCTCCCTACGATGTCTTGAAAATTCTGAGAAAAAAACTCAACTTGAGTTTTATCAAAAACGCATATAGCCTGGCCCCTGATAAATTGAAATTCTTCAACGACTTTTTTGAGAAGCTCAGTGGAAATGTCACCCTTCGTTACCATATCATGGAAAACAGACCTGATGAAGATATGCGTGCGACTTGGCAACCCGGATTGGATCGTTTTAAAAAGATCAGGAAAAAATATTTGCTGTACGACGATTTTGAGTAGCAGTCTCCTGATGTGTATCTATAAAAAGAATACCATTCACTATCAATCATGTATTTTTCATTTGGTGATCTGAGTCGTATAAAATTCATCAGCGAACAGACTGCCAACGCGATAATCGGAACCCGTCGCCAAGAAAGCGGTGTCGCCTAATTATTTTTTTTACAAGTGGCAATAATGTTATTTTTGCCTGCATCGTCAATGAAAGAATTCATACACAAATTATTTAACACGCCGTTTTTTGAAACCGTTGAGTCGTTGAGTATGCTCTCAAGGTTTTTTATTGCGATGGCTTTCATCCTGATCGCATGGTTGGCCGGCCTTCAAATCCGAAAGATTTCAAAAAGTCGTTTTCGTAAACATTTCGATGATCCCTTATTGCCAACTTTTTTTGCCAATATCCTCCGCGTAATCATCGTGATTGTGGGTATTCTTTGCGCCTTGAAAATCATGCGCATGGGTGGTATTGCCGTGAGTGTAATGGCCGGCGCAGGTATTTCAGCTTTCATTATTGGTTTCGCTTTAAAAGATATCGGTGAAAATTTCCTAGCCGGGATTCTGTTAGCGTCCAATCGCCCCTTTAGGGTGGGTGATCTCGTGGAGTGTAACGGTATAAAAGGGGTGGTGACGGCGCTCAATTTAAAGGATACTGAATTAAAAACTGCCGATGGTAAAGATGTCTTTATGCCAAACAGTATGCTCATCAAAAATCCTTTGCAAAATTATACAATGGATGGTTCGCATCGATATGAGTTTACCGTGAAGATCCAGTATGGTAAAAATGTACAGCAAGCAAAGGCCATCATTGAAAATGTCATGAACAATATGCAATCGCTCGTCAATGAAATACATAAACCAACTGTTCAACTAACCGATATCGCCAATGACGGTTGTGTTTTTCAAGTCTATTATTGGCTGTTTACCAAAAGCAATGTTTCCGCTTCAACCGTTCGTACGGGGGCATTGATGCAAATCATTGAACAGCTTGAAGCGGCGGGTTACCGTTTTGGTGCCGAAAAGGAAAAAGCATGAACCCAGATTCATGGAATAAATCAGTTTGTATTGTTTAAATTCACATCCTGGAACGTAAAAAATAAGTATGCAAAAAATTATACGTAAAAGTGACGCGCTTGATTATCATGCAAAAGGAAGACCGGGTAAAATAGAAGTTATACCCACCAAGGAAACAAAAACACAACACGATCTGGCCTTAGCTTATTCGCCGGGTGTGGCTGAGCCCTGCCGCGAGATCGCAAAGAATCAGGAATCTGTTTATAAATATACCGCAAAGGGAAATCTGGTTGCAGTCATTTCGAATGGCACCGCCGTTTTAGGTCTGGGCGATATCGGTCCACTCGCATCTAAACCGGTGATGGAAGGTAAAGGCTTATTGTTCAAAATTTATGCAGACATAGACGTTTTCGATATCGAATTAAATTGCCACGACGTAGAAGATTTTATCAAAATTGTCAAAGCACTTGAACCGACTTTCGGGGGCATCAATCTTGAGGATATAAAAGCGCCTGAATGTTTTGCAATAGAGGAGCGACTGAAAAAGGAATTGAATATTCCGATTATGCACGACGATCAGCATGGCACGGCTATTATTTCAGCAGCCGCTTTGCTGAATGCGCTTGAACTTCAACAAAAGGATATCAAAACCGTACGCTTTGTAGTAAGTGGTGCCGGGGCCTCGGCAATGGCTTGTTGCAACTTGTATGTCAAACTAGGCGCCAAGGTCGAAAATATTATCATGTTCGATAGTAAAGGGGCCATCACGAACGATCGCAATGATCTGGATGAGATGAAAAGAAAATACGCGACAGCAAAAAAAGTGAAATCGCTCGAACAGGCGATGAAAGATGCAGACGTGTTTATCGGCTTATCAAAGGGTGGAATCGTTAATGCCAAGATGTTGAAGGGCATGGCTCCCCGGCCCGTTGTGTTCGCGTTGGCTAATCCGGATCCTGAGATCGATTATGAAACGGCCGTAAAAGCGCGACCGGATATTGTAATGGCAACCGGCCGAAGCGATTACCCTAACCAGGTGAACAATGTATTGGGTTTCCCCTACATTTTTAGAGGTGCACTTGATGTGCGGGCAAAGACGATCAATGAGGCGATGAAACTCGCTGCCGTAAAAGCCCTCGCGTCTTTGGCCAAAAAGCCCGTACCGGAAATGGTAAATATGGCCTATCAGGAAAAAAACCTGAGTTATGGCCCAACCTATATCATTCCCAAACCCATGGACCCGCGTTTGCTGGCAACCGTATCGCTCGAAGTGGCCAAAGCAGCAGTCAAAAGTAAAGTTGCGCAACGCATCATCACCGATTGGAAGGCATACGAAGAGGAATTGCAAAACCGATTGGGTTCAGATGATAATATCTTAAAAGTGATTATCAACAAAGCCAAGCAATACAAACAACGCGTTGTTTTTGCTGATGCTGAAAATTTCAAAACCCTGAAAGCCGCTCAAATTGCCCGTGAAGAAGGGATAGCCGTTCCGATACTGCTGGGCAATGTTCGCAAAATCAAATCGATCATCAAAGAACATGGACTGGAATTGGAGGGTGTGGAAATCATAGATCCCAAGGCTGATGAGTTGGAAAGCAAGCGAAATGAATTTGGGGAATTGTTATTCAAAAAGCGGCAACGAAAAGGATACAATACTTATGAGGCCCGCAAAATCATGCGCGAACGAAATTATTTTGGTTGTATGATGATCGAATGTGGTGAAGCTGATGCATTGATCACCGGACTCACCCGAAAATATCCGGATACTTTAAAACCGGTTTTGGAAATTATCGGTGTCGAACCGCAGGTGAATAAAATTGCCGGCATGTATCTTATGCTGACCCGCAAAGGCCCGATATGTTTTGCCGATACCACCATAAACGAGTTTCCAACAGCCAGCGAATTGGTTGAGATCACTTTGCTGGCGGCCGAAAAACTCAGGAATTTGAATATTAAACCTCGGGTGGCAATGTTGTCGTATTCGAACTTTGGTAGCAGCAATCTTACTGAAGCCAAGGTGGTCAAAGAAGCTGTTGATATACTGCATCAACAATATCCTGATCTGATTGTTGACGGCGAAGTACAGGCGAGCGTGGCGTTCAATACGGAATTGCTGAAAGAAAATTATCCATTCAGCGCCCTCACCCAACATAACCCGAATATTCTCATTTTTCCTAATCTTTCTGCGGGCAATATTGCCTATCACCTGATGATGGAATTAGGGCATGCTGAGGCCATTGGCCCGATTTTGTTGGGATTGAATAAATCAGTACATGTGTTGCAATTGGGGAGCAGTGTGCGCCAGATCGTAAACATGGTGGCTATTGCTGCAGTTGACGCACATGTCAAACGTAAAAAGAACCGTTAAGCCTATGAATGCTCCCCCAAAAATTGCAGCTAAAATTGTCGCGTCAGTGGCCTGTGTACTCATCGGCGTCGTTTTTATTTTTTCCGGTATTTCAAAAATGCCGACACTTGATCAATTCGGTTGGACCATTGTAGAAACAACACCGCTCAACTGGACAATGGCCGAGTGGAGTGCTCGTCTGTTGATCGGTCTTGAACTTTTTCTGGGTGTATTGTTTATCACTCATTTGCGTTTGCGAAAAATAGCCATTCCATTGTCGTCTATCTTATTGCTGGTATTTACAGTTTATTTGTTGCTCGTAATCAAGGTCTATGGCAGCAGCGGCAACTGCGGTTGTTTTGGTGAAATGGTGCAAATGACCCCGCTCGAATCTGTGTATAAAAACATCGCCATGCTTGTCCTGATCGCGCTCATTGCCTTCCTTCGCCATGAATGGCAATTTCGATTCGATCGATGGGTGGTAAGCCTGATTTTTCTGCTTACAGTGTTATTGCCTTTTTTTATCAAACCACCCGAAAGTATTTATATTTATGATAAGGAAAAAGATGTGAACGAACCCATCCCGCTGAGTATACTCTATCAATCAACAGTGAATAAAGCACCAACTGAAGATTTACGAAAGGGAAAACATGTGATCGCTTTTATGTCACCTTCCTGTCAGCATTGCCGCAAAGCCGCGATCCGCATGCGGATTATGAAGGAAAAACATCCTGAGCTTCCTTTTTTTGTAGTACTCAATGGAGACAGCATTAGTCAGAAGCCTTTTTTTGAAGCGACGAAAATGAACAATATTCCGTATATCCCTTTCACGGGGGCAGAACAATTTGCTGAAATGAATGGTGGATATTCCTTCCCCACCATCAAGTTTGTAAAAGATACTACCGTGATTCGCGAAAAGAATTATCTGACACTTGACGAAAAGGAAATCATCGATTGGATGCAGCAGCCTTAGACGAAACAGGCTTTGTGTCTACTGGCAGTGCCTTGTCAGATCCTGCTTTTTTCAAGCGCTTAACTCGAATAAAAAACAAAAGCGCGGTCGGAAAAATTCATTTTTCTACCTTAGATTTGTCTGATCTTCAAAACACATTCGCTATGAAATGCACCCCCGTTTTTTTATTAATACTTTGCTTGGCTTTCTCCACTTTTGCCCAGGGGAAAAAGGAAATATTTCTTGAGGATATTTTTACAAAAAATGTATTCAAACAAGACGCTGTTGCCGGATTTCGTTCTATGCGGGATGGGCATTTTTATACCGAAATTAGTAAAGGGGGAATGTTGCAAAAGATGAATTTTGAAACAGGTCGCTCAGTAACCAATATTGTGAACCTCAATGAGATTCAATTCAATGGTAAAGTTCTAAAAATCGATGATTACGAATTCAGTCGTGATGAAAGCAAATTACTTTTATTAACCGAGAGTGAAAATATTTATCGTCGATCGGTTTTGCATCGGGTCTATGTGTATGATATAGCTACCAAAAAAGTGACGCAGGTGCATAAAGAAAAAATATTGCATGCAGCATTTTCTCCACTCGGTGATAAGGTCGCTTATGTTTTTAAAAACAATTTATATTACCTCGATCTGAGTACTGCCGATCAGGTTGCTGTTACCGAAGATGGGGAGTTTAATATCATCAATGGCAATTGTGACTGGGTTTATGAAGAGGAATTTGAATTTACAAAAGCTTACGAATGGAGCGAAGAGGGAGATTTTATCGCCTATTACCGTTTCGATCAAACACAGGTGCCTGAATATAATTTTGCCATTTACGACCATCTTTATCCTACCGATTATAAATACAAGTATCCAAAAGCCGGTGAAAAGAATTCACTCGTGGCTATCAAAGTGTATCACATTGATGATAGCCGTACGGTAAACGTACAGTTGGGTGACGATACGGATATTTACATTCCAAGAATCAGGATCAATCCGTTCAACAATACGTTGATCGTTTACAAACTCAATCGTTTGCAAAACCACCTTGAGTTTTATTCAGTGAATGCCCGAAATGGCAAAACAAAACTCATCTACAATGAAACCAATAAGTACTATGTCGAGATCAACGATAATATCGAATTTTTAAAAGATAAAAATGCATTTGTATACACTGCAGAGAAAGACGGTTACAACCACATTTACCTGCACGATATCGACGAAGATAAATCGACCCAACTTACCAAAGGCAGTTGGGATGTAGCGGAAATCAAAGGTGTGGATGAAAAGGGAGCAAAAGTGTTTTATATGAGTACCGAATTGTCGCCGCTCGATCGTCAACTATATGCTGTAGATCTTCAAGGGAATAATAAGACCTGCATCACGCCTGAACCGGGGGTACACGAAGTGACTTACAACAGCGATTTTACCTATTTTCTCGACAAACATTCCAGTATCAATAAAGTACCCACTTTTACCCTGGTGGGCCCCGGTCTTACTAAGCGTGTGCTGAAAGACAATGAAGAATTGAAGGCAAAAATGGCTGAATATAAATTGTCGGAATTCGAATTGTTCAAAGTTCCCAATGCTGAAGGCGTATTACTCAATGGCTGGTTGCTAAAACCACGCGATTTTTCAGAAGAAAATCAATACCCCTTGCTGATGTTTCAATACAGTGGGCCAGGTTCACAGTCCGTTGCCAATCAATTTTCGATCGGTAATATGTGGTGGTATCAAATGCTGGCGCAAAACGGTTATATCGTTGTTTGTGTCGATGGCACCGGTACGGGATTCAGGGGCGAAGAGTTTAAAAAGAAAACCTATTTGCAATTGGGTAAATATGAAAGCGATGATCAGATTGCTGTAGCAAAATATTTCGCAGAACAACCCAATATCGATCCTAAACGTATCGGTATCTGGGGATGGAGTTATGGTGGCTATATGAGTAGTATTTGTCTGCTGAAAGGCAAGGATGTTTTCAAAACCGGAATTGCTGTGGCACCAGTCACCAATTGGCGTTATTACGATAATATTTACACCGAACGGTATATGCGTACACCACAGGAAAATGCAAAGGGATATGATGACAATTCGCCGGTCAATATGGTGAGCAAACTGGAAGGAAATTATCTGCTGATTCATGGCAGTGCCGACGATAATGTGCATTTGCAAAATACAATGATGATGACTGATGCGCTCATCAAAGCGAATAAAGATTTTGATTCGGAGATTTATCCGAACAAGAATCATGGCATTTCCGGTGGAGTGACACGCTTACAATTATTTAGAAAAATCACCAATTATCTTCTGGAAAAGTTGTAAAAGCAGTTCGGTCAATAGGCCGAGAGGAGGGTTTTTGTATACGCTTCGCCGGGCTGTCGGTAGAGTGTTTCGGCATCCTTACATTCTGTTACACGGCCTTGGTGCATCACCGTCACATGATCGCTGATATGCCTGATCACGCCCAGATCATGCGAAATAAATAAATAAGTAAATCCATATTCTTCGCGAAGTGAAACTAACAAATTCAATACCTGAGCCTGTACGCTGACATCCAGTGCTGAAACACTTTCGTCGCATATCATGCATTCGGCATTTAACGACAAGGCCCGGGCTATGCTGATTCTTTGTCGTTGCCCCCCTGAAAATTCATGCGGATAGCGGTCATAGTGTTCGGGCAGCAAACCCACTTTTTCGAGCAGGGAAATAACATAGGATTTGCGGTTTTTCGCGCTCTCCAGACCATGTACATCCATCGGTTCCTTGATGGCTTGTCCAACAGTCATTCTGGGGTTCAGCGAAGAGTAGGGGTCCTGAAAAATGATCTGTACCGCTCGTCGGTATTGCATCAAGTCGTGTCGGTTAAAGTCAGCAATATTTCTTCCTTTATACAATATTTCACCACCATGGATATCAGTAAGTTTCACAATGGCTTTGCCAATAGTTGTTTTTCCGCAACCGCTCTCACCGACCAAGCCCATCGTTTCTCCTCGCCTGATTTGCATATCCACACCCTGTACCGCTTTATACCAAGCAGTTGTTTTACCTAAAAAATTTCGTTTAACCGAATACCATACCTGTAAATCCTTAAGTTGCAGATAAGTTTCCCGGGTATCAAGCATTGCCATACGCTTAGCGAAAGCCTGGGGAGAAATGATATTGTCGGCTTGATGAAGGATTTTTTCGTCGGCCGTAATTTGAGCAACAGTCGGCAGTATTTTGACCCTTATTTCTTGAGGCGGGCGACAATTGATCAAACTTTTAGTATACGGGTGTTTGGGTGCTGCAAATACATCCGCACATTTGCCATATTCAACCCCTTTACTTTTGTACATCACCAACACCTCGTCAGCAAAGCGTTTGACCAAATGTAAATCGTGTGTGATAAACAAAATGGACATCCCATATTTTTGCTGCAGTTCTTTCAACAATTCCAAAATACTTTTTTGCACCGTCACATCAAGCGCCGTAGTCGGTTCATCTGCGATCAGCAATTTTGGTTGGCAACTGATGGCCATCGCAATCATAACCCTTTGTTTTTGTCCACCTGATAATTCATGCGGATATTTATCATAGGCAGCCTCGGGAAAGGGTATTTTTACTTCCTCAAATAGTGCAAGCGTTTTTTGTTTTGCTTCTCGGACGTTCACGCCAAGATGCAGCCGGATCGATTCAGCAACCTGTTCACCGCAACGCATTAAGGGGTTGAGTGAGGTCATCGGTTCCTGAAAGATCATAGCAATTTCATGTCCCCTGATTTGTTGCAATATTTGCTCGGTTGCACTGCTCAGGTCGGTGAGTTGTCCATTCTTCCTTCGAAAGCTGATCTTACTGTTAGAAGCAATTTGGGCATTGACGGGCAGTAAGCGCATTATACTCAAGGCGCTTACCGATTTACCCGATCCACTTTCCCCCACAATAGCGAGTGTGGCTCCTTCCGAAAGATCAAATGTGATATCATCAACAGCTCGTGTCGTTTCGTTTTCAGTACGAAAGCTCACCTGCAGGTGCTCAATGCGGATCAAAATATTTTCCAACTAATTGATTAAAGTTTATCTTGTCAAAAAGAATGTTTACCGGCTTCGCTGTTGTTCGGTGCAAAGAAAGCTATAAAAGAACCGAATAAAACAGCCACTAAAGTATTGGTTTTTGTATGCTCAAATATACCCGCCAAAATGAAAATAATTGAATAAAAATGGAGAAGAAGCAAAAAAGTTTTTGTACTTTTCGCCTCAAAATCAGAATAATGGCTAAAAAATGGGTATTGGTCTGTCTGTTGGTATGCGCTTTGGCAGATCATGGAATAGCTCAGGTGAGGATAGGTCCGGTTGGCGGCCTGAATTTTAACCGTCAAGTATTTAAATCGAATTCATATCGCTATGAAGGCGTGTTTAGAAGTCAAATGGGGTTCAACGTAGGTGTTATCACAGATGTGATTATGAACAAACATCTGAGTTTGCAAACCGAATTAAATTATACCTTACGCGGCGGTTATTACAAATCAGACCGATATAATGTTTCTGAAGAATATAATACCGATCTCGGGTACATTTCCTTGCCGATCTGTTTGACCGGAAAAATGGATGTAAAATCGGCCTATCTGGTGTTTGGCGCCGGTCCGTTCATTGAAAAACTGCTGCATTCGCAACATAAATTTTACAGCAATGGCAAAAATGTGGAGAACGGTAAGTTAAGGGTGGGAACCAATTACACAACCGATCAGTTGAAGCCCTGGAATGCCGGTATCAAGGTTAAGGCGGGTTTCGAACTGAAAAAAGGCATGTATATGGTAGCGTTTTACGATATTAGCACTACCGATATCAATCCGCAGTTTACAGTGACCCGCAACAAAACATTCGGCGTACAAATCGGGTATTTGTTCAGCACATCTGAAGAAGACCGGTATGAGCGTTTCGAGAAGTTTTACGAATTTTAATATACTTTTTTCTTGAAAAAATTTGCATTAGTAACGGGAGGAAGCCGGGGCATCGGTCGTGAGATTTGTGTCAAGCTGGCGGGTTTAGGCTATCATATCCTGATCAATTATAAAGGAAACGAAAAAGAAGCACTCATCACGAAGCAACGATGTGTTGAATGTGGTGTTGATGCTGAACTGCTGAAGTTTGATGTCGCTGATCAAAACGATATCGAACAAGTATTAGGAGCCTGGGTCAAAGCAGCAGATCGGTCAGCGCTTATCGAAGTATTGGTAAACAATGCGGGTATTCGGCAGGACACGCTCATGTCATTCATGACCGATGCACAGTGGCATAGCGTTTTGGATACGAGTCTGCAGGGTATGTTTTTTGTCACGCGTACGGTGTTGAACCCAATGCTGATGAATCGGTTCGGGCGTATCATCAATGTCGTTTCTTTAAGTGGTTTGAAAGGCATGGCCGGACAGGTCAACTACAGTGCGGCAAAAGCAGGTATGATCGGGGCCACCAAAGCATTGGCGCAGGAAGTGGCCAAACGAAATGTTACCGTAAATGCCATTGCGCCCGGATTTATTGCATCAGATATGACCGCCGATCTCGATGAAAAGGAATTGAGTCACCTGATACCCATGAAGCGATTTGGCAAAGCGGAGGAGGTTGCGTCGCTGGTCGCTTACCTCGTTTCGAAAGATGCGGCCTATATTACAGGGCAAGTGATCTCAGTGAATGGCGGTTTGTATACCTAAGTTTTCCCGTATTTTTTGCCTAAA
>CAZFKA010000074.1:0-13262 GCA_964519155.1 uncultured Bifidobacterium sp. | reverse complement strand
TGTAAGTATAGTCAGTACTCTTTATCAGGCGATTGCCCGCTTTGTCGAAGGTTGAATCGCTGACCATTCGCCCGTCAGCATCGTAACTGAAGTGTTTGCGGGTGATCTCGTTTCCTTCGTCATCAGATTCGATCAGCATACTCAGACGCGCATCCGCATCTTTCAGAACGCTTACCTGCCAGGGCGCGATCAGGTTAAACAAGCTATCACAATAACCGCTTTCGTTTCCCAATACCGGGAGAGATGTTTCAGTCTCCATGCGGTAAATATTGTCGCTTAAGCGTGTATAAAATCGACGCAATGGAAAATGACTGTTTTGAAAATTAATGATATGCCCGGTTGCACAAAGCGTGTTTTTTGCCACGGTACGAAAGTTTTCGACGCAACCAATAAATTCATAATCGATCGAATCGCATCGCCGTCTGTAAACTATTGCCGAATTCAATTCATCGTTGGTGATTGCTGCATGCTCGGCATCGTAGAAGTCAATTTTGGTATAATTTGTTTTTTGATACAGAAAGCCGCTCACATCGTAACGATATGCATTTTCGAGCGAGTACTTTTGGGTTCCTGTTTTGAGATCTTTTTCAAGCGTATATTCATACATGGTTTTAATTTTCTTTCGGGCCTGAGCGGGCGAAAGAATATACAGCATAACGATGAGCACTAGGGTAATTTTCATGACGGTAAATTGAATCGTAACGGATGGCGTATCAGGCTAATAATATTGATATTGATAAAGCAGCGACGCGTCTTTAGATAATTTCTTTTTGATCAGGTCGCCGTTTTCGTTGTAAAAGTAATCATTCACTACAGTTGATCGTTTCAGCGATTTGATGGTACGGCTAAGTTGTCCTTTACGATTGTAGATAAAAATTGTTTTGTTGATACATTCGTTTCCCTGCAGGGTAGAGTCGGCAGCAAGTCGCCCGAACTGATCGTAACGGTAAAACACGACTACCGGAAGCGATTCGTCGGCTTGTCCGGGGGTAAAAACTTTCCTTTCAAGTTGCTGATTTTGATTATAGTATTTTGTTGATTTTTCTTCCGGGGGTAATGGCAAAAAATTCAGGTCGCAGCGGTAGGCAGGCATAGCCATGGGTATGCGTCGTTCGTATTTCGCATTTACAACATAAGTGGATGGTGAATCTTTTTGATAGCTGTTAGCAAAACGAAGGGTATCGTTTCGGTTCCAGATTTCATATCCGTTTGACAGAATCAGGCTATCGTTAATCTTATTGAAATTTTCAACGCGGGCTGTTTTTTTGCGGTCGACGGGGTAGGTTTCCACAACCTGCAGGCTATCGCCCCCGCCGGCTAAAGCTACATGTATTGTGTCGCTGACTATACGCATTTGGCCGAAGGTGATGATCTGTACCATATTGCCTTGCCGATCAAAACGACAAATTCTGTACAAATCTTTATTGGGTTTACCGGTACGAACATTTCGCTCTGCATCATATTCATAGCGAACCTTTATCTTTTTTTGTGCCAAGCTGTATCCGCAGACGAAAAACAAGATCAGTAACATGCCGGGTCGTGATATGTTTAAAAATGCTGAGGTATGCATGTTCAGTAACATTTTAATGTGCTTCGAGCCAGTTAAGCCCTGATCCTACTTCGGCCACTACCGGAACATTGTTAGGCAAGGGCATGGCCGATTGCATACAATCCAGTATCAGTTTTTTCATTGCCTCTTCTTCTTCTTTCTCCACATCAAAAACGAGTTCATCATGTACTTGTAAAATCATCTTTGAACGCAGGTCCGACACAGCTAATTTTGCTTGGATGCTGATCATTGCCAATTTGATCATATCGGCCGCGCTCCCTTGTATCGGACTGTTGATCGCATTGCGTTCAGCAAAGCCTCTTACGGTAAAGTTCGCTGAAGTAATATCTCTCAACCAGCGTTTACGGCCCATCAGTGTTTGCACATATCCTTGTTCACGGGCAAAATTGATGGTATCATCCATGTATTTTTGGATGCCTGAAAATTCTTTCTTGTAATTGTCGATGATCTCTTTTGCCTCCGTGCGGCTAATCGAAAGATTCTCTGCCAACCCAAAAGCGCCTTGTCCATAAATGATTCCGAAATTGACACTCTTGGCTTTATAGCGCATGTCCTTCGTAACCTCGTTTTCGTTGACATTATACACTTTGGCGGCTGTAGCGGTATGGATGTCTTTATGTTGTCTGAAGGCGTCGCACATGGCTTCATCTCCACTGATGGCGGCAACTACGCGTAATTCGATCTGTGAGTAGTCGGCTGATAAAAGGATATGGTTTTCGTCGCGTGGAATAAATGCTTTACGTATTTCGCGCCCCTGTGCTGTTCTGATCGGTATGTTTTGCAGATTTGGATTGATGCTGCTTAATCGTCCTGTTACGGCGATGGTTTGTCCGAAGGTAGTATGTACCCGGCCCGTTTTTGGATTGATTAGCGCGGGTAAAGTATCCACATAGGTATTTTTTAATTTTGTGTATTCTCTGAAAGAAAGGATATCGTCACAAATTTTATTTTCTTTCGCCAGTTTCGACAATACATCTTCGCCCGTTTGGTACTGACCTGTTTTGGTTTTTTTAGCTTTAGGGTCCAGTTTTAATTTTTCAAACAATACCTCGCCTAATTGTTTTGGTGAAGCGAGATTAAAACGTACACCTGCCTGTTGATAAACCAGTTCTTCTGATTCGCGGGCAAGTTTTTCAAGGTCGATACTATAATTTTTCAAAAAGGAAGTATCCACTTTTACACCTTCGAATTCCATCTGGGTGAGTACTTTGATCAGGGGAGTATCCACTTCATGGAATACCTTCTCCACATCATTTTCTTTTAATAAGGGAACAAATTTTTGTTTAAGCTGCAACGTTATATCCGCATCTTCGGCGGCATACTCTTTGATTTTTTCGAGCGGTACATCGCGCATATTGCCTTGCCCTTTTCCTTTTTTACCAATTAATTCTTCAATACTCACCGGACGATAATGCAGGTAGGTTTCGCTCAATAAGTCCATGCTTCGTTTTCCTTCAGGTTCGAAACAATAGTGGGCGAGCATGGTATCGAACAAATTTCCTTTGATCTCTATGCCGTAATTTTTTAAAACCAACAGATCATACTTTGTATTTTGCCCGACCCAAGTAATTTTTTCATGCGTAAAAAGGCTGGTAAATTCTTGCAATAGATCGATACAATCCTGACGGTCAGATGGGAATGGAATATACCAACCTTCACCGGCTTTTATCGAGAAACTCATCCCTACCAGTTCGCAAGTATTGGCATCGAGGCCGGTTGTTTCTGTATCCAAACAAATTTCCGCCTGCGTGTCGACATGTCGCTGCAGTTGCGTGAGCAGTTCTTTTCGTTTTTCAGCATCATCAACCAGTATGTAAACATGTTCAGTATTTTCGATGCTTTTGAGCGGGGTGATTTCCGGTGCATCCTGCGACGATTCTGCTGCGGGGGGAGCTTTTTTGTACATGGGGCTTTCGATGATATTGCCAAAAAGGTCTTTCTGTGTCACCGGCTGCTCACGTGTACCGATGTGAAACTCATCACCTAAAATTCGTTTGCCAATGGTTCTAAACTCAAGTTCATTAAAGACTTCAGCCAACAACTCGCGATTCCATTCACTCATACAAAAGTCTTCTTCATGAAATTCGCAGGGAACATCCAAGATAATTGTTGCCAGTTTTTTACTCATGATGGCATCTGATTTTCCATTACGGATCTTTTCGCCAATGGCGCCCTTGATGTTGTCGGCCTGTTCGAGAATATTTTCCATGGAGCCATATTCTTTCAAAAGTTTGGCAGCCGTTTTTTCGCCCACACCTTTGATACCGGGAATATTATCGACCGCATCACCCATCATGCCCAAAATGTCGATCACTTGCTTTACATCGCTGATATCCCATTTTGCGCATACTTCCTTAGGACCCAAAATTTCTGCTTTGCTAAACGCCGTGGAAGGGCGGTAAATGAAGACATTTTCATTCACTAATTGTCCGTAATCTTTATCAGGTGTAACCATATATACCTGATAACCCGACTGCGCAGCTTTTACACTCAGCGTTCCAATGATATCGTCGGCTTCATAACCATCTACTTCAATTATGGGGATATTAAACGCTTTCAACATTTTTTTGATATCCGGTACAGCAGCCAAAATATCTTCGGGTGTTTCCTGTCGGTTCGCCTTATACTCAGCAAAGTCGGCATGTCGCCCGGTAGGCGCTTTCGTATCGAAACAAACCGCAAGGTGTGATGGTTTTTGGTTATTGATCAGATCCATGAGGGAATTCAGAAATCCGAATTGAGCGTTTGTATTTTTGCCTGTTGAAGTGATTCGCGGGCTTCGGACCAATGCATAATATGCGCGAAAAATCAGTGCAAAAGCATCAAGTAAAAAAAGTCTTTTATCCATGAGGTGAAAGTACAAATATTTTGCATATCACCCGTGAGCGCAAGGCACGAGTTTTACACGAAGCGGTGACAGTTCACTGATGTTGTTCGGTATCTTTCTTTCTGTCCACTTTTGCCAGCAATATCTTTCTCCTCAAAAGAGCCTGCACATCAACCTGAAATCGAGCATTAAAAACAACAGAATCCATTCAGCGACCAGTAAAAAGGAGTACAAGAGCGAGCCGATAATCTTTTGGCTTATACTTGCCTTAGTGGAAATGAGGAGAAGCAAAAGAATGGTGGCTAGGGCAACGCATCCGCTGTAAAAGTAAAATGTATTTCCCCATTCACAGGAATGAGGTGCACAAAAAAAAGCGACAAAGAACAGCAATAGGAAGGGCAGTGAATAAATTCTTTGAAACAGCATAAGGTCGGTTTCAGGTGGAGGTCATTTTGAAATTCAATTAAAGTTAGTGAAAATGATGGAATCTTTTCCGTACTTTATTTAAACGAATAAAAAGAAAAAAACTGCCACTACGGACAGTTTTTAAAAAAATGATCAACGTCTGAGGGATTAGAAGCGATAGCCAAAATTCAAGCCAAATCCACGTAAGCCAACAAGAGAGAATTTGCCACTTAAATCTGCTCCTTGTGCATTTACACTAACCACCGCGTTCTTAATAAATTTGTTATCCACAAGGCTGGCGTCGATTTCTTTTTTCAAATCTAGCTGTTCTGTTTGTGAGAGATTTACCCCACTGGCTTTGCCGGACAAGTTCATTTTGGTGCTGGTGAAATGAACTCCTAAAATGAACCAATCGAGCGAGAATGATTTACCAATATTAAAGTGTGAACCAATCATTAAACCGCCACCAAAACTTGAAAATTTTCCATCTAGGGTTAGGGTTTCTGTTTTGTTATTATCATCGGTATATTTGATCGGAGCTTCGAGACTGATGTTTCGGTAACGCAGGTATGGTGCGAGGTAGAATCCTTTCATGGCTTTTCGCGGATAAAATCTGAACTCAGGTGTAATGGCAAAACTACCTACTTTTATCGCCGAAATGTCAACAGAATCACCGGCAGCCTGATCGAACGAATTAGCAAAGGGTAAAGAACCTTTAGGCATCAAGCGAATCTGACAAGCTACAGCGATTTTTGGTCCAAGCGCTCTTTCGTATTGCACAGCGATATTTTTGTAAACCAAGGAGGTGAGGTTAAGCTTAACAGCATTTTTCTTTTCGGGTAAATCACCTTTTTTGTCTTTGTCATCAGCAAAAAGGGAAACGCTGAGCAAAAGTGCGAAACTTAAAAGAATTGTTTTTTTCATGTGTTTTTGTTTTTATTATGTTGCAAACATAGTGCAATGCTTGCGCAGTGCAATACCCAATACATGGTATTTATTTCAATTTCTGGCTTTGGCGGCAATACCCAGTGCACTGTATAGATATTGCTGCGCAGTTTCTCTCACATTCAATGACGAATTGATGAGTTTGTTTTCTGCGGAGGGATAAGTGCGATTCGATAAAAACACAAATAACAAATTTGATTCCGGATCAGCCCAGACACAGGTGCCGGTGAAACCTTGATGGCCGAAAGTTTTGGGGGATGCATTATCGCAACATGGATTTCCTTTTCCTGATTTGGTTTCCGGTTTATCGAATCCTAAACCTCTTCGACTGATAAATGAATTTTTGGCGGTGAACAATTCAACGGTTGATCGTTGAAAATAGCGCTTCCCATTGTAATAACCGCCATTGAGTAACATCTGAAACAAAATACCGATATCATTGGCTGTTGAAAAAATACCTGCATGTCCGCTTACGCCTCCAAACATCGCAGCACCCATATCATGTACATAACCCTTCACTACCTGATGTCTGAAATAATTGTCTGATTCGCTGGGGGCGATTTCCCGTTTGGGTAATTTTAATTTCGCATTAAAAGTTGTACTCTTCATGCCCAGAGGCTGATAAAATTCTTTGCTGACATACTGATCGAGTGGTTGCTTGGTAATGAATTCGACGGCTTTCTGCAAAAGAATAAAATCAAGATCGCTGTACACATATTTGCCTCGATTTTCGAGCGGACTGCTTACGATCCGTTTCCACATCGTATCGATCCAATCACTGTTCATATACAGATTGTCGCACACCCGGATACTGAATTTTCCAGTATAGGTTTTGCTATAGATAGATGATTTTGGATAGCCATATTCGTCGAGGGTTTCTTTATAGAAGGGGATCCAGCTTTTCAATCCGGCTTGGTGGGTCAGGATATCTTTGATTTTCAAAAATTCTTTATCGCTACCACGGACCAATGGGACATATTTGCCGATAGGCGCGTCGAGACTCAGTTTCCCCTGATCATACAATTTCATAACGGCCATGGTAGTAGCCACAACTTTTGTCACCGAGGCAACATCATACACCGTTTCGATATCTACAAGATCTTTTTTTTCCTGGGTGAGGTAACCAAAGGCTTTGTCGTAAAAAACTTTTCCATCTTTTGCAGCCAGAATCCGGCAACCGGGAAAGGCTCCGGCTCTGATCACATATTCCAAAAAGTTGTCGAGTTTATCCAGTGTTTTTAAATCAGCACCCACCGCTTGAGGGCTGACACAACATTCAAGCGCTATATTATTGTTGAGCAGTTTTGAGGCATACGCATCACTCATCGGATTGGTATTCATGTACTGCTTCCGATAGGCCACTGTATCTGTTATTTCACCCAACAAAGTGGTGAGTGACACAATGCCTTCACCCGCTTTAAAAGGCCCGCAAACACTAACCGGTAATTTGCCGTTGGGTTTTAATTGCCCGGTTAAGATCTGTGCTGCTACTTCCTGGGTTTCTTCTGCTTCGTCGTAGGTAACCATGACACCACTGATTGAACAGAAATTTTTCAAGGCATAGGGGTTACCAAATAAAACAGTCAGTGCACGATTGGTAGCCGACAGTTCGTTCACGATCTCTATCTCGGTTTTTTCAAGACCGAAATTATTGGTCGGATATCCCGTCATGCCGTGTATACCAATGATGAGGGTTGAATTATTTTTAAAACGCTTTACAAAATCATTTTTACTTTTCGCATCTGATGGAGCGAAAAATACTTTTTGTAAGCCATATTTTTTTAACGCTTTTACAAACGTATTCTCAGCACTGATTCCTACGCCGACATACGTGAGATTTTTCAAATCAAACTTTTTCAATTTATCCATGATCTGATAGGGATCGCTCAGCAATGTTATCGATGCGGCAGCGATCTGGCGACGAAGGGTAGCTGTATACTGGTTGAGATCCTGATCGATAGAATCTGTTTTTATAGGGGTAAAATGGGAAAGTCCGGCACGATACTTCGCCATCAGAATTTTTTTGACACTGCTTTCAAGTTGCAGGGCATACATCGTATCTTGTTCTACCAAGCGCTTGATTTTCGCCATACCGGCCGGTACATCTTGCGAAAACAACAGCATGTCGTTGCCGGCCATAAATGCTTTCAGGTCAATTTCACCCGGTGAATAATACTTGGCAACGCCTTCCATATTCAAGGCATCGGTAAACACGAGACCTGTAAATGCCAGTTCTTTTTTGAGTAGTTGTGTGATCGCCTTATACGATAACGTTGAGGGGATATTTTTTTGCGAATCGATTGCCGGCACATGCAGATGTGCGATCATAACCGATTGCAGGCCTTTATTGATCAGGGTGCGAAACGGATAGAGTTCCATTTGCTGCAGTGCAGCCAACGACTTACTGATCTCAGGCATATCTTTATGCGAATCCATATCCGTATCGCCATGACCCGGGAAATGTTTACCACATGCCATGATGCCGTTCTCTTGTAAACCCAGCATATATTGTAAACCGTAGTTTGCAACCTTGATCTTGTTTTCGCCATACGAACGGAAATTGATCACCGGGTTGCCCGGGTTATTGTTGATATCCAATACGGGAGCAAAATTGATATGAACACCGAGTCGTCGGCATTGACTGGCAATAGCACTGGCCATTTTAAATACCAGCGTACTGTCTTTCGCTGCACCCAACATCAGTTGTCGGGGCATATCGCGAATACCGGTAAGCCGCATACCCAAACCCCATTCGGCATCCATCGCCAGTATCAGCGGTACTTTGCTGATTTGCTGGTAATGGTTGGTTTGCTCTGCTTGTGCTTTTGCCGTTCCCTGCATAAAAATTAAGCCTCCGACTTTTTGTTCGCGAATGAGCTTTTCAATGTTCGGTTGATTATATTTTTCACCACCTGAATAAGCGGCTACCATATACAACTGACCAATTCGCTCGTCGATCGACAGCATGTTAAACACACTGTCGGTCCATAAAGCTGCATCAGACTTCAATACCGGAAAAAAGCGTGGCTGATTGAGCTGCTGTGCTGTAGCCCATACGGACAGAAAAAAAAGTAAGGAAGATATAAACCGTTTCCGCATGTCAATCGCTTTTGCCAAAAATACTTTTAATCATCGATTATCGCTACTGTGAGCAACGGGATTTTTTGTCACCGGAATGGTTTAACATTCATTTAGAATTAATCCTGTGAAATACTGTACATTTGCAGGAACAAAAAACACAATTAATATGAAAACATTTTTGATGTCTTTTTTATGTCTACTACTCGCCGGAACCGTGATGGCACAACGAGATGCCCGCAAAGGAAAAGTAAACTACGGCCACAATATTATCAGTTTTATGCCCGTGTATGCGATCAGTAATAATTATGTCGGTATTGGGGGTTCTTACGAAATTCTAGCAAATGATTATATTGGTATTCGTATGCCGGTAATGGCTGCTATAAACACCAATTATGTCAATGTTGGTATCGAATTAAAAATGTATCCCGGTCGAAATAATGGTCCGGCTAAATATGCAATCGCACCCATGATCACCTATGGTACCGGCACCGAAGTGAGAGATAATTCATATTGGGATCAGTCGTCTCAGCAGTATGTGAATGTTCAACAAAAGTACGATCGAACACATTTTGGCTTTTTATTGAACCAAACTTTCAATTTCACCATTATGCAAAATTTCTTCATCGGCATGGATGGTGGTTTAGGGATCAATTATTACGACAACGTTCGCAATACTACGCAGGTGAATCCTTACCCCTACAATAACAATTCGAATATTACCTTCCTGGGGCAATTTCACGTAATGATGGGTTGTCGTTTTTGATGAAAGGCCTTGCCTTAAAAAGGATCAATAATTAGAAGTTTATTTCCAGACAGATCTCACTGCTTTCAGTCGGTAACGGCAGTGGTGGGTTCATTTTTTTAATCGACAGGTTGAGATATTTTACTTGTGGAAATTGCTGATGTATATCACGACTAATAGTATGGGCAAGGGTTTCAAGTAAGTCAACCGGTATTTCAAAATGTTGCTTAATGAGGTCGGCAATAGCAGCGTAATCAATGGTATCGTTGATTGTTTGGATCGGTAGGGGGGCAATACCAATACGACAATTGATCACAAAGGTATTGCCGAGTACACGTTCTTCTGGATATAGCCCATGAAAAGCGAATAAGCGGATATTATTGAGTGAGATAAATAGAATAGCCGAAAAAATTTATGGGCTTAAGGAAGCACTTTAACTTCCTTGGTCACTGAAAAGTCGTTTACGAATTTATCATTCGACACATAGAGTGTAAAGGAAAAAGTGCCTGATGTGGTAGGGATGTAATAGGCGTAGTCGCCAAAACTGGTCGTACCATCCGGTAATAACCAGCGTTGTTTGGTGTAGCGTTCCGAACAATTATCTACCCTGATCGTATCAGTTAAATGGTATGACGGTTTGGAAAAACACATTGCCGCAAATGGTTCGCCGCGTTTATCGCAGGAAGCTGCAAACAATGCCAGACCAAAAAGAATGAAGAGTTGTTTCATTGTCGGAAGATCGATTTTAGATTGTACAAATATAATTTTAAAATTTTAATGAAGGGGATTCCGTTTGAAAATAATTTAGGCTAATAGGTCTCTTCAAATTCAATTCCGTTTTCGCCCAATTCCTTCAAAACAGGCTTGTATACTTCCCGCATGATGGGAATTTGTACACCAACCAGATTCTTGAATTTCCCGGTCAAAAACATTTTGGTAAAAATAGCCATCGGCAATCCCACAGTTTTGGCCATCGCCGTATACGTTTTGTCTTTTCCCTCTACGATTAGTGTACTGCTTAAGCGTGCATCAAGGTTACGGCGTCCATATTCAAATTCATGGTGCATAACGATCATATCTTTGTCGTTCCACTCCATTTTCCATTTTTCTTCGATGATTGACTGTAAGATTTCTGCTGAATGCAGTGAAGCGCTGATCCCGATCTTTTCATCGGAAAACAAACCCAACCAATCAAGCAGGTCAAGTGACAATTGAGCATTGGTAGAGATCGTTTTGATTTTGTCATGTGGTGTGTCACCCTTTACGTGTGCGGTGGCCAGATTAAACCATTGCAGGAAACTTAATTCTGCGGTTTGATATTTTTTGGTGTCATCGGTGAGGCCGAGATTTACAATGGTATGCCAGCCGATACAATATTCTTCATATCGGAAGGTTGCCCGCAACATTGTTTTTACGTTTTGCAATCCGTAAAGTTTTTGGTAACTTAGGCTGTCGCGGTTTGCATAGGCTGCCAGACGGCCGATCTTGGGAAGCTCAATAAATTCAAGATCTTTGAACAAATTTTGATAGGGGATATGTTTTTCAAATCCACTGAGTAAAAAATCAGCGCCCGATTTGCCGGCATGGACGATATTCGCCGCATTCCACGAAATTTTGTAATGCCAGGGATTATGATCGCTTTGGGTGGCAACCAATCCACCGCAGTACGATTTGAAAGAATAGATATCGCCACCCAATCGTTCTACCTCATGAATGATCTTCATCGCACTCATGTGATCAATACCCGGGTCAAGACCCATTTCGTTCATGAACAGTAATCCACTGTCTCGCACGTCGGTATGCAATTCCCTTATCTGGTCGGAAACATAAGAGGCCGTGACCAGATTTTTCTTAAGATCAAGACAATCACGCGCAATAATAATATGCAGGGATGGAGGGAGGAGAGAGATCACAATATTTGATTGCGCAATCAAACGCTTCCTGATGCTTTCCTCGTGTATATTGATCTGTGCTGCATTGCCGAATGAATGGTTTCCGATACGTTCAAGGGCTGCATTGATATTTGAATCGGCAACGGTGACTTGCCAAAAATACTTTGCAGAGCAGTCGAGCAGGTATTTGATGAGATACGAAGACGATTTTCCTGCTCCGAAAACTAAAATATTTGTCATTAGAAATATTTAAAAATAATATTGTACCTTTGCAAAGGTATAAATCTAAATATATTTTGGAATGAAAAAAAGTACATTCAAAGTTGTTCTTGCCACATTGCTTTTTGCAGTGATTTTTTCATCTTGTGCAACTAAAAAGAAATACGGTTGCCCTGAACATATTTCCATTCAAAAAATATTGGGACTTTAATCCCACATGCACTGGATCCCCTTAACTGACGTCGTTCAGTTGTCTGATATATACTCCCGAAGTTTTTTAAAGCCAGTAGTTATTTTTAAGCACAGTAACCGTTGTTCACTGAGTGGTTTGGTTTTGGCCCGGCTCGAGCGCGAAACGCCAATTCATGATGCTGACTGGTATTTGCTGGACCTGATCAGCTATCGGGCACTTTCTGGTAAAATTGCCGAAACATATGCTGTCTATCACGAATCACCGCAAATACTGCTTATACGTAATGGCGAATGTACTTACACAGAAAGCCATTATGCGATTTCAATGACGGAAATCATGCAACAAATAAATTAAGCAGAGAAAAAACTAATAAAGGTCAACATGAAATGCCTTATTGTTGATCAGTACGTCGGCATTGGCTTCGCAATCACCGTTACCATAATCAAGCGAACGGAGTGCTTTGCCCTGAGGTTGCATTTCAATTTTTCCCTTGGTAATATACCGGCAGCCGACTTCCTTGTAAAGTGGTTCGGTAATATTCATGGAATAATATTGTTTGTTGCCGTTTTTACCATTACCGGTACCTTGCAGTTCGTAAATGTCGTCGCCCCAAACTGGCGTGTTCTGCCCTTGTATCCAGGTGCGTAATCGTTCCGCATTCCAATACACAGTATCCGCGTCGGGCACCAAAACCATTTTTCCAGCTGTGCTGATTTCAAAATATTTTTGACCAACAATATTACGCCCTTTGCTGTTTACAACCATTTGACCGGACACACTGATATCATTGATATAGTAATGGTCGAAGGTAATGGTGACCACATTGTCTGTATCGCTATAGGGAGTGGTATACGAAGCCAAAATAGTTCCCCGACGAGATCGACCGTCATTGCACAGACAATTTACCGTACCAAAATCGATGGACAGGGTTCGGGGAGAGCTAAGCGTATTATGTATTATACTTGCACAGTAACCGGAGGTCTTATAATTTGATAATTGTTCACCGGTATTTTTCGTAGCAGCATCATCAACAATGGCCAAGGCATTATCGTAAACGAATTCGCCCAACACTTCTTCCTTCACAATTTCGATATCGGTGTCTCTTTCTCTTACACATGCATTGAAAACGAACAAAGTAACAACAGTTGTTAAAACGATTGCAATGCCGGTTTTGTTTATAATCATAAATGGTTCTTGCTAAAAATCGAATAAAAGTAATATAAAAGGATTAAAAAGGTATTTTTTTTTAAAGAAAATTGATTTTTTTCACAAAAAGCAAAAAGCAATTCAATCTGATGAATTGCTTTTTGTTGGATTTTCCCTTATGCTTCTGGTTAAAGTCGCTATTTGAGGGTAATTGTATAGGTGTTGCCGTTGATAGTTACCGT
>CAZFKA010000073.1:0-13359 GCA_964519155.1 uncultured Bifidobacterium sp. | reverse complement strand
GCAATAAATAGTTGATCACAAAGGGGGCTTTGGGCCATTTTCCAGGCTATCGCATGTTCGCGTCCACCGCTGCCCAATATCAGTATATTCATATTTTGTTAAAATGACTGCGAAGATAAAACCTTGATTGCAAAAAGTATTGTCGCTATGGAGCGGAATATCGAAAAGGGCAGATAAATAATGCGTTAATGAGTACTTTCTCTGATATCGATGATCTTAAGTTGTATCGACAGCGTGCCATTCCAGTTATTTTCTTCGATATGGTAAATTACATCGAAGCTCTTTCCTGATTTTACCACCGGTAAAAGATGTCCCAAATTAAAACCGATGCCATTGAACGTTTTACTCCCTCGTTGTGCGATCACCAACCGTAGATGTTTTTCTTTCACCAATGTACTGAATCCCTTATAGTCAAATACATTCCGGCTCATCAGCACGGGCTTCATATTTTCAGGACCATGCGGTGCAAATTGTTTGAGGATATTAAGAAACCCGGGTGTGATATCAGCTAAATTCAATTCTGCATCGATCTCAATTTCGGGTTCAAATAATTCCACCGGAACTTCACGGCGCACCACTTCATCAAATTGTTTGCAAAATGCCGGCAATTGCGCTTCATCCAAAGTTAGTCCTGCCGCAAAGTAATGTCCACCAAAGTTTTCAAGTAAAGCAGAGCAGGCATTCAGTCCTTCAAACAAATTGAATCCCTTGATCGAGCGCGCTGAACCAGTAAGTTTACCATTACTTTTGGTGAGCACGATCGTCGGGCGGTAATGGTGTTCGATCAGGCGTGAGGCCACGATACCTACCACCCCTTTGTGCCAGTGCGGTTGGTAGACGATGGTTGATCGTTGTGCGCTCATTTCCGGGTCATTCGCGATGAGGTCAAGTGCCTCTGTCGTTATGGTTTTATCAATATCGCGGCGGTCGTTATTGTCGTCGTGTAACATTTGCGCCAACTCCATCGCCTTGTTAAGATCCGTCTCTATAAAAAGATCAACGGCTTTTCGTCCGTCATCCATCCGGCCTGCGGCGTTGACACGGGGCGCAATGATAAAAACCAGATCGGTAATGGTGAACGTTTTATTGATTTCACTGATCTGTTTCAATGCTTGAATCGGTATTGAGGGATTCGAATTTACTTTTTCAAGTCCCAATACGGCCAGGGTTCTGTTTTCGCCCGTAATAGGAACAATATCTGCCGCGATGGCCGTTGCCAAAAGGTCGATTTGTTGGTTGACCAACGCGTCGTCAATGTCATTTTGCTGAGCGATGGCTGTGATCAGTTTGTAACCGATACCGCATCCGCAAAGCTCCTTGTAGGGGTAGGGGCAATCAACTTGCTTTGGATTCAGTATGGCCACAGCATCCGGCAATTCTGTACCGGGGAGGTGATGATCGCATACCAGGGTGTCGATGCCATGCCGTTTGCCTTCAGCGATTAATGCGGCTGATTTGATGCCACAATCTAAGGTGATGATAAGGGTGAAACCTTCGTCGATAGCATATTGTACGCCTTTTTTTGACAAGCCGTATCCTTCGCTGAATCGATGTGGGATATAATAGTCGATCAGGGGGTAAAAACTTTTGAAGAAAGTGTAGACCAAGGCCACAGCAGTCGTTCCATCCACATCATAGTCGCCATAGATCAGTATTTTTTCGTTTCGGGCAATGGCATGCATAATTCGGTCGACCGCCAGTTGCATTCCCTTCATTAAAAATGGATCATGTAGTTGTCCAGGGTGGGTTCTAAAAAACTGTTTAGCTTCATCGTAGGTTCGAATTCCTCGCTGTACTAATAATTGGCACAACACCGGATGAATATTCAGTTGCGTGCATAGTGCCTTACTGACCGCTACATCAGTTTTTTTAAGTGTCCATCTTTTTTGCATTGTTGTAGTAGGTTTTTATCAAAAAGTTTTACAAGATAAACTCTCGGCGGACAAATTCCAAAAAAGAAAAATCGTATTGATCAGGTGTCTCGCAAAGGGCTGGAAATAGAGGGAAGAGTGCTTAGCGGACACCATGCCGTCCTTTTGGCTAATTCATTCGTTACCGTCCTCAGTTATTCCCATCGAAATACTTTTACAGCGATGGCATACACAATAACACCCCAAATCGCCAGGATACCAATTTGCGGCCAACAGGCGAAAATCGATTTCCCTTCAAAGGCCACTGCACGCATAGCATTATTGAGTTGGGTAAGGGGCAGGGCTTTACAGATCGGTTGCAACCAGGAAGGGAAATTGGTGGTACTGAGAAATACACCCGACAATAATAGTTGTGGCATCGTGATCATATTCGCCAAAGGAGGGATCATGGCTTCGTTGCGGGCGAGACTGCTAATAACAAAGCCCATACCGAGAAACAATACCAGTCCGATACAACAAAGACAAAGCATTTGTACAAAGGTCAATATACCCTCCACCAATGTGAAGCCAAAAGCGAAGTGGCCGACAAGAATAATGATACTCGACGACATAAGTTGCAGCAATAGTCTGGCTATTCCTTCCGAAAAAATAATGTGAATTCGTTTGACAGGAGTGGCAAAAAAGCGTTTGAGTACCAGCGTTTGTCGAAGGGTAAAAAAGACGAATGCCGTTCCGAAAATCCCTGCGCTTAACATAGAAAATCCCAACATACCCGGCAAGAAGAAATCGAGGTATTTGTATTCACGACCTTCCACTGCTTTTGGAGTACTCACCACTGCAATTTGTTGATTGTTGGGAAATTGACTTTTATTGAGCGTATCCAATACACTGTTTAAAATTTGCCTGGCAACATTGACATCATTCCCTGCAGCATTGCAGGTTTTGAAGTCAATCGTATAATACGGAGCTTGTTTTTCGTTGAGCAATTGAATATTGAGTATTGCGGCTATCTTTCCTTTGTTGAATTCTTCCTGTTGTTTCGTACTATCTTCAAAGCGCAGGACATTTACGACAGGTACGTTTTTCAGCGATTGATAAATATAATTCAGGGTATCGCTGTTTCGGTCGAAAACGATATCCACTTTGTACCCGCCATTACTCATCAAACCGAACGCGCAAATAAAGATCAGCGGAAAGGCAATGCTGAAAAAAATCGCTGACGGACTTTTGAGCATGCTTTGCAGACTGCCGCGGGTAAGGGCTTTCAGTGCTGTAAACTGGTTGTATGAAGTTGCCAAATCATGACAAATATAGGCAGTTTTTGGATGAAATGAAATAGCGGATGATGAACAGGGACTGATTGATTTACCTCGTCAACAATATCTATTGCAAATTTTTCAAACAGGATAGAAAAGCAATTCGTTTATTCATGCTTATTATTCATCGGTAAAAAAAGTTCCGAACCGATTTATTTTCGCCGAAAAATCAATATCTTCTTCTGTGTCTTCGTTCGCGGTTACGTTCTTTGCGCATGCGATCATTTTTAGAAAACCACATGATCGACAGTAAACTGAATACAATCAATAGTATAAAAAGTCCGGGCATTTAATGGCAAAAATGATGATTGTAAATTTTGTGTTGGTCATTAAGGATGAACATTCATGCACATGATTCTAAGTTAGCCTTAAGAGCGAAATCTTTATTTCGTAGGAAGTTCAGTGGATAAACTTAGTGATTAAACAACTGCAACATTACTCCAAAGCGATAGTCGAGAGTTTGATAATATCGCGAATTTGGGTTTTGGAGCAAATCGTAATTTAAACTGATGAACGAATAGCTGTTGCCAAAACGTTGCACATAACCCACACCTGCCAACACAGAAGGAATGGTAGCGCGTTGTGAAATTTCAAAGATCTTACCGGTATTCAGATCCAGGTCGTAATCTTTGATGAATTTGGTATTGTTTAATTCAGGTTCGAAATTAAGCATCAAAAAGTCTTTGAATATATATCGCGCAAAAACACTGACCGAGTAACCCGGAAATTTATGTTTAAAGGTCTCTGTCGCGTTGGTCAACGGATTGGTGTAGTCTTCCGCTTGTTGAAAGTAATTAAAGCCTAAGGTCATTCCGGCATTAAAATTTTCATGAAACATATACGCTACCGTTGGGGCAAGATAAATGGAAAATGCTCTGTAACCGGCTCCTGCACCTATTCCCGGTCCGATCAATAAGCGTGTTTTGTCGAAGCCACTCCCACCGGCTTTTTTTTGTGGGGTGTTAAATAGAGAATTCAATTCACGTGCTTCAACGGCACTGCTAACGCCCGACATCAGCAGACAAAAAACAACCACAAGCTTTTTCATGAAAAAAAATTTAGACAAATATACCATATTTTAAAGCATGCCTTATGCTAAGAAAATGAAAAAAAAAACACATCACTCTTCGCTGAAATTTATCGACCAACAGCGTCGGATCCTGTACCGGCAAAAAAAAGCCACCCTAAACGGATGGCTTTATCAAATTTCGTTGAGATCCTATTTGGCGAAATGTTGGCTGTATTTTTTGCCATTACATTCCATCATCAATACATAATTACCCGCAGCAAGGTTTGCGGTGCTGATGGTATAACGTCCGTTACCTGTTTTCTCGATATCAACAGAGTATCGGGCGCCGTTTACGCCCAGCACAGTAAAGCTTACATCATGTGAATTTTCTTTGTCCTGGTAAAACAGAAAGTCACTTACCGGATTAGGGAATAACTCAAAAGTGGTTTTTTCGATACTGTTGACAGAGGCAGGCACTAGGGTGGTAAAAGTTCCATCGGCGCTGGTGGAAATGCCTCCTGAATTGGTGCCCTTTACCCGATAGTGATATAATGTGCCCGGATTAAGTCCGGTTATATTACCCGTTGCTGCAACCGGCGTATTGCCTGTAATAGGTGCAGGAGTCATGTTTGCTGTACTGCCATAGGCTGCTGTTAAACCATATTCGATCACCGCAGTAGTATTGGCATTATTGGCATTCACTTGCGCATTCACAGTGGCACCGTTAGTAGTAATGCCATTGACACTCACATTGGAGATGGTGGGTGCAGCAGCAACAGCGGCGGCGGTGAAATTAAATGCATCGGTATCAAATTCATCATTATTTGACCCACCCGTACCATCAACAGCATTACCCGCTACAAAAATGTTCAGCGAATTTCCGGCTGCCGGAGCGGTCCAGTTGAATGTCCATGTAGTGTTGCCTGAAATGGCGGCTTTCGGTGTGGTGTGTCGTAATTCCTGTGTGCCATTCAGCGCCATTCCGGCTCCGGCGGTTAAGGTGCCCAAATCAACCGATAGATCGAATCCGGCTTGTGCTTTACTGGGGTTGGAAACGGTTAGCGTCAGCGTATAGGTTGTTCCGGCCACAAATCCTGCGCCGGGTATACCGGTTACGGTCATGGTAGTATTGTTGCTTCCGGTATGACAACCCGGGCCTCCACATCCACTTTGACTCTTACCGGTAATACCACCACTGTTTGACGAAAAGACAAAATAAATCATGCTGCACAGACACAACAGATAAATGAATTGTAGTTTTTTATTTTTCATACCTAAAATATTTTACAAGTGAAATTAGTTCTTTTTTTTTAAAGCAAACGGGAATTAATTGCATTTGCTGAACGACATGTGTTGTACTTTTTCTTCAACTGAATAAAACAGCATATAGTTTCCATTCGCTAACGATTCCACGTTCATTTGATATTCATGGTTGCCGAGTGGTTGTGCCGCAAGCTTGATAAGTTGACCATGTAAACTTACAGCCCAAAATGCACCGCCATCAATATTTTGTTTACTTTTTAAGCGAATAGTTTGATTAGCCGGATTTGGATACAAGATCCCATCGGTTGCTTCGATTTCATTCACCGTATTGGGTGCCGCTTTCGTGTAATCGATAGAAATTTTATTCCATTGGTCGCCGCTGTCACTATTATTGTTGTTGACTGCATTCCCGGATACATTAAACGTTACGGTATTACCGGATGCCGGAGCTGTCCAGCTAAAATTCCAAATCGCTTCGCCGGCAGTCATTGGCAAAGTAGCGGTATGATGCAATTCGCTGCTTCCCATCAGCATTGTATTCGCCGGTGCGTTCGACAAGGAACCGGCGCTAACAGAGAGGTCGAAACCGGCTCCAAGTTTACTGGCATTGGCCACTTTAAGCGAAAGGTTATACGTTGTGCCATTTACATATCCACCAGCGGGTATGCCGGTAATGGTAATGGTTGTCGCTGCATTAGCAGATCCGTGACAACTTCCGCATCCAATGGCACTTGCACCCATTACGCCCTGGCTGGCATTGGCTGAAGATGTGAGAACAAGGTAAGCTGACAAGCCGGATAGGCCGAATAAAAATGAGAATAGTAATTTTTTTGATTTCATGTGTGTGTTTTTATTGGATAAATATATAAAAAATGTTTAAACATCTAATATTTCTTGTAAAAAATATCAGATGTTTTCGTGTACCTGGTAAAAGAAGACGGTAAATTTCGGAAAATCGTTTATTTCAGGATCTCCCGGGCAATAACCAGTTTCTGAATTTCGGAAGTCCCCTCTCCGATTGTGCACAGTTTGCTGTCGCGATAATGCTTTTCAACAGGAAAATCTTTAGTATAGCCATAGCCGCCAAATATTTGTACGGCATCTGTCGAAACCCGAACAGAAACTTCTGAGGCATAGTATTTTGCCATTGCACTTTGTTTGGTTACTTTCTCACCACGGATAATGAGGTCGGCTGCTTGATTGATCATCAACTCGGCCGTTTCGATTTGTGTGGCCATGTCGGCGAGCTTCCATTGAATTGCCTGAAAATTGGCGATAGGTTGATCGAATTGTTCTCTTTCACGCGCATATTTTACAGATGCTTCAAAGGCCCCTTTGGCGATTCCCAAAGCCAATGCAGCGATGGATATACGTCCACCATCTAAAATCTTCATGGCTTGTTTAAACCCTTCACCCACTTCTCCCAAACGTTGGGCATCCGCGATACGGCAATTATCAAAAATTAATTCAGTGGTTTCGGAGGCCCGCATACCCAGTTTATTTTCCTTTTTGCCCGCGCTGAAACCAGGGGTTCCGCGTTCTATCGCAAACGCCGTTACATTGTTTTTTGCCCTGGGCTCACCGGTTCGGCACAACACTACGGCTACATCGCCGGTTTTACCATGGGTTATCCAGTTTTTTGTGCCATTGATCACCCATTCATCGCCTTCGCGAATTGCAACACATTTCATATTACCGGCATCAGAACCGGTATTGGCTTCCGTGAGTCCCCAGGCACCGATCCATTCGCCACTGGCCAGTTTGGGAATATACTTGCGCTTGATTTCTTCGCTGCCAAATTTAAAGATATGATTTGTGCACAATGAGTTGTGTGCTGCCACCGACAAGCCAATAGAACCACATACTTTGGCAATTTCACTCACAACGGTAATATACTCAAAATAGCTCAGTCCGCTGCCACCATATTCGGTAGGTATCAGCACACCCATCAGACCAAGTTCGCCGAGTTTGCGAAAAACTTCCACCGGAAATTCCTGTGTCTCATCCCATTCCATCATTTTCGGACGAATGTTTTTTTCAGCAAAATCACGAATCATATCCGCGATCTGAGATTGCATTTCTGTGGGCGCAAAATTCATATTGAATTAATTTATTGAACAGTGATATAGGGTGCAATTTTACGAAATAATTCTTCATTAATCAACTCAATTTCTTTTAGCTGACCGATGTCTTCCAGATGATAACCTTTCTTTTTCCGGTAGTCAACAATTGCTTTTCCAACATCACCTCTCAGATAAGGATGTTGCGAAATCTCTGCAAACGTTGCTTCATTCAGGTTTATCTTTTTGATTTTCGACACATTAACCCGTAATGAGCCTCGTATCGCGTCAAAGGTTTCCTGCTTTATTCCATATACTTCCTTGATTTGTGTAACCGTTACATATCCACCCAATTGTGTTCGGTACTGAATGATATTCATCGATAGTCGGCTACCGATGCCGCGCAGTTTTACCAATGCCCCTGTATCAGCACTATTCAGTTCTATAACGATAGCGTGCGGTTGGACATATCCTTTCTGGTCGTTTGGCTGAGCAATGTTGATAAATGACTCGAGTTGCTCGTATTCATTTGGCTGAAGACCATATATTTTTTGCAAGCCTTCTTTTCGATAAAAATGACCGCCTTTATTGCGGTAATTCAAGATCGTGTGAACCAATTTCGGACGAAGTCCCAGTTGTCTGAACCCGGCTGAATCCAATGTATTCGGATCAAATGGAAAGGGTGTAAGTTTCGTGTTTGACGTTTCTGCAAAATTGTCTTCCGGCTCGTCAAACTTGATAGAAGCCAGTAGTCTTTCCACCTCTTGTTGATCGGGTTTTATAGGCTGGCGTAAAAAAGCAGGAAGCAGCAGATATAGGATACTACAACAAACAATACAAATGAGTAGAAAAATGATCGCACGGGTTTGCCCCTGCGTAAAGGTGAAATAATCTTTGAACACGACGAGTAGGTTTTATGTCAAACGAAAATAAACAGAGATCGGCTAAAAAACAAATAGCCTGCTTTTTCGTTGGCAAATTTACCTGTGTAAGGGCTAGCTCAAACCATCCGTCTCGGCTTCTTTCCAAATCTTTTTTACCAGTCCTTGCAAAACACTCCCGGGGCCAACCTCCGTAAATCGGGTTGCGCCGTCTGCCTGCATTTGCAAAACGCTTTGTGTCCAACGTACCGGCGCGGTTAATTGCGCAATTAAATTTTGTTTGATTTCGAGCGGGTCAACAACGGCTTTCGCATTGACATTTTGGTATACCGCGCAGACAGGTGTTTGAAATGTTGTGGCTTCAATTGCGGCTTGCAATTCTTGCTTTGCCGGTTCCATCAGGGGAGAGTGAAATGCCCCGCCGACAGGTAATACCAATGCGCGTTTGGCCCCCGCGTCTTTCATTTTGATACAAGCCTGTTCAATACCCTTCAGGCTTCCTGATATCACAAGTTGTCCCGGACAATTGTAATTCGCCGCAACAACCACTTCGTCAGTAAAAGTTGCACAAATCTCTTCAACTGTGGTATCGTCCAGATTTAATACCGCCGCCATCGTTGATGGATTGATCTCACAGGCTTTTTGCATGGCGTTTGCCCTTTGGGAAACCAATCGCAAAGCATCATCGAAGCGAAGTGTTTTGTTGGCGACCAAGGCTGAAAATTCACCCAGCGAGTGACCGGCAACCATATCGGGCCGCAATCCTTCAGTGATAGTGAATAAAATAACGGAATGTAAAAATATCGCCGGTTGGGTTACTTTCGTTTTTTTCAGATCATCAGCATTTCCTGAAAACATAATTTCGGATAGGCTAAATCCCAGTATGTCATCCGCCTGCTTAAATAATGCGCGGGCTTGTTCATTTTTTTCATAAAGATCTTTTCCCATACCCGGAAATTGGGAACCCTGTCCGGGAAAAATATAGGCGTGTTTCATATGTTTTAATTTATATCGGCTGCTAATGTAAATCGTCGAAACCGTTATGGCAATTTTTTTTGAAAATCGACTATTGCTTAACAGGTTGATCCTTTTTGCCGAGCCATACAAAATATCCTTTATACAAGACTGTTTCTCCACAAAGATTTTTTTTTGAAGGGTAGGGGATTCGAAACTTCTTTTATACATTTGAGCAAACCAACACCAAACATGAAACGAGCAAAAACACCTCTCATGCGTTTGCTGCAAGATAGTTTTCAACGTGCAGCCACAAGCGAACATATCCATGACGCCTCCCGAAGAAAATTCATTACCCGCAGTGTACTGGGCGCCGGGGCATTGATGGTCGGTTCAGCCCCGCTTGAAGTGTTTGCGGCAAGTGATCCGCGAATTGTTATTTTGGGTGCCGGTATCGCCGGCCTGCATGCAGCCTATGTGCTTCGTGAAAACGGATTCAACAGTTTTATTTTTGAAGCGAGCAACAGGGCCGGGGGAAGAATGTATTCAGCCAAAAACCTCATGGGCGAAGGAATTGTTACTGAGTTAGGTGCTGAATTTATCGATAGTACACACACAGATATGCTTGATTTGGCAGCAAAATTTAATTTGCCTTTGCTCGATACGGAAAAGGATATTGCGCTCGACAAGTATGTTTATTATTTCGAAGGAAAGCAATATAATTGCCGCGAGGTTACCCAGGCCCTCATGCCCTATGCGGCTGCGATAAAGGCGGATATGGATGCCCTGCCTGATGTGATTCGGTACGATAGCTATGGCAATGCGGATGTGTTGGATAAGCAATCGATCATTGCCTATTTACAGGCAAAAGGGATGAATGGCTGGTTACTTTCTTTGTTTGATGTTGCTTTTACAACCGAATACGGCTTAGATGCGTCTGAACAATCTTCACTCAACATGCTTTTTCTTTTCGATCCTTCGTTGCCGGGTTGCAGTTTGTTTGGCGAAAGTGATGAAAGATATAAAATAGTTGGAGGAAATCAACGCATCACCGACGAACTGGCGAAGCGGGTGGGAGAAATTAATTATGGATTTGAGGTTAAGAGTATTCGCAATGCCGGAACCGGTTACCGGGTATTTTTTAAGAATGGCGAAAAGGTGTGGGCCGATTATGTTATTTGTACGATACCCTTTTCTATCCTGCGTAATATCGATCTCGAATTAAAAGAAATGACAGAAGTGAAAATGAAATGTATTCAGGATTTGGGCTATGGTAGAAATGCAAAGACATTTGCGGGCTATGATAGCAATACCTGGAGAGAAAAGGGATATCTGGGAGAAATTTTTACCGACAAAAATTTTCAATTAGGGTGGGAGCATTCACAGTTGCAGCAGACAAAAACTTTTGGGTATACTTTTTTTACAGGAGGTACCCAAAGTGACAGGGTCGCTGATTGGACCTTGGACGCAAAGTTGGATCAGTATACTCGACAGATGGACGAAGTATTTGCAGGAAGTAAGCTAGCATTCAATGGAAAAAAAGGTCAGTTTTATTGGCCAACATTCCCCTTAGCCAAAGGAAGTTATGCATGTTATAAAACCGGTCAGTGGACCAGTATAGCCGGTGCTGAATCGGAGAGTGTGGGGAATGTTCTATTTGCTGGCGAACATTGCAGCGTAAATTTTCAAGGTTTTATGAATGGGGGGGCAGAAACCGGACGGGTGGCCGCTGAAAGTCTCCTCAAAGTATTAAAGTAAGGACAACGTTTCTATCCACGGGTGTTCCATGCCATTTTGCAAATGACCAATAAGTCCTACCTTCGCTTTTTAAGTCAATGCCAAATCTATATATGATTGCCGGATGCAATGGGGCGGGGAAAACGACCGCGAGTGATACCATTTTGCCGGAAATACTCGATTGTCGCGAGTTTGTAAACGCAGACAATATCGCTAGAGGTTTGTCGCCTTATAACGTTGAATCCGTAGCATTCGAGGCCGGACGTATCATGTTGTCGCGAATTGCGGAACTATTGGTTGAAGGGGTCGATTTTGCCATTGAAACGACGCTGTCTACCCGCAGTTATGTTTCGCTGGTGCATAAAGCACAGGCAAAAAATTACAAAGTAACGTTAATTTATGTCTGGCTCGAAAGCGCAGAGCTTGCTATCGAACGCGTGGCCAAGCGGGTATCTATGGGTGGCCACAATATTCCTGCGGAAGTCATCAGACGGCGATACGAGCGGGGTATAGGCAATTTGGTTAATCTGTATCTGCCGATTGTCGATCTTTGGTCGGTGACCAACAATACCCATAATGAACTCGAAACTATCGCAAAAGGCGAACAATTTCTTGTACAGTCGATAATTAATCAATACTTTTGGGAACAAATTCAAACTGTCGCAAATGGCCAGAAAAGGAAACATGAGCAAAGAAAATGAGATTTTGTTGAATAAAATTTCATTGGGATTTAGAATTGCCTACGAGAAACTGGTGAAAGAGGCTGCCCTCCATGGCGAAACATTGGTTTTTGGCAGAAACGGTAAACCGGTTCACATACCGGCTGTTGAATTACTCAAGGATATTGAGAATAAGAAAAAGGGATAATTGCCCCTTGTAATCCGCTACGCTACAGCAACTAATCGTTATTAAAGTTGATTTTTTAAACTTTACGAATCATCGGTATTTAATAAGGTCTCCCAGAGGATGTTTATCTTTTGTTTGCCCCGGGAATTGTACGTTCATTACTTTCAATAGGATTGTTTTCGCTAAAAAGTCATTGTTTTTATGCCAAAAAAGTAAAAAATGTGACAGACTTACACCAAAACCGGCTTGGCACAATGATTGAGAATGAGAAGTATTCATTCAAAAAAATTAAAACTAAAACCAATGGGAAAAATAATCGGAATAGACTTAGGAACGACCAATTCATGTGTTAGTGTTATGGAAGGTAATGAACCGGTAGTAATTGCAAACGATGAAGGAAAACGTACGACACCCTCCGTTGTCGGTTTTTTGAAAAACGGAGAAAGAAAGATCGGTGATCCGGCAAAGCGTCAAGCCATTACGAATCCGGTCAATACGATCATGAGTATCAAGCGATTTATGGGCCGTCGTTTCGACGAGGTTACTGAAGAAATCTCTCAAAGCTCATATAAAATAGTAAAAGGGGACAACAATACCCCTCGCGTAGATATCGAAGGGCGATTGTATACACCGCAGGAAATTTCGGCCATGGTTCTGCAGAAAATGAAAAAGACAGCTGAAGATTTTCTGGGGCAGGAAGTTTCAGAAGCTGTAATTACCGTGCCTGCTTATTTTAACGATGCACAACGTCAGGCAACAAAAGAAGCCGGAGAAATCGCCGGTTTGACTGTAAAAAGAATTATCAACGAACCGACCGCTGCTGCCCTGGCGTATGGGTTAGATAAAAAGCATGCCGATAGCAAGATCGTTGTATTTGATTTGGGTGGTGGTACTTTCGATGTATCAGTTCTTGAATTGGGAGATGGGGTATTTGAAGTGAAATCTACCAATGGGGATACCCATCTCGGTGGCGATGATTTTGATAAATGCATTATGGATTGGTTGGCCGATGAGTTCAAATCAGAAGAAAACGTTGACCTGCGAAAAGATCCAATGAGTTGGCAACGACTAAAAGAAGCTTCCGAAAAAGCTAAAGTCGAATTATCTTCATCTACCGAAACAGAAATCAATTTACCATATATTACAGCCATTGATAATGTGCCGAAGCACTTGGTAAAAAAGCTGACCCGGGCGAAGTTTGAACAACTCGTTGATTCGCTTGTGGAAAGAACACTGGAACCTTGCAGAAAAGCCTTGAAAGATGCCGGCATTGAAGCGAAAGATCTTGATGAAGTTATTTTGGTCGGCGGAAGTACACGTATACCTAAAATTCATGAAGTAGTAGAGAGATTTTTTGGTAAGAAGCCCATTCGCTGTGTGTATCCGGTTGAAGTCGTAGCAATGGGTGCGGCTATTCAAGGG
>CAZFKA010000072.1:0-13394 GCA_964519155.1 uncultured Bifidobacterium sp. | reverse complement strand
GCCACAACCTGAGCTTACCACCATTTTGTCGCAGTTTTCAAACAATATAGTATTGATTAGTGAGGCTTTGTTCTGTACATCTAGTTCGCGCTGCATTTCATAGCTGGGCTGTGCGTAGCAAAATATAGCAGCGCCTTTGCGGGTAGTATAGCAGTTGTGCTCCCTTTCGTAATCGGTGCTGAAGTGGCTGATGTTATTAAACTTACAATTGTAAATGCCGATGGTACTATTGTCAACATTGGCAACCCCGTTTTTGATGTAAATACCGGTGGTCATATTGCTAAATGTGTTCTGCGACGCTTCGTCATTGAGCACACCAATATTGTAGTTCCCAATATGCAAGAGTTGAATGCCTATATCAGCAATATTATTGTTCGCATTTGTAAACATATTTCCGTCACTTGTAAAAGTGTTGCCATAAATAATACTCTCGATGCTGGGACTCATATTTCCTGTTACTTTAATGGAATTGTTATTATTTAGGAATAAGCTGTTTTTTGCCTGGATAAAAGCATCATTTGCAATTGTTATTCCATTATCCATATCCTGTACTGTACTTCCGTTATTTACAATAACCCGCTCGCCGTCGTCGTTGGCAAAAATGCCGTTCCAGTAATTCGCACAGCCTTGCAGCTTGCTACGATTAACTACTAGCGCCTGGTGAGCGTCAAGGCTTAACGACGAATTATAAGTGAGGTGCACATTTGGATTGTTGTAGATAAACAATTCATTATTTACGGTAACATTTCCTTGAAGCACTACAGGTTTGAGTGGCAGCACACCATCGGGGAAAATATCACTGCTAATCGCATTGGGTGCAAACCATTCAGCATCATCAGGCAATGTGGTTGCCGTAATGCAATTGCTGCAATCGCCGATATATACCGTTTTAGTGAGTGTGGTACCGACCGGTTTGGAAGCGGCAGTAATTGTGTAAGTCCCTGCCATATCTACGCTAAACACACCCGCAAGATAGGTGATATTGGCACCTACAGGACCTTGTATCATATCAGTCGGTGTCGCAGGAGGGCACACGTTTGTCGAAAATTTCCCAGGTGAATTTGGGCCGCCTACACAACCTTTAATAATAGTGTATTCAATGGGCATATCGAGCGTTACAATAAAAGTCTCTGTACACGGTGTCGCATCTGTTACCATTATTGTATATTGCCCCGGAGGCATTGCTGGGGTGCTTATATCGGTATAAACAGTGTTTGGTGAAATGTTTATGTAACCATTTGGCCCTATTGCAGAAGTAGTGTATGGGCCTATACCACCCAGCAATGTAAATTCAAAAGAAGTAGCTGCACCTGTACCTACGCATGAAACCGATTGATTGTACAAAAGATTTACACCTTTACTGTGCTGTACATGATTATATACGACGCCGCCGGCACATGCCACCGCTGTCAGTAAAGCATGTCCACCTTGAAAACACAATGGACTATAAATACCTTCCCAGTTCGGTTGGTTTATGGGGTTAATAAAGCCACCGGCACCATAGCCAACACCATTGCACCAAAGTGGCGATGTGGTTATCCCTGATGCGTTGCACTCATCATCGACATATAAAATAGAATTAGCAGGTTTGGGAAACGGAGCAGTAAAATGACAATTTTCCATGGCTACATAGCTTCCTTCATGCGCGTAAAAGCCCCCTTGCATTTCAATTGTGGCAGCAGTCGGATAGGGTTGGCCCAATATGCTTCCGCCTTTTTCGATATGCAGTGAACTCTTTTCTCCGATTGTTGCTTTCGCACCGTCTTGCAAAAAGCTCAATGCCTTGTCCTTAATGGTATATTTTGCGTAGCCATCTGTGTTATTAGCGGTTTGCCCGATTAATAACTCATCGCCTGCAAACATAATATGTTCTACTTGTCCTTCTATCGATAATTCATTTGGTTGACAAGGATTATTACTGCCTTCAATAATTACATCCTGACTAACAATGGCGTGATGTGAATTTACTCCATTTACCGTATTCACCACTGTATTCGTACCTTTAAAAAGTACCCCTCTCATAAACGTACTGTTATTCAGTGGTTTCCCGACATTATTATAATTGAACGTGCAATCGTCAAAAACGGTATAGTCTTGTTTTGCTAAGCCATTTGTCTGCCAGTTTAACCAGCAGAATTCCCTGTCTTTATCTTTTACAGTAAAGGTGCAGTCATAAAACAATGTTCTGTTTTTGGGCGCACCTACACTGCCGTCAATTTTTATCAGAGGTTCCGGATTGTCCCAGTGTACTCCGTTTAAATCTCTATCTTCAAACTCACAGTGAAGAAATTGTGTTCGTTCCGCGTCAGTAAGCCCTTTTCCACTATTCAACACACTACAAAAAATATGACAATTTTCAAATGTAAAAGCTTTTGCCATACATTGAATGCCGTATGCTTCTTTTTTATAAGAAGTACATTTGTAAAAATGCATATCCTCTACAAAATCCGCCATAATTTCATCACTGAGAATGTTTCTTCCGGTATTGTTATTGAAGGTGCAGTTATTAAAATGCCCATATCTGCAGGGAATAGCACCTATACAATTACCCAAATATATTGTTGAACAATTCGGTTCAATATCGATACCTGCTCCGGGATTAGATAAAATCGGGATATTGTTTTTGCCGGTTTCGCTAAAATCACAATCAATAGCTGTTATATTATCACCTCCCGTAAAGCTGAATCCATTTCTTGTATTGAATTGAAATTTGCAACTTTTGATATTAATTCCATTATTATATTTATTAAGATTGAATCCGTCCCGCCCAAACTGAATTACTTCTAAATTCTCTAGGGTTACATTTTGTGATCCTTCGCAATAAATTCCATCATGAGGTAATTGTATACCGGCGTCACCATGAGTTGCTCCCCACTCAAAATTGGCGTTATTACCATCCAAAATCAGATCTTTTATTGTGATGCCGTTACAATTTTGCAACCATATTAAATTCCCGATCCATGCTTTTGTGCGGTAGTCATAATTCTTCCCGTGCCAGTTGAGGGGTTTGATCACTGCGGTAGTATTTGTCTCATTATATATCGAAACGGGTGGGCCGGAATATAGGTCTGGAGGATTCGGAATACATACACACGAAGTACATATTGGAAACGATGAGCACCCATACCCCGGTATGTCTGTTGCAAAATCATTATTGGTTACAGGGGCTGTTAGAGGATAACAGATGGGCGAATTGCAGTCGTTGGGTGCATAAACATTAAAATCATAACCTGGTCGCATAAACGCTCCACATTTCAATCCTGGTGCATAACGAATAATTGGGATGAAATTAAACGCATTTTGATCGCCCTTTATTTCTAAGTTTTCTACATTTAGCAATTCTAAAAGTCCGAATATACCTGTCACCACTCCAGAGCTGTAACTTTGAACAAAATTTTTGTCGGGTAAATTTGGATATTGTACTGACCATACCGGATCAATGTCAGTAAACTGTTTGCCGACGTAATATATCGCTTGTTGACCATTATATTCACCGGGTATTATTAGTGTTTTCTGAACATTATTTCCCAAACTTGAAAAGTACATACCGGCTTTTATTAAGGCGCTCGTGTTTATGTCAACATAATTTTGATTTGTGCTGCCATTTCCAATTGCGCCAAAATCGACATGTAGATCTTTGACAATAGCTTGAGAAAAGGACTTGTTTGTAGCAGCTATCGACAAACAGATTAATATTGTAATAAAATGAAATTTATCCTTAATTTGGTTTTTGCGACTGCTTTTTAATGCGTTGTTTTTCATATTCGTTAATTTGGTGTTATGTAAATATAATGCAGAAACAATTAAAAAAATGATTAACAATCCGCGAAAGGCAGATTTTTTATAAACTTAATTTGTTTCAAGCCCCGTACTTTGTGTCCCTACAAACCTCCTCATAAATGTCAAATGTTGACTACACATCTCTCCGAAGCCTGAGCTTCGTTCATTTTTTTACATTCTTATGGCTTTGTCAATGATTATTTTCTCTGCAAATGCGCTTCAAAGATTGATTTACGCGCGGTAAACGCATCTCATAGCGCACACGCTCGGCAGCGATTAATGATCCGCCCATCGGGAAGGGTATTCTTGTACTCGAGCAGGCAGTTCCGGAAAGGGCAAATAACATTTTTTAAAACCGTACTACGGTTTTTTGACCCGATAAAACTGTTCTGGAAGTTTGGTTTTCGCTACCGATAACACTAAGTGCACGCCAAAAGGGTAAAAATCCCATTTTTTTGCCCGGAGGACCTGTTTGTTGACCGGAACCTGCCATTCTTTCATCCGGAGCTGTCATCCTTTCATCCGGAGCTGCCATCCTTTCACCCGGAGCTGCCATCCTTTCATTCGGAGAGACTGTTTTTTTATGCGGAGACCTCGTTTGGCTGTCCGGAGAAGATGTTTGGTCATCCGGAGAGGTCGTTTGCTTATCCGGAGTATAGGTTTGTAAAAATAGAACGATATCTCCGCGACAACAAATACTCATCGGCAGTGAAACGATGCGATGAGGGAATGCAAAAAGGAAATCTTAATTTGGCAACCGAAGCGATATCTTAAACAGTGTCGGTGTATGCAGTACTCAAATTCATGCTTGTTGCGACTAAACCGAATCGTCTCTCCAAAGTAGGGGGGGAGTAGGCGAAATTGACCATCTGAGCTATTCCTCCCAAAAAAAAGCTGTGTTTGGTGTGAAAACAATGATTAATTTTAAAGTGTATCCCTCACCGGGTAGAGGTAGACCGACAAGCAATTGATCATTTTAAAATCGACTGAAGATCGTATTCCTGCACTCCCCGCATCATCCCCCCCCCCAGCCACCCAAACCACTACATGAAAAATTATCTCTTTACTTCTGCAAGACTCGGTTTCAGACCATGGGAGCCGGGTGACGTAGACGAAATGCATGAGATCAATACGGATATAGAAGTGATGGAGTTTTTTCCCACTATACCGAGCCGCGAGCAAACCCTGGCTTTTATCGAACGAATGAAAAAGCAATTTGCCGAAAAAAGCTTTTGCTATTTTGCAGTCGACAAACTCGTGGATGAAACGTTTATCGGTTTTATCGGACTTTCGGAACAAAATTATGACCTGCCTTTTATCGATATCGGCTGGCGTTTAAAACGCAGTGCCTGGCACCATGGTTTTGCCACCGAAGGCGCGCAAAGATGCCTCAGCTACGCCTGCACTGTACTAAAACTTGACCGGGTATATGCCGTCGCACCAAAAGTGAATGTCAGGTCGGAGCATATCATGAAAAAGATCAGACTCAAAAAACAAAGAGAATTTGAACATCCTTTACTCCTACACGATGAACGGCTTAAAACTTGTGTACAATATGCAATCGATTTTACATGAACAAAGCAACCCTTAAACGGATTCAGATTTTAATTCCTTCGATGGGGATCCTCTTGTTCATACTGCTCTACATCGTCGCCACCTTGCTCTATCCCGGTGGTTCTCCCTTTAACAAAAGCACAGTCGGATTCAGTTGGCTACATAATTACTGGTGCAATTTGCTGAATAAGGTTGCTATCAATGGTCAAAAAAATGCAGCACAACCCCTTGCATTAATCGCCTTGTTTACCCTGTGTTTTTCTCTGGGTTATTTTTGGGTAAGTTTTCCGCTGTATGCCGTCATGCGAAAAGTATATTCTCTAAGCATTCAAATTTTTGGCATAACCGCAATGTGTATCTGTTTATTATTATTTACAGACATTGATCATGATCTTATCACGAATCTGGCATCCTTTTTTGGCTTCCTGGCCTTGGGCCTTACTTTAAGGGCATTATACCAACATCGTTGGCGAGCCCTTTTATGGTTCGGTGTGGTAAATGTTTTGTTGGTGATGGCAAACAATATCCTGTATTACAACACAGCATTGATTGTGTATTTACCGGTCGTTCAAAAAATAACTTTTGCCTCCATGCTGACATGGATCGTTTGCATAAACGCAAAAATGTTTACCCTTTCAAAAGACAAGCCGTTATTGTCTGAAGTTTCACCACCGCGAGAAGATCGCCTGTAAGTGTCGCAGGCTGAATGTTGCAATCATTCGCATCTCGGTGTTGAACATCCGAAACAACGACGCAAATGTTGAACCGATCGGAAGAAGTGATGGTTCAATCGGATAAACAATTATCTTTGAGGTCTGTTGAGCAATGTGCTGTGCAGGCGCTGCGAAAAACAAAAAGTTGAATGCTGAAATATGCTGAATGATTTAAAGAGCAAATTGAAAGGCTTTTTGTCCCTTTCCCCGAAAAAATCAAATGAGGCGCTGCTGAAGGCAAGGATTGAAAACTTGATAGAAAACGGTGAGCGAATAGTAGTTGACCTTACCCAATGCGAGATTAAACAGCATACCTATAGCGAAGAAAGAAATTTATATGATGACTCAGGTATAGGAGGCAGAATGCAGGCAATGAATGCAATGGGAGGATTCCACATGCATAATATCGAAAATATACAAATCGTACAATCTGTTTTCATCTTTCATTATGCTAAGCATTCGACCGCTGAACAAGAAAAGTTTATTAGCCCGGTGATCTCAAAAGACCGCGTAACGCTGATGATCTATTTAGACAAACAAAGGGAGACCATGTTGTACGTAGACAAATCAAATCGAAAGGAATACTATTTTGATCTTCAATTTCTACAATCTACATTTGCCTAAACAAGTAAAATAGACAAGGAACAAAAGCAGCACGCGCAAAAAAGTCGATGGACGATTCTACTATTCCTGCATGCAAAAAATCGAATCATGATCAATCAAATTAAAAAATTTAAAAAAAACGCACTCGCCTTGGAGTTGGTCGACGCGTTTACCGAAGAGGATGTGATGTTGGTGAAAGAACTTTTTGAAGAAAAATTGAAGGAAGGATTTGAACACGTGAATATTCTCATTCAAGTGAAAGATCTTTCAATATTAAAACACATGAATGTGAAAAGTTTTTTACAAGGTGAGTTGTGGGGCATCCAACACTTCAAAAACATCGGCCGATGTGCCGTAGTATCACATTCAGGTGTGATGGAAACAGTGGTGAATATGGAAAGTAAAATTCTTCAGGTATTTAGTGCTGCACTTGAAGAAAAGTATTTTGATCATAGCCAACTGAAAGATGCATTGGCATTTATAGCGCCTGACGGAGAAGATGCGCAATGACTGATGGCCCGTGTATACCGTGCGATTTAATGTATACAGTACTGCCCGAATCAAATCATGCGACAAGTTGCCCGCTGAATAATTCTTCACCGCCTCACAAACATTTTGTACCTTGTCGTTCAAACTCAAGGGCCATAAAAAATGAAAAATACAACTGCTGCTAACGACCGCATCGCCCGTATGACTTTCTCGTCGGTGTATCCTTTATACCTGCATAAAGTGGAAAAGAAGGGCAGAAGCCGTGAAGAACTCGATGAGGTGATCTGCTGGCTGAGTGGATTTAGCCAAACCCAATTGCAAGAGCAACTAGCACGTCAAACCAGCTTTGCCGATTTTTTCGCCGAAGCTAAACTCAATGAAAATGCCCATCTCATCACCGGTGTCATATGCGGATACCGGGTGGAAGAGATCGAAGACCCGCTAACCCAAAAAGTTCGCTACCTCGATAAATTGGTAGACGAATTAGCCAAAGGAAGAAAAATGGAAAAAATACTTCGTTCGCTCTAGCATTAAATATTGACGGGTTGACGCTATTTTTGCGCAAAATGCCAACTATGAAAAACCCCATTTGTTTTGTGTTGCTATCCATCTTCTTTGTGCTTCCTGCTACCCCCCTGATGGCTCAGCAGGCTCATGGGGGAGGACATTACGAAGTATCGGCAATTCCTTGTATTCTTCCATCGCAAAAGGATGCCATCGAACGCGATATACAACGTAACCGCGCCTGGCTTATTGCCAACGGAAACTACAAAACCCCCAAAAAGACAAGAGTTTCTTTGGCCTGGCCCTTGCAACAGGTAGCCGGTTCTCCTTATTGTTCGTATTACGGCATCTCGAATTTTGTAGATCACGATGTAAATTATCCAAACCAACTCAAAGATTTTAACTGTGGTACCCGCACTTACGATCTTGCCACAGGATACAATCATGGTGGGGCGGATATTTTTCTCTGGCCTTTCGACTGGAACATGATGCAAGCCCAACAAGTGGAAGTAATCGCTGCAGCACCGGGTACTATCGTGGCCAAATATGATGGCAATACCGATACCAATTGCGATTTCTCGAACCCCAACTGGAATGCCATTTTTGTGGAACACAGCGATGGAACCGTTGCCTGGTATGGGCACATGAAAAACGGTTCACTCAATGTAAAGCCGGTAGGAGCGAGCGTGGTTGCCGGGGAGAAGTTGGGTTTGGTGGCCAGTTCCGGAGCATCTACCGGTCCCCATTTGCATTTCGAATTACATGATATTGGCGGCAATGTGATCGATCCGTTTGCCGGAGCATGCAATCCGGGTGGCAGCAACCTTTGGGCTACGCCGCGAACCTATTACGATCCCGGTATCAATGCCGCTTTTACCCACGACGCTCCGCCGGTTTACAACAATTGTCCGGCCCTCCATACGCCAAACCGTCGCGATACCTTTATGGCCGGTGAGGATATTTATTTCGTCGGTTACTTTCACGACCAACTCACCAATCTGTCAGCTACATATACCGTTAAGAGACCCGACAACAGCATATTCGCTACCTGGAATCATATACCACCCCAGTATTACGTCGCATCGTATTGGTACTGGCAATATACTTTACCGGCTAACCCTCAGTATGGTACCTGGACATATAGCATTACCCTGAACGGTATGACCTGCAATCATCCTTTTACGGTACTCGACCCCGCTGCGCTCAGTATCACCGAGCCTGGGGAAGCACTCAGCAATCTGCGAATTGTACCTAACCCGGCCGGCGACCATATTTTTTTACCGGACGCCCGTGAACCCATCGACATTTTTGATCTCAGCGGTCGTTGCGTGGGTAAGTATGCGGCCAACGATCGAATCGACATTACAGGATATCAACAAGGGATCTATGTTGTACATACCGGTCAACGGGTTGGCAAACTCATCGTGACCCGATAGCTACAGCAACAGCGAGCCATTCGTTTTTAGCAGGGAGTTCCATATAAGCTTTCATCACTTATCTATTTTTTACCATCACTTGTGGGTGCACAATAGTCGTTTACTAAAACACAGTTACTTGTTTGCCGAACGTAAGATAATTTTAATTTCCATAAAGCGACTGCTTAACCCCGGCTCTCCTAAACCTTTGAATGCTTATGAAATTTTTTCTTCCATTGTGGCTATTTGTCTTTTCGATATATAGCCTGGCTGCCCAAAATCCCTATGCGGCCTATAACCATGCCATTACCAATGGTACGGTGTACGCGGTACAGTCTGACGGCTTTAATCAGTACATCGGCGGTTCCTTTAGTTATGTGGGACCACCAACGGGATTTGGCGCCAAAATCACTACCACCAATACCCAGCCCAACTTAGCGTATTGTCGTCCGGCCGGTATTATTCAGGCAGCGGTGCCGGATGGAGCGGGAGGTTGGTTTATCGGTGGCAATTTTACCTATATCGCTACCGATTCGGCAACTTTGGTGTTTAAAAACCATTTAGCCCATATTCTACCATCGGGCGCACTGGATCCGGTGTGGAACCCGGACGCCAATGATGTTGTTTACTCGCTGGCAATCAGCGGAAACGATCTCTATGTAGGTGGCGTATTTACTATCGTCGGAGGGCAAAGCCGAACCCGGATTGCTAAGATCAGCACACTCGGTAGCGGCAACGCAGATCCGCTCTGGAATCCGGGGGCTTCGCACAATGTGAGAGCCATCGCGATTGATGGAGCTTCAGTATATGCCGGTGGAAATTTCGTGACCATCGGAGGTTTGTCGCGCAATAAAATTGCCCGGCTCGATGCTATATCAGGAGCAACTGATGCCGTATGGAATCCGAACGCGAATGGCAATGTCAATTGTTTGTTGGTATCGGGCTCAGATATCTATGTGGGAGGCGATTATACGCAAATCGGCGGCCAAAGCCGTAACCGAATTGCCCGTTTGAGTACAATGGGCAGTGGAACAGCAGATCTCAGTTGGAATCCGAATGCTAATTCGAGTGTGCATCAAATACTGATAAACGGATCAGATCTCATGGTGGGTGGACATTTTACACAGATCGGCGGGCAAACCCGCAACCGTTTGGCTAAGATCAGTACCGGAGGAGGAGGAGCAGCAGATGCGACCTGGCATCCGAATGTGAGTACAGGAACGGTGTATGCCATGGTGATGAGCGGTGCCGATTTGATTGTGGCTGGAGATTTTGATTCAGTGGGTGTATTTCCACGAAACAATATCGCCAAGGTCAGTATCAATGGAAGTGGTTTGCCCGATGCGAGTTGGGATCCGAACACCAACAACTATATTCATACTTTGGCACTCGATGGCAGTGATTTGTACGTAGGCGGTGAATTTATTTCTATTGGTGGGCTAAGCCGGAGCAACCTTGCGAAAATCAATGATAATGGGATGCCGGACAATAACTGGACAGCCCAGGCCAATGGACAAGTATCATCGATGTTGCTGAGTGGAAACGAATTATACGTCGGTGGACAATTTACCACACTCAGTGGACTCAGTAAAAACTATATCGGTCGGGTAGATGCCGTTTCAGGTGCTTGTGATGCTCTGTGGAATCCGAATGCCAATAGTACGGTAAATGTGATGCTCAAAGACGGAAATGATTTGTATGTTGGGGGGATATTCACTTCCATGAGCGGCCTGACCAGAAATCGTCTCGCGAAATTACCCCTTGTCGGTAATGGCGCCACCGATGCAGCCTGGAATCCAAATGTAAACGGAACGGTGAATGCACTGGCATTGTACAATGGTACTTTGTTGGTGGGCGGTTCGTTTAGTTCGGTCAATGGTTTAGCGATCAATAATCTCGCAAAGGTCAATACCACCGGGAACGGAACGCTGGTGTATTCCTGGTTGCCCAATCCCGGTGCCACCGTACTGTGCATGCTGCTCGACGGATCAGCATTGTATATCGGTGGTTTGTTTACACAAGTCAATGGACAGGTTCGCACCCGTATTGCACGTGTGAGTGCGATGGGAAGTGGAATTGCCGACGCTTTTAATCCGTCCGCCAGTGCACAGGTGAATACTTTCTTGATGCTGGGTGGCGATCTGTATGTTGGCGGTAATTTTACCAGTATTGGTGGGCAGCCCCGTAATAGAATTGCCCGTCTCCTTACGCTTAATGGAACAGCGCATCCGACCTGGAATCCTAACGCAGGCAGTGGGGCCGTGTATGCATTGGCGGGCATGGGATCCGAACTGTATGCCGGTGGATCGTTTTCGCTTATGGGAGGAGTAAGCCGTGTAGCTTTTGCAAAATTATCAACCTTTATGAATGCTCCCTTACCCGTCATGCTCGAAGATTTCAGCGGACGGCTTGCCGCGGGGAATGATTTGTTTTGGAAGATTTCTGCCGCCAAACAACACGCCTATTTTGAATTGCAGAGAAGTGAAAACGCTATTGATTTCATAACCCTTTCGAAGCAGTTTCCGGAAGCAGCACAAGAAATGGGCCATGGCGTTTCAGCCTATACGTACACCGATTTCAACTATTTGCCGGGGCATAATTATTACCGGCTTTTACAAGTAGATGAAGATGGTCGCGCTCAGTTTATTTCCGATATCATTGATCTTTTTCGCCCCCATGCATCCAACACATTCCGTGTGTATCCAAATCCCACGCAACAAAATATGTATGTCAGTTTTTCTTTACAAAATGATGCAACGCTCGATATGCAAATCTATGGCATCGATGGAAAGCTATTGATGCAACGACCCATCTATGGAAGGGCAGGAGGCAATCATGTCGCATATGATTTGTCGGTACTGCCCACCGGCGTCTATCGCTTGCAAATATTGCAAAACGGACGAGTGTTGGAGCATCAGCTTATTCGAAAAGACTAAAACGCAAGCACCCTGATTGAAATATTGTTTTTTCATTGATCAATCCCCCTTGCGCTATTTTAATTGCATTTTTTCGGTTTATCTTTATCGAACAAAAGATGGAATCGTATGCACAATTTTGACTGGACTTCCTTTACCCGAAAAATAGCCATACATACCGGTATACAAACAGCCTATGATGCCTGGACAAAACCCCTTGGTATTGAAAAATGGTTTTTAAGTAAGGCTGTCTTTTTCAATGAAAATCAAGAGCCAATCGGTGCTGAAGATTCTGTACAAGCCGGATACAGCTACGCCTGGAATTGGTATCTTTTTGAGCCAACAGAATTTGGAAAAATAAATGTCGCCAATGGAAAAGATCATTTGCAATTTTCTTTTGCGGGCAATTGTGTAGTGGACATTTTGCTGGAACTTGTAAATGATTCTTGTATCGTTACGCTTACCCAATCGGGCATTCCGACAGATGATGAATCGAAACGCAGTATCCGACTGGGATGCGACAGTGGCTGGTCGTTTTATCTGGTCAATTTAAAATCGGTACTCGAAGGCGGCCTCGACCTGCGAAACCGCGATCCACAATTTTTGGGGATGCTGAATATGTAAAAGATAAGTCGTGATACGGCGCTGCCAACCGTGGACTTTCCGTATATTCGTTTTTCAATTTTTACAAATCAAAATCAATGATTATGCAACAAATGAATTCAGTTGTTCACTTTGAACTCCCGTCGAATGATGCGCACCGTATGAACCGGTTTTACAATAAAGTATTTGGCTGGAAGACGCAAGCCCTGGGTGAAGAAATGGGCAATTATGTATTGGCGACAACCACAGAAACCGATGCTCAGGGAATGATCAAAAACCCGGGTGCGATCAATGGTGGTTTTTACCCGCGACCAGCCGATGGTGCGCATCTCGGGCCTTCGCTGGTGATTGGGGTCAATGACCTGCAGGCTGCCATGCGCGACATAGAGGCTAATGGCGGACAACTGATTGGCGAACCCATGGAAATACCCGGCTTTGGCACCGTGATTTCGTTTACCGATACCGAGGGAAATCGTTTGAGTTGTATTCAACCGATGATGCCGATGCAGTAGAATGCTTTTCATTTTTGTTGACACTATGCAATACGCATATTGATCCCTGACGAAACGACTATTTTTTGAACGTATTGCTATCTTGTCGATCAACGAGATGAACGTTGCACGGAGGGCCTGTTTGTTACAAACCTGTCGCAAATCCGCTTCAGCAAGGCGATACAATTGATGTTATAAATAATCAGGCATTGCTCAGTTTCTCCAAAATGAAGAATACCGCAGGACAAACCTCCGAATTTTTAATCGTTAAGGCTTGTCGTTTGAGCAATACATCTTCGTCGGTGTACGGATAGCGTGTGCAGTCGG
>CAZFKA010000071.1:8871-13427 GCA_964519155.1 uncultured Bifidobacterium sp. | reverse complement strand
CCGTTACTTCATGATAAAAGATATTTGGGTGAAAGGCATCGAGCCTAACGGGTAGCTGGTAACTGATAAAGTGAACGATATGCCCCTTATCGGCAAGTGCTTTACCCAATTCGGTTGCCAATACGCCACTGCCGCCAAAAGTGGGATAACAGACGATGCCTATTTTCATGTTGAAATGTATTTTTTGTGACGCAAAAGTATACTATTTAATGGGGTCTTTATGCGGATAAATGTAATACGGTATTGCAATTATTTATGTCTGCGCGGACTTTTTTGCGGAGCAGACGGTCAATGAGCTGCGGGTGTACGCACTTTGCAAATTAACATAGTAAATTCCGTCCGCTTGACGTTAAAAAGTCAGTTCGCGTTTTCAATCGAGTCAATCGTATTCTTCAGTTCAAGAATAATCAACTTCAAGTTTTCTTCATCGGGGAATTGCCGCGACGCCCGTTCCGCTGCTTCGAGAGCCTTCTCATATTGGTTTAGATCCGCCAAGGCGAGTATCAGATTTTCGTGAGAGGCGGGCATATGGGGAAACAGTCGAAAAGTGAGTTTCGCCACATTATACTCCGAAACAATATCACCATTGTCTACCAACACTTCAATAAGGAAATTCAGGTAGTGTGTTATGGGTTTGAACACTGTCTGCAGTATCGGCAGGTTATGTGCAAGAAAGTCGCCTATTCTTTGCGTTGCTATTGAATCTCTGCTGACAAGGGTCTCGTTTAAGCGGTCGAGTTCTTCCGTAATAAAACGGTAGATTTTTCGTTGTGTGTAAAAAGAATCAGCATGCTGACGATTTTTTTCAAAGGTCAGTATATTGATAAACGAGTTTTCAGGTTGTGTCATACCGGTGAGGTACAAATGCGCACGATAGAATTTTGAGATCAACGCATCCGGTCGCTGCGCAACCAAATTGCATCCCTTATGGATGATTTTTCTATAGCGGTTTGAAAACCAATCCATCACCAGTATTTTGCCATCATCTTTAATTTTATCTGCCAGGTCATTGATCAGTTTTTGGGCTGCTTTTACTTCATGCAAGGTATTGATCACCAGAATTTTATCAAATTTTTTGTCAGGTAATCTGGTCTCAGTGTTTTTCCCGATTACTAAGATAAACGTATTTGTTTGCGGTGTGTTTCGGAGCGAAGAATAGTATTTTACCACTTTGGCGAGTTGCTCTTCATTGGCAAAATTCGTATCAATGTCCTGTATATAAAATGTAACACTATCACAGAATACAGAAAGTAATCCTTCATTCCAACCACTGGCAGCACCCACGTCTGCTACTATTTCACCATTGCGGATCCCGAATGCTGATAAATCTGATGCGAAGTATTTTTCGGCTTCATGTCTTGTATACGCATAACCGTATTTAAACGGACGACTCGGATGTTTGCTATAGATGGCAGTTGAATCATCAGAAGCTAAGTATTTTCTATGCTTCTTTGCTGCGCCGGGTGTAGATGACAATATAGAGGCCAAAAGCAGACAGATGATCATCAATTGTCCTCTCTTCATGTAAATCCCTGATTGAATTTCAAATATACACTACCGTGGCCAAGAGTTGTGAAAAGAAAGTGTGCAAAAAATGGGATGGGCTTGCTTGACCGAATGCTAAAGCAGTTTAGTTTTACAATATGCAACAATACTTGTCTCTCCTTAACCATATCCTCGACCATGGAACCCGCAAGGCTGACCGTACCGGTACCGGCACCATCAGCACCTTCGGATATCAGATGCGTTTTGATCTGGCCAAAGGCTTTCCGCTGCTGACAACCAAAAAGCTGCATCTGAAATCGATCATTTACGAGTTGTTGTGGTTTATCAAAGGCGATACCAATGTACAATACCTGCGAGATCATGGTGTTAGAATCTGGGATGAATGGGCTGACGATAAGGGGGATCTTGGCCCTGTGTATGGCAAACAATGGAGAAGTTGGACAGGAGCGAACGGGCGCACCTACGATCAATTGAAAGATGTCATCCACCAGATCAAAACCAACCCCGACAGTCGACGGATGATCATCAGTGCCTGGAATGTAGGAGAGTTAGCCGATATGGCCCTTATGCCGTGTCATGCATTATTTCAGTTTTATGTAGCCAATGGTAAACTCAGTTGCCAATTGTATCAGCGCAGTGCAGATGTTTTTCTGGGTGTACCGTTTAATATCGCCTCCTATGCTTTGTTTACCCTGATGATCGCGCATGTGTGTGATCTGGAGCCGGGTGATTTTGTTCATACGTTTGGCGATGTACATATTTACACCAATCATCTTGAACAGGTGAAGTTACAACTCAGCCGAACACCTTTCCCTTTGCCGCAAATGCGGATCAACCCGGAAAGGAGAGAGATAGATGATTTTATGTTTGAAGATTTTACACTCGAAAATTACGAAGCCCATCCACATATCAAAGGTATAGTATCGGTATGATTTCCACCGTAACGGAGTCAAATAACCTAACCGTATTCCGGATCAAAAAAAGATGGAATACATAAAAAAAAGAACATGAATATTTCCTTTATCGTTGCCGTCTCACTCAATCATGTGATCGGCGTCGACAACAAATTGCCTTGGCATTTGCCGGCCGATCTCCAGTATTTTAAAAAGCTCACAACCGGGTATCCGATTGTCATGGGCCGAAAAACCTATGCCTCTATAGGCAGACCTCTTCCGTTTCGCGAGAATATTGTGATCACTCATTCATTCGATTTTACAGCTCCCGGTGTGCTGGTCATGCACTCGCTGCCCGAAGTACTCTCGCATTGCGTTGGAAAGAGAGAAGTTTTTGTGATCGGTGGTGAAACCATTTTCAATCAACTGGAGCCTTACGCTAACCGTATTTATCTCACCCTGGTGCATACGGAGATTGAGCATGGGGATGCCTTTTTCACCCTTCACGAACGCAGAACCTGGCATTTAAGCAGAAGTGAATTTCACGAACGTGACGAAAAAAATCCTTTCGATTATACATTTCAAATTTATGAAAGGGCCTGAGGGTGTTGAAGTTGCCTGATGGCTTCTTTGATCACCTCATCGTTACGATTCAGTATCATTACCCGCACGCTGTTGCTGAGATGCAGCTTGCCGAATTCTGCTTTGAGCAAGGTGTCAAGTTGGGGTTTAAATATTCGATACATCAAGGTAGTGAAACTACCCACCCTGGCATGCAGGTAATCAAAAAGTGCTCGGTCAATTTCCTGACTGATCTCAAAGCCTCCATCGAATTGTGTAGCGGTGGTATAGGCTGAGAAATCTTTTTTATGAAAATAATAATAGTTTGACGCAAAGAGCTCAACTAAATTGTAATGGTATACCGAATCATAGGCATCACTTCTTTCGTTTTTCGGAAACACTTCCACGTCAGGCATCACCCCTTCATTTCCATACACGATACGTTTTTTTCGGGTATAAAATGTTGGTTTTTTTCGTTTGTTCTGCGTCGTGTCCGCCAATACTGAAGAATGATTTCGTTCATAAATTTCGAGTTGGTATTCGGTTTTGCCATGGCTATAGTCTTTTTGAATACAACGTCCACTGGGCAGGTAATATCTTGCAATGGTGATACGGATAGCCGCATGGTCGGGTAACGTAAACTGTTCCTGCACAAGTCCTTTGCCATAACTTCTTGAGCCGATTACCGGACCGCGGTCGAGATCCTGTATCACACCGGCCAGTATTTCGCTGGCAGATGCCGAATTTTCGTTGATGAGTACACAAACAGCCCCTTGTTCAAACATACCGGTTTCCTGCGATTTCACCACTTCATTGTCTGTTTTGTTGCGCGTACTCAGCAGTGTATCTTCACCGGCAATCAGTTCGTCGAGTATAGCCGTTACTGCATCCATATAGCCACCCGGATTGTCGCGTACATCAATGATGAGTTTCGAAATGTTCTGCTTCTTGAGTGCCGCTAAAGCCTCTTTAAATTCCTGATGGGTATTTTCTGAAAAGATCTTGATCGCGATATACCCGATCTCCTGATGTTGCGGTACGACGTATGCCGCCACGATACTGTTGTTGATGATGGTTTGTCTTTCGAGTTTCAGCGTAAGTTTTTGTCCATCGGGTTTTTGAATACGCAGGGCAACGAATGTATTTTTTTTACCTTTGATTAGACCGATCACGTCTTCGTCGTTCAGTTTTTTGCCTGCAACAATACTATCGTCAATAGCCAGGATCAAATCGCCGGGTGTGATATGTTGTTTTTTGGCCGGACTGTTTTCCAGTATCGATAATACATGTATAGTGTCACGGTAAATATAAAATTCAATACCGATCCCGAAAATATTGCCTTCCAGTTCTTCATTAACCTGATCAGTTTCCTGCGGCGGAATATAAACAGTATGCGGATCGAGAGAACTGAGTATCCCTTCAACACCATTTTCGTACAATTGCTGTATATCCAGCGAGTCAACATATTTGTCGGCGATGAGTTTTACAAGTTCGTCAAGATGCGTATCTCCCTTTTTGACGGTCAGGTAGCGGGTGTTTCCATTGAGATACGATACGGCGATTTTGAATCCTAAAAACATCCCCGCTATGAGAACG
>CAZFKA010000071.1:0-8861 GCA_964519155.1 uncultured Bifidobacterium sp. | reverse complement strand
TAGCAGCGGAAGATAAAACGGATGTTTAGCAGAATGATCCACAATGAGTAATCAACCGTAAGGTCGCGAATTATTCGACAATCAGTTGTTTTTTCTCAAGACTGAAATCGCCGAAATTGGCGGAAGTGTATTCGTTTTTGCCAACATACAACAATACATCGAAGGTGCCTGTGGCGCCCGGTACGAGGTAAGTATGGCGATTAACACTGTCCATATACCCTCCCAGTTCAATCCAGATGAATTTTGAATAATTTTCGGAGCAGTTCAGCAAGTAAACTGTATCGCCCACTTTTGCTTTCTCCTTCGAAAAATCGAAACAGGCTTTTGCCGGACCGGTTTTTTTGCATGATGCAAAGGCGAAAAGACAAAGTACGGAAAGTATAAGGGCGTTGCGTAACATCATAAACGGGTTTAATTCAGGGTTAAAAGTAATGGTTTTTTTTAAAATGTAAAAATGTTTTAGATGATCAGTAACTGTTTCATTTTTAAGGCGCTTGGCTGAAAGTTGAAGGAAAAATCAACACCTTCTACCTTTTTGAGCAATTCCCTCAGTCGCGTGATCTCCGGTTGGTATTGCAGATTACCCTTCATCATCCAGATAAAGTCGATATTGCGTGCATCAGTCATCATATAATTCGTTTTGCGCCGATTGCAAAAAATATAGTGTTCAATCAGTTTTTCATTGTCTTTATACGCAAATACCGGATAGATCACTCCATTCATCAGAATGTCAAGTTCATGATTTTTTACAAAATTCAAACCCAATCGTTGATTGATAAATGAAACCAAACGGTAATATTCCGACGCACTGACAATACCCGTCAGGTGCACATCGTCGAAAAACTCTTGCTCAAGCCAAGCGGTATCGAGTACCTGATTTTTATGTTTTGCCTTCATGATGGTTCCCACAAATGGGCTTTGAAGTTTACGATCTTGTCTTCCTTCACTTCAATGCCCTCCGCCTCGAGCAGTTCTTGCATCTGTGTCGGACTGGCAAAGTGATGTTTGCCGGTCAATACACCATTGCGATTGACAACCCGGTGAGCCGGTACCCTGGGTTTGGCCCGGTGACTGGCATTCATGGCCCAACCCACCATACGCGATGTGGCCTTGACGCCAATATGGTCGGCAATAAAGCCATAGGTTGTTACCTTGCCCTTGGGTATTTTTCGTACCAATTCAAACACCTTTTCGATCCAGCCAATATCATTTTCCGTTTTCATGATCGTTAAGTTTTAGGGTATCGCGTTTTTGCCTTAATCGCTTTTTCCTTTCTTCATCCACAACATTTTTATAGTCGTATGGACAATGCAAACAACCGTTGCCGCAACAATATCCACGTTTCAACAAATACGATTCGGTGAACACATACAAACCGCTGTCATTGACATAAAATTCATCATCATCAAACAGTGGTTTCTTCATTCAATTTCTTTTTAGGGGGCACAACAATAGTTTTGTCGGGAAGCTGAAAGCTGATGTATTTTATCTTGCGCTGGTCGGCCAGATGCATGCCTTCGTAAAAAGTTTGAATATTCAAGGGAAACTCAGGAACACCATGGCTGTATAGGTCATTTATGTCGCTGATGATCCGGCATTGGTGATGAGTGGTCATTTCGCGTGTAAATTCGTACAATTCAGTCGAATCGGTTTTGAGATGGATCACTCCACCCGGAACAAGCAATTGTTGATATATCGCCAGAAATTTATGATGGGTCAAACGATTTTTCGCTTTTGAATCGCGCAGAAAAGGGTCCGGAAACGTGATCCAGATTTCGCTGATACTATGGGGTAAAAAGTACTGCAGAATATTTTCGATTCGGATACGCAAAAAACATACATTTCGGATATTTCCCTGTAAGGCTTTTTGCGCACCCACAAACATGCGGTTGCCTTTTATATCCACGCCAATGAAATTTTTTTCCGGAAAGGCATTTGCCATTTGTACAGTATACTCACCTTTGCCGCAAGCTAATTCCAATACGGTTGGATGATGATTTTCAAAAACACCGGACCATTTTTCACCCATATGCTCCGGAAATTCAAATACATTCGGAAAGGTTTTGATCGCCGCAAATCGTGTCAGTTTTTTTGCCTTCATCAGGCAAAATTACACATTCAGTACCTGATGTCGGTTTTTTTATTTTAAAAAAATCTCTACGCGGTAACAGAGTTCACCTTAAATTTGCAGGCTAAAAAAAGCACTTCATGACAGATCTTGAAAAAATATTGAGCCATGCCGAAGATCATATGAAAAAGGCCATTGCCCACCTCGAGGCTGAATTGCTGAAGGTTCGGGCAGGTAAGGCTTCACCACAAATGCTTGACGGCATCACGGCTGAATATTATGGTGCACCCACACCTTTATCTCAAATTTCGAATATTACCATCGTTGACGCACGTACGATTACGGTGCAACCGTGGGAAAAAAATATGCTTGCCCCGATTGAAAGAGCGATCATGGCAGCCAATATCGGACTGACGCCACAAAACGATGGGGTGATCATTAAAATGTATTTACCTCCACTGACCGAAGAACGTCGGAAGGAATTTGTGCGAAAAGTTATGGCAGAAGGTGAACATGCCAAAGTGGCCATCCGCAATATTCGTCGTGACAGCATGGAGGCGATCAAAAAATTGCAGAAGGACGGATTAAGTGAAGATCTGGCCAAAGATGCTGAAGCCACTATTCAGCAAATGACCGATAAAAAGATCAGCGAAACCGATCACCATTGTTCCAATAAGGAGAAGGAATTAATGACCGTATAAAATGTATGCAACTTTAAGTGAGTATCTGAGGAATAACTGGCTCCTGGCAGTTTCGACACCATTTTACGCTATCCTCATCACCCTTGAAGTGCTGGTAAGTAATTATCGGAAAAACCGATTTTACACCGTCAAAGAAACCCTGATTAATTTCTGGCTGAATATTGCCAATACTGCTTTGGGCCTCAGTGTAAAAGTGGCTGTATTGGCTTTATTGGGGTGGTTTTTTTCATTTCATACAGTGCCAACTGATTTTTGGCAAGCCCATCAAGTTGTATATTGGATCCTGTTGTTTTTTGGTGTGGATCTCTGTTTCTATTTCGAACATCGTAGCGAACATTATTGCCGCTTACTGTGGGCCGTACATGTCACTCACCATTCGTCGCAGGAATATAATCTTACCACTGGTTTCCGCTCTTCCGTGTTCAGACCTTTTGTATCGTGCTGGTTTTTTATCCCCCTCGTTTTACTCGGTTTTCAACCCCTCGATATTTTGTTGATGGACGCTGTCTGTCAGATCTATGGTATTATTGTGCATACCCGTTATGTACGTAAAATGCCGGTTTGGTTTGAAGCTATTTTTGTCACCCCTTCCCACCACCGGGTGCACCATGCGAGCAATATCATTTATCTGGACAAAAATATGGGGATGACCCTCATTATTTGGGATAAATTATGGGGTACTTTTCAGCAGGAATTGCCTGACGAAGAACCGGTATATGGGTTAACCAAGAATCCGGATAAGCCCTTTCATCCGATACACATCATTTTTCACGAATGGATGCACCTGATTGCCGACCTGCGAAAAAAAAATCTCACTATCGGGCAAATATTCCATTACATTTTTGACGCACCCGGATGGAGTCATGATGGCAGTTCAAAAACGGCCAAACAATTAAGAGCTGAACAGAGAGGAGGTCATTGAGTTCTCACAACCCTTGCCCGGCTTATTGATCCAGTTTATCGAGCCGGATCACCTGATTGCTTGTTCCATTTTGTATCAATAAAATATATTGACCTGCCGCCCAGTCGTTGGTGTTGAGTTTGATGATCGTTGATTGGTTATTTACAGAAACCTGACTTGCATACATTGTTTTGCCCAACAGATCAGTTACCCTGATCGAATATTGAGTGGCTTTATCACTACTCAACAAAATATTGGTTTCCTCTTTTGCAGGATTCGGATATACCCGAACAGGAAGACCGTTACAATCAGGCTGAATACTGCTAACAGCGCTCAGCATTTCTTCGCGGGCAAAATTGATGGCACGTACCCGGTACTGAAAACTATTACCATTGGCGCTGCGATCCATAAATTCGTATTGACGGGTGCGCTCCTGACGGGTCTGCGGTGACACTTGTCCCACCGTGTGAAAAACTCCATTGACATCACTCCGCTCGATCAGATAATGATCGATATTTTCTTCATCGTAACTGGTCCATTTCACTTTTACATCGCAGGCTTCACTTTCGAGCTGCACGCCCGACAAGGAGAACGATAAAGGGAATCCGATACTTTGAATGGTTTCGATTTTTATGTCGTCGAGGAAAAATCCATTTTTTGTGAGACCAGCATCTGAAACAAAATCGAAACGGAGTAAAATATTTTGTCCCGCAAAAGCATCCAGATTAGCTTCATCATATTGCCACTCCCATTGCACACCATCATAAGCGGGTTGATTGGCTATGGCAGTAGCAACCGACTTCATGGCATAACGGGTGCAAATTGAATTATACGATGCTCCATTATTATTCGACACTTTTACTTGCAGATAATCGAGATTACATTCGGCGTACCATTTGATATTGAATTTAAGCTCAGCTTTCGTGGCAAGCGTCAAATTTACCGGCAGAGTCGTACGGATGTTCGAGTTTACATTGTTGCTGTAATTGCCCGCCGGACTTTCCGATAAGGATGCTGTTGGACTTTTAAAATACTGTGTACTGTTTCCCCAACTGCCTGTGGCTGTCCATCCGCTCATGGTATTGCAATCGCTGACCAGTTCGGTTTGCACATAGGTTGCAAAAATTTTCGAAACCGTATCATCATAATTAACAGCACCATTATTGATCCGGAGTATATATTTAATTTCGTCACCATGTACAGTACCGGGATTGATGGTAAAGCTAATAGAATCGACAAGCGTAGTCATAAAGGGTGGGTTGGTATACAATTTGGGGCTGCCCGCAATAATATTAGCGGTGAGTGGAATGATACTAACTGTAAACACCGCATTACTTTGCATACCCTTATTGAACAACATATATTTGGCTCGCGCCGAAGCAGGTGTTACAAATCGGCTACCAATATCATCACAGTCTGCATAACTCAAAGCACAACGCATAAAATTCATATTGGTGTGCATGTTCAAATTGCAATAGGGTAAAATGGCGGCTTGAGGAGGCCAAAATCCATAAGAACTTTCTCCCACTTCAGGTGTGATGGCAATAATTTTGTTTTTGGTATTGGTTTCACCGTGCATCCAGTCGTCAGAGTCGCCATTCGTCGTATATCCAACGGTTTCGGTGCCGGTACCATACACAAAGCGGTTATAGTTGGTCATGGCTTTCGTATACTGGTGATACTGCATCGAATCCGGTGTATTTGAATCGGTATAACCCCATGGATACACCAACAGATTGCCATAGGTATGATAATTCAAAGCCATACGAAACTGGTGTTGCTCACAAAGCCATTTGACAGCCCGGGTTTCCGGTTCTGAAAAACCTGCTGTTCCGCGATAAGTATCTGAAGAGGGGGTAGGTGAAGAACCTACATTATTGTATCCCCAGAAGTAACCATAATTGCGGTTTAAATCAACACCGAATGTTCCACCGGCATTGGGTCGACGGTTTTTACGCCACATGCCTCCGCCGCCCGGGTTGGTGGTCTGGTTATAGTAATATCCATCGGGGTTGACAATCGGGATAAAGTAGATTTCTGCATTGTCAACAAAATATTTCACCTCAGCATTGGTATTGTAATTTTCGCAGAGGTAATACATGAAGAAAATAAGTTGGGTAATACCCATCGGTTCACGGGCATGATGCACGGCTGTCATCAATACTTCAGGTTCATTTTCGTCTATATTGGGATTGTCGGAAATTTTCATCCAATACATCGGTCGGTTTTGTATCGACTTAAATGTATCGATCTGGGCTTTGGCTTTTACCAGTGCCGGAAATTTGGAAGCCAGTGAATCAAGATGATTCAGAATTTCCTGATAAGTGTAGTAACTCCCCATGCTGCCATAATCGAAATTTGCCGGTGTGGCATAGGTGAATGCCGGGGTACAGTTGGTGGCCCTGTTCTTTTTCGCTTCGGGATAATGATCGTTTTGTTGCCGGATATAATGGAGAACCACATCATCGATCAGTACTTCATAGGCGACTTGATGTTGTTGCAATACACTGATCTCCGAGGCTGAAAGATCGGTTGTAAAACTGACATTTTTGATATACTCGCCATGATCGACGGCAAGACCCAAAGCAGCGATCTCGCTCATGTTCTTACCCTGTAGGAGGATTTTCACACGCGAATATTTTTCGGTTTGCTGCGCCGTAAGTGGCCGGTTAAACAGCAGCATCAGCAAGGGGAGAAAAAGCAGTATTTTTTTCATGATATAAATATAATAAAAATTAATTCCGTTAGTGGTTTGTTTTTTTTCAGCAATGCTGTTGCAAAAACCGTTCCATGCCCCTATTTTTTTTTTGATTGGATCAACAATTTTTGTATTACGTTATTTATTACCCTATATTTGCTCTCCCTAAACGGACTTCGTAGCTCAGTTGGTTAGAGCATCAGATTGTGGTTCTGAGGGTCGTGGGTTCGAGACCCATCGGAGTCCCCGCTTTAAACTGCCTTTCGAAAGAAGGGCTTTTTTTATGTATGAAATTCCATCGTTTTGGCTTTGTCCCTGAATCGTAAACCACACACCGCACCAAAAATAAATCCACCGATATGCGCCCAATAAGCTGTACCGGAAGCTGCTGTGCCCAAAACATGCACACCCGACAAAATATCTTTAGCGATCCAAAAGCCCAGAAATAAAAATGCCGGAATTTGGATACTGCTAAAAATAAAAACAACAAAGATCTTGATCTTCGAAAAAGGGTACATAACGAGGTAAGCACCTAAACACGCCGCAATAGCCCCCGAGGCACCAACACAAGGTATGGCACTGTTGATATTCAACAAACAATGCGACAAGGAGGCCACAAGTCCACCGGCAAGATAAAATAACAAAAACTTGAAATTACCGATCGTGGCTTCGATATTGTCGGCAAAGATCCACATAAACAACATATTGAAAATGATATGCAGCCAGCCTGAGTGAAGAAATGTACAACTCAACAAGGTATACAAATCTTTACCTCTTGTGATTTCGACCGGGATACAGGCATAGTCATACATCAGTTGTGCGCTTTCCGGCTGGGGCAATATCAATTGATAAATAAATACCGCAATATTGGCAGCTAAAAAAAGCCAGGTAAACACCGGCTTCGCACCTGACTTGATATTGATATCGCCAATCGGAAAAAACATAATCCTTACTTTTCGTAAAAATAATTTATTTGTTCATATAATGTATCACACTGTCGATAGAGATGTCCTGATAGTATTTCTGAGTCAGTATTTTATCTTTGTTGTAAATCATAACCTGCGGAATTCCACTGTATTCAAAAAGGTCTTTCAGTACATCCGAATGATCGGCGGCAATCACAAAATTGTCGATACCCTCCAGATTGATCTTACCGATCTCCATAAATTCTTTCAGGTTACCCCACAAGTTATTACCGGTTACGAACAGCACAGTTGCATCTTTGAACCGTTCACGTTGTGCATAAAATTGCTTGGCGGCCGTAAGACAATGATCGCAACCGGGGTTAAACAATGCAAGGATCAATGGTTTGTTTTTGGCGGCACTGGTGTCAAAAAATAAAAGTTCTTTTGATGTCAGTACATTGAACGTTGGCAGCTTGGCCCCAATCAGTGTGAGCGGCTTGTCATTAAAATGAGCCTGTGCTTCGGCTTGTTGTTTGCGTGCCTGCTCTACCTGTTGTTCCAGACTTAATTTTTTGTTTTTCTTTTTTTGTCCATAAGCAATGAGGCTCAAAACGCTCAAGGCGATGAGGAGAATGTTTTTCATTTTTCTATGGTTGAAATTTGGTTTTGCAGATAGAGATCGGCGAGTATGATCCAGGTATACGCTTCAACAATTGCAACCGCCCTCGGTACGGCACACACGTCATGCCGTCCACCGATGTTTAACGAAACCGTTTGCAATTCCGTATTCAGCGTTTGTTGTTCTTGTTGTATACTCGAAATGGGTTTAAACCACAACTGAAAACGGATATCCTCTCCACTGCTGATGCCGCCGAGGATACCACCATGATGATTGCTTAGCGTACCGGCTTGCCCATTTTTATGGATAAAAGGATCATTGTGCACACTACCTTTCATGGCTGCACTTTCAATACCGTCGCCGTAGGCAAAGCCTTTCACCGTGTTGATACTCAGCATTGCATGGGCAAGTGCAGCTTGCATTTTGCCAAAAACAGGTTCGCCTAAACCGGCAGGAACATTTTTCACTACACAACGAATACTACCGCCAAGTGTATCGCCCTGCAATTTGACTTCATTGATCAAGGCTTGCATGTCGGCACTGGTTTTTTCGTCAGGACATTTCACGGCAGAACGAACAATGGTACTACGGGTAGGACAGGGTATAGGTTCAGGCATACTGATCGGGCCGATCTGCGATACAAAGGCCAAAACGTCGATTTTCGTCATCATTTGTACATACTGCCTGGCAATATCGCCCGCGGCAACCATGGCGGCTGTGATTCGTATCGAACTTCTGCCACCGCCGCGATGATCGCGATGCCCATATTTTTGATGATAGGCGGCATCAGCATGACCGGGACGGAAGACATTCTTTAAATGCGTATAGTCGTTTACCTGTTGATCCTCATTTTTGATCAGCACACAAATCGGGCTCCCAATCGTTCGTTGTTCAAATACACCAGAAACAAGCTCCACCCGATCGGATTCTGATCGTGTCGATGAAAAATCATTTTGACCGGTTTTACGC
>CAZFKA010000070.1:5433-13448 GCA_964519155.1 uncultured Bifidobacterium sp. | reverse complement strand
AGTGGCCAAATTCAGGGCAGCACGGAGGATGTGGGCAAAAATTACATCCGAATTGGGCGCTACACATCCCGAGGCACAGAAGTTGCGTTTTCATACCCAAACCGGTGGCAGTACCCTTACCGCGCAACAACCGATGAACAATATCGTGCGTGTGGCTGTGCAAACACTGGCGGCTACATTAGGCGGCACCCAAAGTCTGCATACCAATGGCTACGATGAAGCGCTGAGTTTACCTACAGAACAGGCTGCGGCAGTGGCCTTACGTACCCAACAGATCATTGCCGAAGAAAGTGGTATTTGTGATACCGTTGACCCGTTTGCAGGTAGCTATTTTATTGAAACACTAACCGATGATGTGGAGCGGGAGGCGACTTTGTTGATACAAAAAATTGATGTGATGGGTGGTGCCGTGAGTGCTATCGAACAGGGTTTCATACAAGAGCAAATCGCATCCTCCAGTTACCGTTATCAGCAAGCGATAGAGCGGGGTGAGAAAATAATTGTCGGGGTCAATAAATACATCAGTCGCGAGATCACGGAAACGCCCATCATGAAAATCGATGCTGCGGTAGAAGATGAACAGGTCGACCGATTGAAAGTCTTCAAAGAAAACCGCGATCAGGTGCAGGTAAGCGAAAAACTCGAGAAGATCCGCGCCATCGCGTTATCTGATGAAAACCTGATGCCTGCAGTCATTGAAGCGGTTGAGCAGCATTGCACCCTCGGTGAAATCGCCAATGTGTTGCGGGCTGTATGGGGTGAGTACAAAGGATAATGGCGATGATTCATGTTCGGTAATCCTGCCATGAATATGACTTTTGGCTTCGCTCCTTCATTCATGCGATGGTCAAAATGAATAAGTGAGTGCCAACTGGTTGATGGGGGAAAGCATTAACACTTGTCCGTCAGTTGCGAGTGCTGCTTCATAGCGAACCCCAATGTTGCGCGAAATTTTTACAAACGCACCGCCGGATAATACAGGCTTAAAATTCATTTCGTCCGACCATGCCTCTTCTTTTATTTCATCAGTTCGATCGGGAATGCTTCTGATGACATCACGGTCAATAGCGAATGACAGTCCGATAAAGGGGCTGACCGGATCATTTTTCAACATACTGCACGTTAGCCCAAACTGCAGATAATAATTTCTTTGGCGGTAATTTTTTATTGGCCGCTCAATAGAATGTGGCCAACCCATGCCATCATGTATTGTATCCTTTGCGGAACTATATTGCCCAATCAGCCGACAGGATAAATTTCTATACAACACACGCATATACGAAAGAGCGGGAAGTGAAGTTGAATGTTGTTGAAAGGCTATCAGTCCGTCGGGAGAAAAATAGGGTGCATTTACCGGATACAATTTACTGCGCCCCCCGACAACACTTTTGAGCCGGTAATAACCATAGTCGGCTGTGGAAAAATACCAGATCCGTCCGATACCCAATCCCAACTCATTTTTAACCTGCTCTTGTGCGAAAAGCGTTGCGCTGATCATTAGCGTGAATAGGACAAGCGCATACCGTTTCATTCTTTTAAAATAAAAAAAATCTACGGATTACAAAAATTAATTATCTTTGTTTAAAAGTTAGATTAGTCTAACTTTTATTTTTTATCAGAAAAACTTTTTTTGCTTATGCCGGGTAAAAGCCTCGAGGATGTAAATGCCAGTGTGAATACCATCAATCAGCAATCGGTTTGGAAAAGAATTTTCGCCTTTTTTGGTCCCGGGTATCTGGTCTCCGTCGGGTATATGGATCCCGGCAACTGGGCGACGGATATTGCCGGTGGGGCCAAATACGGGTATGCGCTGATTTGGGTTTTGGTAATGAGTAATATCATGGCCATCATCTTGCAATCGTTGTGTGCTCGTTTGGGTATCGTGTACAAACGCGATCTTGCGCAGGTTAACCGCGAAACATATCCACCGGCCATCAATTTCTGTTTATGGATACTTGCCGAACTTGCCATTGCAGCGTGCGATCTGGCCGAGATCATTGGCATGGCAATTGGGTTGCATCTGCTGTTTGGTCTACCCATGATTTATGGGGTCAGCATTACCATCTTTGATACCTTTCTCCTCCTGTATTTACAAAAACTGGGTATCCGTAAAATGGAGGCTTTCATCATTTCGCTGATCGTGATCATTTTCGCTTCTTTTGCCATAGAGTTATTTTTAGTGAAACCTGCATGGGGCGCAATTGCCAAAGGAATAATGCCGGCATTACCCGATCAGGATGCCCTCTACATTGCAATCGGTATCATTGGGGCTACCGTAATGCCCCACAATCTTTACTTGCATTCCGCCCTGGTTCAAACCCGCAGGATAGGTGACGACGAGGAATCGAAACGCAAGGCCATCCGTTGGAATTTTTTTGATAGTGCAATTGCCCTCAATCTGGCTTTGTTTGTCAATGCAGCCATTCTCATATTGGCCGGAGCCGTTTTTTATCAAAATGGCATGACCGATATCGGTAGTATCGAAGAAGCGCATCAGTTGCTGGCACCTTTAGTAGGTTCGGCTATAGCCCCGATACTTTTTGCCGTTGCGCTGATCGCTGCCGGGCAAAGCAGTACGGTAACGGGTACGCTGGCCGGGCAAATTGTGATGGAAGGGTATTTGCAAATACGCATCAATCCTTGGCTCAGGCGACTCATTACACGTTCGGTAGCTGTGGTACCGGCCTTTGTGACCCTATTGATTGCAGGAGAAGAAAAAATGACCGATCTGCTTATTTTCAGTCAGGTGGTATTGAGTATACAATTGGCGTTTGCCATCATTCCCCTGATTTTTGCGGTGAGCAATAAGCGAATGATGGGGCGCTTCGCAATTAAGCCCTGGCTCATTTTGTTATCGGTAATTATTACCACTGTCATTCTTTATCTCAATATAGATATGGTGATACACGAAGCGATGAAACTTGTGGAGCAAACTGACCATGTTGGGGTGAAGGGACTCATTTTTCTATTCCTCGCTGCACTGGCTTTATTATTATTGTTGACGGTTTTTTATCCCTTATTTAGCCGCCGGTCGCATACGGAACCCACGCGTATACACAAGCAACTGACTTTTGCGGCAGTAGAATTACAACCCTATCAGAAGATCGCGCTTGCACTTGATTTTGGCGACAAAGACAATGTAATCATTGCCAATGCCATGAAATACATTCATGCTGATACCGAACTCATTTTGATTCATGTGGTGGAAAGTGCCGGTGCGCGGGTTTTGGGGCATGATATCGCTGATACGGAAACCGATGATGACCGTGATCAGTTGCGGACCTATCAACAACAATTGCGTGAAAAAGGGATCAACTGCACATTTGCGTTAGGGTACAAACATCGAACGAGTGAAATTGTGCGGATTTGTCGCGAGCAGCAAGCCGATCTGCTCATTATGGGTGCACACGGGCACAAAGCTTTTTTCGACTTTATCTATGGGCAAACCATCGATACGGTTCGTCACCAATTACATATACCGGTGCTGATCGTGAACTGATCAGGACAAAAACATTAGCCGAGCATGACAATCAACAATACCATCCGATTCTCCCTACTCACAGGTTTGATCATTTGCGGTGTTATAGCCTGTTCAAAATTTGAACCCAAAGCAGTTCCCGACGATGCCATACTCGATGGACCGGTAGAGGGGCTCAACGCAGCACAAAAGGCGCAATTCCTAGCAGGTGACCGGGCGTTCAACGATGAGTTGTTTCATTCAGGAAATGGTTTGGGGCCACTCTTTGTTGCCAGCAGTTGTGGAGCCTGTCATGCCGGCGATGGCAAAGGCACACCCTTTACTACGCTGACCCGTTTTGGACAAACCGACAGTACCGGCAATCAATATCTGCAGGAGGGAGGTCCGCAATTGCAAAACCGGGCAATACCGGGCTATGTACCCGAACAAATACCGGTTGGGGCTACTTTTTCAAAATTTACCCCACCGGCCAATACCGGTTTAGGCTATCTCGAAAGAGTTTCAGATGCTGATATTTTGCTTTTCGCTGATCCTGAAGATGTGGATGGCGATGGCATTTCGGGTGTTCCCAACTGGATCGCTCTACCGCCCTGGGTGCAGCCGGCTGCCAATGCTTTGCCCCACAATGGCAAATACATCTGCCGTTTTGGAAAGAAAGCGGCAGCCTATGATCTGTTGCAGCAAACGGTGAATGCCTATAATCAGGACATGGGTATCAACTCCGTATTCAACCCCATAGATGTATACAGTGGATTGAGTGGGGACGCCGAGGTGAGCGAGCAAACGATCAGAAATGTTGTAGCCTATCTCCAAATGCTTAAAGCGCCTTTGCCACGACATCAAGATGATGAACAGGTAAAAAGAGGGAAAGCTTTATTCACGACCATACAATGCGCAAATTGTCACCGGCCCGAACTCAAAACGGGTTGGTCGCCTATTACGGCACTTTCCTATCAATTATTTTACCCTTATACCGATCTACTGTTGCACGATATGGGACCGGGTCTCGATGACGGTTATACCGAAGGAAGTGCATTGAGCGCTGAATGGCGAACACCGCCTTTATGGGGGCTTGGACTTTCACCGGCCTCACAAGGCGGACAGTATTTTCTGATGCACGATGGTCGGGCAAGAAGTATCGAGGAGGCCATTCTGCTACACGGTGGCGAGGGGTTAGGCAGCCGTTCTTTGTATACCCAATTGTCTGAACCTGATCGCGAAGCCTTGCTGGTATTTTTACAATCATTATAAACCTATGAATCGCAAACAATTTATTAAAACCTGCGGAATGGCTTGTTTGGGCGGACTTTCGCTAGGCTTGTTGGCAGAATCTTGTATAAGCTCAAGCCGATTATCATCCACCATCAAAGGCGATGATCTCATTATTCCCTTAACACATTTTAGCAAAGGAGGGGCCGATAAAGCCATTTATCGTTCGTATGTCATCGTACACCACGAACTGTTGCAATATCCTGTATGTGTTTACCGCATCTCGGCACAGGAATATTGCGCACTTTGGATGAAATGTACCCATCAGGGTGCAGAACTTACTGCATTTGGCGACAAGTTGGTATGCGCTGCACATGGCAGCGAATTCAATAATAGGGGAGAGGTGAACAGCGCACCGGCACAAATTCCTTTGCGTCGATTTCCTGTGACCATAGCAAACGATCATCTCAAAATTTCATTAAAAGCTATATGAGTAAAATATTTTGTATCGCATTCTTGTTTTGTTCCGGTTTGTTGCAGGCGCAAATCGATCCGACACTGTTAAGACGAATACCGAAAGATAGCAGCCATAATCTGTTGAATATGGATGCCGTATACAATCGACCCTTTTTGGGTTTGGGCAAACTCCCGGTTTCCTTGGGAGGGTATGCCGAGGTCAACTGGCAACATTTAGGTACAGATGGGGTGTCGGAAGGTCATCAGTTTCAGATGCGGCGGATGACCCTTTTTGTTGCTTCTACCGTCAGCAAGCGGATCAAATTTTTGAGTGAGATTGAGCTCGAGGAAGGCGGCAAGGAAATTTCCGTTGAGTTTGCGTCAATGGATATTGAATTTCATCCCCTCCTCAATTTGCGAGGTGGTATTATCATGAATCCGATCGGCGCGTTTAACCAAAATCATGATGGTCCGAAATGGGAATTCACCGACCGTCCCGTGGCTGCTACACAAATGTTGCCTGCCACCTGGAGCAATGCCGGGTTTGGACTTTTTGGCAAGCATTATCAACATCACTGGATGTTTGGCTATGAAGTTTACCTGAGTGGTGGATTTGACCCTTCCATTATCGACAATGCGCAGAATCGCACTTTTTTACCGGCTGCCAAAAATAACCGTGAACGATTTGAAGAGTCTGCGAGTGGAACTCCCTTGCTCACGGGCAAGCTCGCAGCCAAACATACGCGATATGGCGAAATCGGCATATCCTATATGGGTGGTGTTTACAACAGATTCAGAGAGGATGGTTTGCAACTCGACTACAAACGTCGTTGCGATGTGTGGGCGATCGATATCCATACAGCGTTGCCGGCTATAAATACAACCCTCAATGCCGAATGGGCATGGGTACAGGTAGATATACCTCCGGGCTACTCGCAGCAATATGGCGAGCGGCAACAGGGAGGCTATGCCGATATTGTGCAACCTTTATTGCGTCGCCGCATTTTGGGATGGGATCAGGCGCTCCTACAGGCTGCGTGCCGATTAGAGTATGTCGATTGGAACCGGGGATTTTTTAATGAGCATGGGGCCTTATTGGGTGATGATCTGTGGAGTATCGTGCCGGCTCTGAGTTTCAGGCCAAATGGCGAAACCGTATTTCGGCTGAATTACCGTTATCAATGGCAACGCGATCTTCACAATAATGCGCCTTCGCGCACCGCAGGATTCAGTTTTGGATTATCATCCTATTTTTAAAAAGCGGAAAGTTTTCGTTTTTTTTCAATAAGCCCCGAATAGTTTAATATTGCAGCGGCTAAAATTGTTGCATCATGAAAAAGAAATTTTCTTTCCTGTTGATCCCTTTCTGTTGTATCCTTCAACCGGTTTTTTCGCAAACGCCTGACCCACCGCCCTTACAGGTTGATCGGGCTAATAATACGTATACGCCCGTTATAGTACAAAAAGGTTACTTGCAAGTAGAGTCGGGTGTGACTGGCGAAAGCAATACAAGTTTTATGTCTTTTGCTACGCCCTCTTTATTGCTAAAATACGGGGTAAATAAAAAGTTTGAATTGCGACTGGCATCAGCGTTGTTGTGGAGCGAAGGGGCGAACACAAACCTGGGCGTACCACCACTGTTAGTGGGCATTAAAAGCAGCTTGATCGATGCCAAAGGAGCTGTTCCTGCGGTGTCTTTTTTGGGCGAAATGGCTATAGACGAAGCGGCAAGCAACAGCTATAAAGCAAAATATTTGGCTCCCCGTTTTCGGTTCTTATTCAACCATAGCATCGGTCGTAAATTTGCGTTGGGTTACAATGCCGGTATGGAGTGGAATGGGTTCACTCCTTTGCCCACCGCATTGTATACGGTGTGTGGTAATTACAACTTCACCGATAAATTTTGCCTCTTTTTGGAAGCCTGGGGTAAAAAGCCGCAAACCGGTACATGGGCGCATTATGCTGACCTTGGCTGTATGATTTTGCTCAACAATCACTCCATGCTCGACCTTTCCGGGGGCGCTAATGTTGCCGGTAGTACCTATGCCGCAGCAGGCGATTATTTTTTCGCCACCCTCGGTTACTCTTTTCGTATCAATACGATCAAAAAAGTAGAAACGATTTTTATCCGCTAACAGTTGGCTTTCTTTTCCGGGAGAAAGCATTGAAAGGCTTATTTTTTTATTACATTTGAGAAAAGGAATTTTTCAAAACTCGGTTTTTGATAAATGCCTGATTCAACCATCACAATAAAAAATCAATACTATGATCATTGTTCACGAAACATTTATTTGCAAGCCCGGCAATGCTTCCAAACTGGCCAAACTGTTTAAGGAAGTGATGTGCGATATGCCCGAATTTTTGCATATTTTGACCGACATGACCGGCGACTTTAATAAAGTGGTGATACAAAGCCGGTACGATAATCTAGCTGCCTATGAAGAACGTATCAACCAGTACATGCAAAATAGCGAGCAGGTGAAGGAGATGAAAGAAAAAATGCAAGGTTATCACGACTTGTATCTCAGCGGCTCACGCGAGATCTTTCATGTTTACGGATAAGCTTATGTAAACTGCCGGCGAAATATGATCAATCACGCCTATTCATAAGTTAGTGGCAATTTTACAGAGACAGCTTACAAAATGAAATGACGACAATTGAACAACTATATAAAACTATAAGCGAACGCAGACGACCAGAGGACGTTGCGGAAATGGTTATTGAATTGACAAAAGATAGTTTGACAACCAAAGAAAGACTTCTTTTAGAAAAAGCAGCGAAAGGTTCATTAGCAAGGAATGTTTTTGGTTACACTTCAATGTTGCAAGAATTTGCAGAAGCAAAAGGAGCAGGCAAACAAATCACCAAAGC
>CAZFKA010000070.1:0-5423 GCA_964519155.1 uncultured Bifidobacterium sp. | reverse complement strand
GACAACAATGGCAAATCTGATTACAATAGTCAAGAAGACATAGAGGACTTTATCAACTTTGTTTCGCCAATCATTCATAAAACAGCAGGGAAAAATGATTTTAAAGTTGACAGACTTAATAAATCACAGAGAAAAGAAAGCGGACTTGACTTATCGAAACGTAACTATAACAAAAAATGGCGACTGCTTACTCGAATAGAAAATAAGTTGCTGAAATTTATTCGAGAAAGTAAAAAAATAGAATTTCAAAAAATTGCAAAACACGGTTTAGCACAATCTTTGGATTTTACAAACTTCTCTTCAGATATAAACACGGCTTGTTTTATTGCCTATTATAATTCTCGATGCAATCTTAGAAGCGTTTTTACAAATCAAAGTCAAGACAGACCGTTTGACGAAATAAGTGAAATGCTTCTGAACAGATGCAAAGGACTAGAAACTAAATTCTTTGACTTTTTTAGAAAAGCCCAAACAGAAATACCAAACAATACAAATTGGTGGGCAATATCACATATTTATACAAGTCAAGAAGTTTTATCAAACTTAACAGACGAGCAAAAAGGAACTCTGTTAGGTAAATGGACAACTATTTTACAATATATTGCTGAATTGTTGGACGAGGTTTGGACTGTTAGTAATATTAACAGAGAAACAATGGTTGTGAAAAGAGGTAATGACTCTACGACTTGGAATAATACAGCAGGAGCTTGGAATAAAGCAAGAGATAATTGGATGAATTTAATCTATTCATTAGGTTTAGATTATATCCTCGAACAAGTTTGCTTTGGTAAGGTATTGCGACTTATGGCAGCCGATGTTGTTGCGTGGCATTATTCGACTGGTGGAAAACTTGACCCAAACACAGACGTATGGAATAAAATACCACTGCCTTGGGAAGTATTCCAAAACAAAGCAGAGTGCAACAAAGAATTAGTAATTAAACATTGTAAACAAGCAGGACTTGACCCAGAAAAATCAGGTTGGATAGCACCAAGAGTTCACGGAGTAGCGGAGTTTAAACCTACTCCAGAACTTGTTCACGGAGTTACAGTTTCCAATCCGTTTTTGGCGACAGTTCTAAAAAGACATAGATATTTTTCAGGTAAAAATGCGAAACCATTACACCCTGAAAGAAATTAGGTAGGTTAGTTCAGTGGTAGAACGTTCGGCTCTTCACCCGAATGGACGTAGGTTCGAGCCCTACACCTATCTCGGATTTCTGATATAGCTCAGTGGTAGAGCGTCCGGCTCTAGACCGGATGGACACAGGTTCGAGCCCTGTTATCAGAACAAAAACGTCAGAAGAAAACTGCCACGCACAAGGTATTGGCAAAAAAGGGGCAGAAGTGCAAGCCCCAAGATTTGTAATTCTATTGCTTTGGTACTAAATCTAAGCTGACGTTTTTCAAATGCCCCACCTTCGCCAAGCCGCAAAACGTTAGGCGTAACCTTCAAGACGAACCAATCGAAAGTGACTAAAGGAAAAAAAGACATACAGAAAACTGAAGGAGGAATTTTTCAGGTATTTGAACTAATTACGGAATCAATTGGATGGTTGCAAATAGTTGCTTCTCCATTTTTGATTGGACTCATAATCGGTGCAATCATTTATTTTCCAAGCCAGACAATGACAAAACTCGTATTGGGAATTATTGTAGCGATCATTGGGCTTGTTATAGGAGTAATTTGGGCGACAAGACAATGGAAAGGTAAAGGAACAATTTGGTTTATGTCAAGAATTATGGCGACACCAGAATTGGACAAACCAGACGAAGAAGTTAAACCAAACACTGGAAGCAATGACGGACAGAAAGGCAACCTCTAACAGCACATTTGCAATAGGCGGGGTTTCGTGCTCCGCAGACAGTTTTGTGGTAGCCGAAAGTTCAGTTCTCCGCACGGGCATTTGTGGCGAAATCCCCGCCATCTCAAAGCTCCAAACCGTTACCTATTTTCGAAAGCCTAAGTAGAGAGGCTCACTGCCCATCATTGCACTGCCCTGCGCGACTGCGGGTTGCGGTTTAGCGTCGGGCTTCTGCCGGGGGCATGCTTGGCGGATCTGACTGGGAGGCAATCTGCAACGATCAACATCTGTGCCGTATGACCACACAAAGCATAGCTACCCAGCATCAAGTACTTGAAAATCGCTATCGGCGCAGCGAAGGGCAAAATCCATACACTACCCGACAATCAGTGGGTGCTTCGTTGAGGAAAAAATCAATGCGAATTTACTGATGGATTGATCGGAAGAATTGGGCAAGTGTGTGGTCTGCCGATTGTATGGCCGATAAGGTCAACCTGGATGTGAGTTCCCATCTCTTCCAGACTTGTTAATTCAACATTTGTTTACCTTTGCTTCATGCAACAGATCAAACTTATTGAATGTCCACGCGATGCCATGCAGGGTTGGAATCCTTTCATTCCGACCCAAACCAAAATCGATTATATCAACAAATTGTTGCAAGTCGGGTTCGATACCATTGACTTCGGTTCGTTTGTTTCACCCAAAGCCATACCGCAATTGGCCGATACCCGCGAGGTGATTCCCCATTTGCAAATGAGTAAGTCGAAGCTACTGGCCATCATTGCCAATACCCGTGGGGCGGAAGAAGCCGTACAGTTTGATGAGATCAGCTACCTGGGTTTCCCGTTTTCGATTTCCGAAACCTTTCAGCAATTGAATACGCATAGCAGTATTGCGGGTTCACTGGGGCGTGTGCAGGAGATACAACAGTTATGCATACAACATAAAAAGCAATTGGTTATTTATATATCCATGGCTTTTGGCAATCCGTATGGTGAGGCGTATAATACTGATATAGCGATACAATGGGTCAGCGAATTGCAGAAGCTGGGCATTGGTATTTTTGCCATGAGTGATACGGTGGGCGTTGCTGATCCGCAAAATATTCATACCATTTTTTCAGCGTTGGTTGATGAATTTCCGCAAGTTGAATTTGGTGCCCACTTTCATTCGACCCGCGAAACGGCAGCCGAAAAAGTGCAGACCGCGATACAAGCCAACTGCTTTCGTTTCGACAGTGCAATGGGCGGCGTAGGTGGCTGTCCTATGGCGCAAAACGATTTGGTGGGCAATCTGGCTACCGAACAATTGCTGCAGGTTCTTGCGCAACATGGTCTATCGCCGTCACTCAACCAGGAAGCATTGATAGAAGCACAGGCGATGGCTTCTGCCATTTTTCATTTGTAAATTTCGGTCGACGCTTATCGGTCAAGCATCGGCAGGTCGATCAAAAATTTTTTTTTGGGCGTTCCCTGCGGGCGGGCTATCCGCTGCAAGTTTTTTGCGCCGCTTTGCCACACCATGGCTACGGAAAGCAGCACAAAAAAGCTTTCCGCTACTATCCCTAACGCGAAAGACACATTTCGCTCCGATTTACGTTGACGTGAAAAAAGAGTATTTACGGCAAACCTTGTATTTTGCCAGGATGTCGATTCAAAAAATGCTACCCTGCTGCTATTGCGAAGCGGATTACTTTTATCCACAACAATGGTCTGCTTGCCTAAACATCCGTCTAAACATCTGCCGTATCGGCTACTGTAGCAGCCCCTTTATTCGAAAAGCGCTATCAGTTAGCCGGGCGCTATCGTTAGGCCAAATTTGCCGGCAATTACAAGCTGCTTTTATGAAAACGCTTGCACGCTGGGGGTACCTCCAAACCGACCCGGCCTACCTTGGAGGTGAACCCGGTTCTGTTTTGAGGTGGGGGTGGGTACCGCTAAACCGACCCGGCCTACCTAAAAGGTGACCCGGCTGACCCTTAGAGGTGAACCCGGTTCTGTGTTGAGGTAGGGGGGGATACCCCAAAGGTGGGCCGGCTTACCTCAAAGCTCCGTCGGGTCGCTTAAGGGGTAGGGTACCCTACCTATACAGGTGGAGGGGGGTACCTATATAGGTAGGGGGGGACCTGTATAGGTGGGGGGGTGTGTATCCGGAAAAATTTCTTGTCCTTGTTTGAATGAATTGTTCCATTGACCAAGAGGATTGCCATTCTATATATTTTTTTTCGCCACGCATTACAAACGGAATCAGATTTATGGGTAAAAAAAATGAAATCGATGTATATTTAACCTGAAAAATAACAGATAAACAACCTACTACTCATGTCTGCATTTACCTGGTCGGCAAAGCCGGTCAAACATCGTGGCGAGCAGCGCATTGCCATTTTTATTCCTAAAAGTGAAGAGCTGATCAACCGGATCAAAAAATTGCCCGACGTACGTTGGAGTGCGAGCAAGGGTTTTTGGCATGTACCGGATACTGACGAGTATCGGCAGCGGTTTAAAATTGCACCACGATTTGTGCTCAATCCGGCTCATGTTCAAAAGATTGACGATTTTACGAAGTGGATGCGATCAAAGCGTTTGAGTGAAAGTACTGTTTCGATTTATCGTGAAGCCGTGCGGGTATTTTTATCGTTTTTCAATGATATAGCAGCGGAAGAATTGACCAATGAAGATGTTATTGTGTTTAATAACGAATTTATACTGAAGAAAGGGCTTTCGACATCTTACCAAAACCAGATCGTGAACGGGATCAAGAAGTTTTATCTCGTTTGCGAAGGCAGGAGAATGGATATTGAATTGATACATCGCCCAAAAATAGAGAAGACGCTGCCGAATGTATTAAGCAAAGTGGAGGTCAAGATGATTTTGGATGCACATAGCAATCTGAAACACCGGGCGATGTTATCATTAATTTATGCTTGTGGTTTGCGATGCGGGGAGTTGCTGCGCCTATTGCCGAGGCATATTGATAGCAAGCGGGGGGTGATCGTCATTAAACAGGCGAAAGGGAAGAAAGACCGGATTGCGCCGCTGAGTGATAAAATGCTGGGTTTACTTCGTGACTATTATAAGATGTACAAGCCGCGCACGTTTTTGTTTGAGGGTGATCAGCCGGGGACGGCCTATAGTGATCGGAGTTTGCAGTTGGTATTAAAGAATGCGTTATGGAAATGTGGTATCAACAAGCCTGTCACTTTACATTGGTTACGACACAGTTATGCGACGCATTTGTTGGAGGGGGGTACTGATTTGCGATATATACAGGAGTTATTGGGACATACGAGTAGCAGAACGACGGAGATTTATACGCATGTCAGTACGCACAATTTGCGTCGGATTATTTCTCCTTTTGATTCGCTGTGATAATTTTCTATATTTGTGTACGCAACTCACTTTCGGCTATTTGTCTACCGATACGCAACTAGGCGAAACTAAATAGCGACTATAAGAGAGTTATAGCCAATACCATGAACGACTCACTTAACGACTTTAAAGTATCAGATAGACAAACTTTTATTGAGTTTCTTGACTTATTACGCAAGGACTTTTTAAACAATCCTGAAAATTGGGAAAACAAAACGTTGCCCGATTTCTTAGAAGCATTAAGTGCATAC
>CAZFKA010000069.1:2552-13475 GCA_964519155.1 uncultured Bifidobacterium sp. | reverse complement strand
CAACCGAAAACCCATTGGTGGTGCTTACTCCGATTACATTTTGCGTGATACTGTCTACTTTCGCATAGCTGTTGATGACCCCTGAAATATTTTGTGCCGCAAGTTGCTGTACAACAAAAAGGCCCAGCAGAAACAGGTAAATTTTTTTCATGTAAAATGGTTTTCTGTACAGGAACCGGAAATCTCGCCCCGGCCCCGTTAAAAGACTGCAAATTAATAAAATAAGTTGGAATTCAGAAAAACAAATCTGATCCTTTGGCAGGCTTGTTCCGACATCAATTGGGCTGTTTTATGATGCTCACTTTTCGCTTTTTTTTCAGGATGCAACCACCGACAAGATCAGGAATACGCTTTTTGTTTTTTCTAAAATTGTATTAGTTTTGCACATGGCTACAAATTCCAAGATTCTGAAGGAAGGACTCACCTTCGACGATGTTCTCCTTGTTCCCGCTTATTCAGAAGTTTTACCCCGTGAGGTATCCATTCATACCCAACTGACCCGCGATCTGAAAATCAATATTCCTTTGGTGTCTGCTGCGATGGATACTGTAACAGAAGCCCAACTGGCCATAGCCCTGGCACGTGAAGGGGGGATTGGTATGTTACATAAAAATATGAGTATCGACAAACAGGCCGATCAGGTTAAAAAGGTGAAACGCAGCGAAAGCGGACTCATCATTGATCCGATTACCCTCCATCCTGAAGCGACCATTGGAGAAGCCGCCCGATTGATGAAAGACAATAAAATAGGCGGAATTCCCATTATTGATGATCAAAAGAAACTGGTCGGGATACTCACCAACCGCGATTTGCGTTTTGAAAAAAACACTAAACAAAAGGTGAGCGAGGTGATGACCAAAGAAAGATTGGTAGTAGCTCCCGCCGGCACTGACTTGCGAAAAGCCGAAAAAATTCTGCAACAATATAAAATTGAAAAATTGCCGGTAGTAGATAAGTCTCGTCGATTGATCGGACTGATTACCTATCGCGATATCTTGCAATATAAAAGTCACCCCCACGCGAGCAAAGACTCCATGGGCAGACTCATGGTGGGAGCGGCTATCGGCATTACGGCCGATATTTTGAACCGGGTTGATGCGCTTGTGCATGCCGGTGTCGATGTTCTTACCCTTGATAGCGCGCACGGCCATTCAAAAGGGGTGATTGATGCCGTAAAAAAAGTGAAAAAAGCCTATAAAGATTTGCAATTGATTGCCGGAAATGTGGCTACTGCTGCGGGGGCAAAAGCACTGGCGGCTGCGGGTGCCGACGCTGTAAAAGTGGGTGTGGGTCCCGGTTCGATCTGCACGACACGTATCGTTACCGGTGCAGGTGCACCACAACTTACAGCCATCATTGATGCCAGCGAAGCGTTGAAAAGATTAGGAATACCGGTGATCGCTGATGGGGGGATCCGTTATACAGGCGATCTGGTGAAAGCATTGGCAGCGGGGGCTTCCTCAGTGATGGCTGGTTCTGTTTTTGCCGGTGTGGAAGAAAGCCCGGGCGAAACGATCATTTTCGAAGGCAGGAAATTTAAATCCTATCGGGGTATGGGAAGTATCGAAGCCATGCAGGAAGGAAGCAAAGACCGTTATTTTCAGGATGTGGAAGATGATATCAAGAAATTAGTACCTGAAGGTATTGTGGGCCGGGTACCCTACAAAGGCACCCTAAATGAAGTAGTTCACCAATTTATTGGCGGCTTACGTGCCGGTATGGGTTATTGTGGCGCCAAAGACATCAAAACGCTGCATAGTGCCAGTTTTGTTCGCATCACCAACGCGGGGATGAAGGAAAGTCATGCACACGACGTGGTCGTGACCAAAGAATCGCCAAACTATTCACGTTAATTCACTTTACATGAGGTACACTTGGTTTTGGTTTTTGCTATTGACCGTAGGTTTAGGGATGCGATCATTGGCACAAGATTCCTGTACATTACAAATCAGTGTGATGACTTGCGGTACGGGACAGGAATTGTATTCAAGTTATGGTCATAGTGCAATAAGAGTAGTTGACCCCTGCAAGGGTACTGACTCTGTGTATAATTATGGGGGCTTCAATTTTGCCGAGCCTGATTTCTATATGAAATTCACGAGAGGCAAACTTAAATATTATCTTTTTGCCGAAACGATGGAGAGCTTTTTGGGGCAATATGTCTATGAAGGCCGTAGCGTTATTGAGCAGCGGGTGCAGTTGAACGAAAAGGATGCACAGGCTGTGCAACAGTTTCTGCGGGAAAATTTGAAGGAAGCGAATCGTTATTACCGTTATGATTTCTTGTTTGATAATTGTTCGACACGCATACGCGATTTGTTTCAGCAGTTATTTCAAAATCGTTTACGGTACCTGCCGTTCATGGCATCGGATAGTATTCGTTTCAGAACATTGCTGAATCATTATGAACGTAATCTGCATTGGGAACGAGTCGGCATCAACTTACTAATGAGTCATGTTGTTGACCAAAAAATGAGCAGTTATCAATCAATGTTTTTACCCGATTATTTACTAAAAGGGCTGGCGGTTGCGACACTTGACGGTCATGCCTTGATTGCGGATACCAAAACGATTCTGGTGTCAACACAAACCGATAGCAAAGCGTTGAATCAACCGCTGTGGATATTCTGGTCCTTGTTTGTGGGTATAACATTTTTGTCTTTATCTAAAAAAATGCGGGTTGCTTTGATTTATATTGATGTGCTGTTGTTTTTAGTAATTGGGCTCTTGGGTTGTCTCATGATGTTTATGTGGTTTGGCACCGAACATCAGGTATGTGAGCGAAATCTTAACCTCTTGTGGGCATTCCCGCTCCACATTGTATTCGCTTTCCTCATCGCGCGTCAATCAGCGCAGGTACCACAATATGCCAAATACGCTTCCTGGCTTTTGATGGCCGGTGTTGCCTTTAGTTTTTTCGCCGATCAAAAGTACTTTGGAGAAATTATTCCGCTCATTTTGCTGTTGTTTTTCCGGCTGAATCACTATTCCAAATCTTTGAAATTTTCTTCTCCCTGATTGTATGAAAATCCTTTTGAACAGTACACGGTTTGCAAATACTTTTTATCATAAAACGGGTACAGGCTTTCCTTTACTGCTTGTTCACGGTTTTGCTGAAGATTCCACTATTTTTAACCATCAGGTGAGTGCTTTGCAACAAGGGTATACACTGATCATTCCGGATATTCCGGGTTCGGGTGACTCTGCATTACCCCCTGAACCTATGAGCATGGAGTTGATCGCCGATTTTATTCATGAAATTATTGAACAGGAAGGATATGGAAAGGTGATTTTGGCCGGACATTCAATGGGTGGATACGCGACCCTGGCGTTTGTGGAAAGATATCCGGCTCAATTATTGGGTTGGGGCTTGCTACACAGCACCGCGTATGCTGATGATGAGGCCAAAAAGGAGAACCGGAGAAAGTCGATCAATTTGATTAAAAACGATGGAAAGGACGTTTTTTTGAAAGCCATGGTGCCAAATTTATATAGTGAGCAGTCGAAAGTGCAAATACCGCATGAGCTGGCGCAGCATCTAACAACTGCTTTAAAAATTACGTCTGAAAGTTTGATCGCTTACTATCACGCCATGATTTTACGTCCTCACCGCACAAATCTCTTCACCTGTAATAATCTGCCTGTGCTATTCGTTATTGGAAATGAAGACAATGCAGTACCGTATATGAATATGCTCACCCAAAGTACATTACCGGCAAAGAGTTTTGTGGTGTTGCTGGAGGGTGTCGGTCATACCGGAATGTTGGAATCACCGCAAAAAGTAAACGTCGCCTTAAATAAATTTTGCCAGTGGGTTTTACAACAATAATTGTTTAATTTTACAAAATCAGAATGAAAAAGATCCTGCTCATCATTTCCTTGTTGTTGACCGTCCGGGCTTCAGCTTCTCACATCGTGGGCGGCAACTTGAGTTATGTATGTCTGGGAAATAATACCTATGAATTTACCTTAAATGTTTATCGCGATTGCCTGCCTCCCTCACAAGGCGGTGGTAATCCCGCAGCCTTACAATCTGATGATCCCGCGTTTATCAGTATCTTTAACGGGAACAACTTTTTTTCGTTCGATTCAATTTTTTTTATCAGCAGTTTTACGGTTCCCACCAATTTTTCAAACGATTGTATCAACAACCCGCCGGCGACTTGTTTGAACCGTCTGCAATTTAAATTCATTAAATTTCTCCCACCGAGTGCCAACCCCTATACGGTGGTCTATCAGCGTTGCTGTCGAAATGAGACTATCAACAATGTCGTTAATCCGGGCACAACCGGGGCTTCTTACACCTGTGTGGTTCCGCAGAGTAATGCGGTGTGCAACAATAGCGCAATTTTTAAAAATTACCCGCCCCAGATCATTTGTGTAAACAATCCATTTGTGTACGATCATGGCGCCACCGATCCTGATGGCGATTCGCTCAGTTATTATTTTTGTGAAGCGTTTAAAGGCGGTGATGCGAACGATCCGAAGCCGATGCTCAATGGAGGACTCTTGCCCTTTTTTACATCTGTGAATTATCGTTCACCCTATAATCCCACCAATCCTATGGGGGGCAACCCGGTATTAAAAATCGATCCACATACGGGTATCATTACCGGTACGCCCAATATACAAGGCCGATTTGTAGTGAATGTTTGTTGCGAAGAACGACGAAACGGCGTACTGATCAATATTGCCAAACGAGAATTCCAGTTTGTTGTGACGAATTGCTCAAAAGCGGTAGTGGCTGATATACCTCAGTTTTCGGAGGAACAAAATACCTATATAGTGAATTGTACTTCAAACAAAGTGCATTTCGTAAATAAAAGTACAGGGGGCTTCAGCTATTTGTGGGACTTTGGCGTAACCGACATTTCAACTGATACATCCAGTTTGTTTGAGCCTGAATTTACTTACCCCGATACCGGAACTTACCTCGTAAAGTTGATTGTAAACAAAGGTTCTACTTGCCCCGACAGCATTACCCGTATCGTAAAAGTTTATCCGCAGTTTCAGTCAGATTTTACTTATACCGGCTTACTTTGCCCGAATTCACCGATTAATTTTATCGATCAGTCTGTATCTACCTTGTCGCCGGCAAATTATTGGAGTTGGAATTTCGACGATGGCGTAAACAGCAGCGATCAAAATCCAACCCACAGTTATGCCAACATTGGAAAAGATTTTAATGTGATACTGATCTCGGGAAATAAATATGGCTGTCGTGATACAAGTATGGAAATCTTAAAAGTGCCAAAAGTCGATGTCTTTGCGGGAAATGACACGGTGATTGTCAAAAACACCCCATTTCAGTTTAATGGTACCGGCGCGGTAAGCTATACCTGGAGTCCATCGACCCTGCTTGACAATCCACTGGTGCATAATCCGAATGCTGTGTTTACGGACACCGGCACCTACTGGTATTATCTGCAAGGGATCACGCAAAACAATTGTATTGGCAGCGATGATATCCGCATTATTGTTGCTGACGGCCCCTACCTGACAATGCCCAATGCATTTAGTCCGAATGGTGATGGCAATAATGATATCTTCAGGGTATTGGCAGCCGGGTACAAGAAACTAAAATCATTCAAAATATTTAATCGTTGGGGTGAACAACTTTTTGCAACCACTGACTTTAAGAAAGGTTGGGATGGTAGCAATGGGGGCAAGCCTTGCGAAATCGGTACCTATTTCTGGGTAGTTACGGCAGTAGATCTTGACGATAAAGACAAGATGATCAAAGGGGATTTAATTCTAATCAGATAAAATGACGAAAAGAAAAACGGTTTTTATTTCTGGGGCAACTTCGGGAATCGGTAAAAGTTGCGCTGAGATTTTTGCAAAGAATAATTTTGATATCATTATCACCGGCCGACGAAGAGAACGTTTGGAGAAGTTGCAACAAGCGCTCACAACCGATTACGGGGTACAAGTTCAATCGCTGTGTTTTGATGTACGCGATCTGGCTGCAACCCGGGCTGCCATCGCGTCAATAGACGATCAAAAATTTCCAACAATAGATATCCTCATCAATAATGCCGGCTTGGCCTCCGGGCTGAGTAGTATTGACGAAGGCGATTATGACGACTGGAATATCATGATCGATACGAATGTTAAAGGTTTATTGTACGTGAGTCGCGAAATCATGCCCAGAATGAAACAACAAGGTTTTGGTCATATTATCAATATCAGTTCAACCGCCGGAAAAGATGCCTATCCGAATGGGAATGTGTACTGCGCCAGCAAACATGCCGTCGATGCCCTCAGCAAAAGTATGCGGATCGATTTATTGCCCTACGGAATAAAAGTTACGTCGATCAATCCGGGAGCCTGTGAAACTGAATTCTCACTGGTGCGGTTTAAAGGAGATGATGATCGGGCAAAAAAAGTGTATGAGGGATTTACCCCTTTGACGCCTGATGATGTAGCAGATAGTGTTTTTTATACCGCTACATTGCCAAAGCATGTATGTATCAACGATCTGACCTTAACTTGTCTCACCCAAGCCAACGCACATTACAATATTAAAAAAGTAATATAAAATTTTATTCGACATGTATATTGAACAGTTATATACCAATTGTCTGTCTGAAGCGGCTTATTTTATTGAGTCGAATGGAGAAGCGGCCGTTATTGACCCTTTGCGTGATATCAGTAAATACATCGCGATGGCAACTGAACGCAAGGCCAGGATCAAATATATTTTCGAAACCCATTTTCATGCCGACTTTGTGAGTGGTCATATCGATCTGGCGAAAGAAACGGGCGCAACCATTGTGTATGGCCCCGGAGCCGAAACCGGATTTGAAAAATATGCAGCGAAAGATGAAGAAGAATTTTCATTGGGAGATATCACGATCAAAGCCATACACACACCGGGACATACGCTTGAATCGACGTGTTATTTACTGATGAACGAGAGTCATGAACCCGAAGCCTTATTTACAGGGGATACACTTTTTGTCGGCGATGTAGGGCGTCCGGATCTGTTTAGCGGCAACCTCACGAAAGAGGAACTCGCTTCGCAAATGTATGATTCATTGCAAAAGCTAAAGCAACTACCAGCCCGGGTGAAAGTTTATCCCGCACATGGACCGGGATCAAGTTGCGGTAAAAATTTAGGACCTAATACCCACAGTACTATTGGCGACGAAATGCAAACCAATTACGCGATGCAGGATCAAAGCAGGGAATCGTTTATTGAAGCTGTCACCAATGGTCTCACGGTGCCACCGGTTTACTTTCCGGTAAATGCGCATATCAATAAAAATGGTTATCTCCATATCGATGACGTGATAAAGGCGGGCATGACAGCACTAACGATCAATGATTTTAAAAAGGCTGCGCAACAAGGGGCACTAATACTCGATACCCGTGCAGCAACTATTTTTACCCAGGGGTTCATTCCAGGGGCCATGAGTATCGGGCTTGAAGGAAGATTTGCAGAATGGGCAGGAGCATTGATCCCGTTTCACCAAGAAGTTGTGATCGTAACAGAGGAAGGCAAGGAAGAAGAAACCATTATCCGTATGGCTCGTGTGGGTTTCGATCGTATTATTGGTTATTTAGCGGGAGGTTACGGCACTTGGGTATCAGCAGGTGAACCTATCGATATGATCATCGATATTGAACCCGATGAGTTAAAAATGGATATGAATTACGACAATAAACTCGTTATACTGGATGTGCGTAAAGAACCCGAGTTTGAGAATGGACATGTGCAAACCGCCGTCAATATTCCCTTGAGTAGCATGATCGATGTAGCAGTCATCAGCAATATCGAAGACAATGATGATGTCTATATCCATTGTGCGGGAGGTTATCGGTCAGTTATTGCAGCATCCATCATGAAGAAAGAAGGATTTCATAATATCCGTAATGTATTGGGCGGTTATAATGCAATCAAGGAAGTGCCGGGAATGCACCTCGTAGCGGCCAAGGAAGTGCTGAATTAAGCCCTTGATTTTTTCAGCCTTTCCGTGTTACAACCTGATTTTCTTTGCCATTTTAATTGAAGCCATAAGCATGCATCCTGCTATCGTACCCGTAGCCATACAAGAAGATTTATTGCTCAATGCATCTGAGCAGCAGTATATACACCAACACCTCTCGGACGATATCAATGAATTGCTCCTGAAGGCGAAGGGAAATGAACGACTAAAATTTTTATTGACGCAGATCGCTCGTCGGCAAAAGATAAAATCAAAACTTCCGGAAATTTACCACGACTTACAATGGCATTTGCCTATGCAAGTTTCACTGGAACAATGCTCTTCTGAAAAAACAGCAAAATTTAAAAGTTCATTGTTTAGCGGAAAGTGTATGATCGACCTTACGTTGGGTATGGGTGTCGATGCGTATTATTTCGCTCAACGGTTTTCCGAACTATATGTAATCGAACAATCAAACGAGCTGAGTGCCATCAGTGCTCATAATTTGGCCGGCAAAGGACTAGCGAAAACGGTCAGCATCGGCAGGGGACTGACGGCCGAGCAGTTTCTACAACAGTTTACCGGCACCGCTGATCTGCTGTATGTTGATCCGCACCGCAGAGATCAAACCGGAGGCAAGGTATTCAGGTTAGCAGATTGCGTTCCGGATGTTTGTCATTTGTTACCGGCATTGCGAAAAGCTTCTCATAACGTCCTGATCAAAACCTCACCTTTGCTCGACATTACACTGGCCTGTGAACAATTGCAAGGTGTGCAAAATGTGTATGTGCTGAGCAGTGAAGGTGATTGCAAAGAATTGCTCTTTCATTTGCCACAGCAGCCCGCTAAAGCCATGCAGATCCATGCTGTCGATCTCGATGGAGCGCCGCATTTTACATTTACATGGGCAGAAGAGAAGGCGATGACAATTTCGTATGGTTTGCCTGAGCGGTTTATATATGAACCCAATGCCAGCCTCCTTAAAGCAGGGGCATTTAAAATACTGACCGATCGCTTCCCTGTACAAAAATTACATCGCCATTCCCATTTGTATACGTCAAGTAAGCGGATAGCAGACTTTCCGGGAAGGGTTTTTGAAATAGAACAGATAGTCAAACCCGAGCGAAATGCACTACACGCGATCGTGAAAAACGGCAAGGCAAATTTGGCCATCAGAAATTTTCCGGGAACCGTTGCTGAATTAAAAAAGAAATGGAATTTGTCTGACGGCGGCGAATACTACCTCTTTGCGACAACACTGTTTGATGAACAAAAAGTGATTTTGGTTTGTAAAAAGACCATGCCGGACGAATTGCTTTAGAAGTACTGTTTGTTTTTTTCTAACACAAACATGGTTGGAGTGTCGGTATCGATCACAATGCGGTCGATATTATTGACCTTACATAATTGCAAGACGTCCAGTGCGGCCATCAGTGTATATTGAGTTGCTTGTTTCGTCCAGGCCAGTAAATTTTCCTCGTCAGTAAATGCTGCTAATACTTTGCTACCGCCCACTTCCTGTACACAGGTCAGTTCAATTTTTGTTTCCTCTCCACTTGTTACCCATTCATTTACTTTTACACCATTTGCCGAAGTAAGCAACAAAAATGAAGTGCCATTGCTCAGTTCATACAAAATTTTGGGCTCAATACTGCTGTCATGAGGGTTTTGATGGAATTGTGCCAGCAAGCTTTTAAGCACTGTATTTTCAGGTTGAGGTTTCATTTAGGTAAATAACGATTGATTTTACTATACAGCTATTTTGCTGCAGCGGAGGGTATGATTTTTTTAATTTTTAGTAAGCAGGCCGGTCATTTTTTCGAACAAAAGAATCGAAGACTTTACAGATAATCTAATGTGCTTTCAATGACAAAGAAACTCAAACTGTCGTTACCGGTTGCGCCGACATTGCCCCGGAGAAATAGTGAATAGAATGCACCGGCTTTATAGAAAGTCGCATTTTGGGTTGTCAGTACATTCGCTCCACCGGCGTTGGTGGCCTTAAATTGATGCCAGCCATCAGACATTTGAATGTATTCGCTGTTGAATCCGTTTACACAGGAGGCATAACTAGCGTTGCTGTCCCAATCGCGGATCACATCTACTGCAGGGGCATTATTTGACAGATGTAAAAAACGAACTTTACAATTTGAACCGGGTGGTGTGACAAAATTTTCATCGATCACTTTGTAGCGAAGATTATTCATTGAGTCATATAAAAACAATGAGTAGTGCCTGTTTTCTGTCATAAACAGGGCGGTATCTACGAGCACCGTACCGCTTGCATTTTTGATTTGTACTTTATGATTCCCTTCGATAAATTCTCTGAAAAGGCTCGAATTAAGATACTGAATATTGGTTAAATAGACCGGTTCGTAATCCACAGCAAGGTTGATATCACCTGCATTGAACGAAGCATTAATGGTGCGCAATTTCGCTTTATGGTCTTTAACTTTATTTCCTTCGCAGGACGCTATCAACAGCGCGGTGCAAAGCAATACAAGTGAAAACAATTTTGAAATCATGGAAATAAAAGTAAATTAAAAATGGGGATGTTGTATCTCATCAAGAAAATATGAGATTAATTGAGGTTTAAATACGACCGGGAATATTAAGCCATATAATGCGCCAAAAAGATGTGCGTCGTGGTTGATATGATCGCCACCCCGTTTACTCATGTAACTTGAATACATTAAATACAGGAGGGCGAACATGATACCCGGGATTTTTATGGCAAACATCAAACCGATTTTGGCCCAGGGATTAAACAGTATACAGGAAAATAGTACAGCCGATACTGCACCGCTTGCTCCCAATGAGCGATAATAGGAATTGTTTTTATGTTTGGCGTAACTTGGCGTACTCGAAAAAATCAAGGCTGTGAGGTAAAAGACGGGAAAGACAAATGCATTTTCAAAGATTTCAAAAAAGTAATATTCAAGTGCCCTGCCGAAATAGTATAAAGTGATCATGTTAAAGAGCAGATGTATCC
>CAZFKA010000069.1:0-2542 GCA_964519155.1 uncultured Bifidobacterium sp. | reverse complement strand
CATTGGTAATGAGTCGCCACCATTCATTCCTTTCTTTCATCAGCGCAGGGTACAGGATGAGTCGATTTTCGAGATCGTTATTCGAAAATGCAGCGATGGACGTGATCGCTGTAACTCCTATGAAAAGATAAGTAAAAATTCCCGGGTTCATACAGTTAGTGATCTATTGGGGTTGGTCATGGCAGTCAAACTACTTCATTTGCATTAACCGTTGCATGACAAGCCTGCTGGTATTGTTGTAAAGCGACTTCGAGACAATCGATGGCATGGTTGATATCGTCACAATTCAGCACATAGGCAAAACGAACTTCTTGTTTACCCAAACCTTTCGTGGCGTAAAAGCCGGCTGCAGGGGCCATCATCAGTGTCTGATTTTGATAGGAGAATTTCTCGAGCAACCATTGACAAAATGCTTCAGCATCATCGACGGGTAATTTCGCCATGGCGTAAAACGCTCCACCCGGATTGGGGCAATATACACCGGGAATCTTGTTAAGTCGGTTAACCAAGGTATCGCGGCGTTTGACATATTCCGCTTTCACTTCATCAAAATAATCCGTTGGCAGGTCAACAGCGGCCTCGCCAGCAATTTGTGCGAAAGTCGGCGGACTCAATCGGGCTTGCGCAAACTTCATGGCAGCGTTATAAACCGCTTTGTTTTTTGTAATGAATGCACCGATACGTCCTCCACAGGCGCTATACCGTTTCGAAATGGTATCCATCAAAATCACGTGTTGTTCCATCCCATCAAGATGCATTGCCGAAACATGTTGCTGATTGTCATAACAGAATTCTTTATAGGCTTCATCAGAAAATAAAAACAGATTGTGTTTTAAACATATCTCTTTTAAGACATTCATCTCTGCTGCCGAATACAAATATCCCGTTGGATTATTCGGATTGCAGATCATAATGGCCTTGGTATGCGAAGTGATGTTTTTTTCAAATTCATCCATAGGCGGTAGGCTGAATCCATCTTCGATATGCGCTGTGATGGGCACGATGTTGATTTGTGAGGCGACGGCGAATCCATTGTAATTTGCATAAAAAGGTTCAGGTACGATCACTTCATCTCCTGGGTCTAGACAACTCATCATGGCAAATAAAATTGCTTCGCTGCCACCGGTCGTAACAATGATTTCATCTTTGGTCAACGCAATGCCCAAACGCTGATAGTACTCGGTGAGTTTTTTGCGGTAGCTTTCAAAGCCGGCGCTGTGACTGTATTCCAACACAGTGATCGGGGTGTTTCGCACTGCATCCATAATGGGTTTCGGTGTTACAATATCCGGCTGTCCGATATTCAGATGATAAACCTTGATTCCTTTTGATTTAGCTTGTTCGGCATAAGGTACCAGTTTACGAATAGGTGAGGGGGGCATCATGTCCCCACGATGAGATATATTGGGCATTTGATTCGTTTTTGAGCGAATGCAAATATACAGGAACGCAGCTACTTTTTTTTGATTATCTGATCAGATTGACATCTCCTTTTTTCATGTAGTTTTCCCCGTCAGTTAAACAACGGTAGCGGAAGACGTAATAATAGGTGTTCATGTCGCAATCCTCTCCTCTGTCTGTACCATTCCACCCACTGCGGAAATCATTTGTGCTCCACACGCGTTTACCCCATCGATCGTAAATATCAAACTGGATCAATTCAATACCGGCACTGGTGGTGACCCTAAATATATCATTATTGCCATCTCCATTGGGTGAAAACGCATTCGGGATAAAGACCTCTTCGCAACAGGGACCCGATTCGATGTACACAGAATCTTTCACCTTACAACCTTTTGCGTCTACAACTTCAAGGAAATAATATCCGAATACCAATCCTGTTGCTTTTGCATCAAATTGAGGCGGGTCAGTACTCCACAAAAAGGTGAATGGTGCATTGCCCCCGATCATGTTGGCCAGCGCCCAACCTTCGCGCCCATTTCCATAACAATTCAAATCTTTTTTGGAAATGTTGACTTGCAACGGCGATAAAGGCGGTAATACAGCAATGATGGTATCAAATTCGCAACCCATTGAATCTTTTACGCTGAGTGAATAAACACCTTCATGCAAATTGATAAAGAATCCCGTTTTATTGCTTTGCAATCCCGGACGCAGATAATAGGTATATCCTCCGTTTCCACCGGTAGCGCTTACGCTGACTTTGCCATCGCTATATCCTTTGCAGAAAACCGGATCGATTTGTAACTTACTGAATTGCAGTCTGGCCGGCTGTAGCAACACAATCGCTGAATCAATTTTACAACCCAATGCATCTGTAATGGTCGCCGTGTAATTTCCACCCGTCAGTTGTCCGAAGAAGCCGTTCGCATTGGGCAACTGATTGTCGAGCCCGTAGGTAAGTTGCCCCACACCACCACTCGCACTGAGTTGAATAATACCATTTGATTCTCCCCAACATTTTGGACTGACAAAAGTTACAGCATCCAATGTGATCGCTGGATTTTGCAATAAGGTGATGATAGTGGAAATACTACAGTTATTAATATCAGTAGCCGTAACTGTGTATACACCGGCCGTC
>CAZFKA010000068.1:0-13541 GCA_964519155.1 uncultured Bifidobacterium sp. | reverse complement strand
CAATATGGAGCATATGATCCTGGGCTCAAAACCAAGGTGAAAATGAGTGTATCAAGTTCAGAATGGTGGAGATCATTAAGATCATCAACGAGGGAGATGACAGACGCAAAAGCATCCAAAAAATACGAAAAGAAGCCACCGAAAGTTGCATTGCTGGAAGCCTTTTGGGTACTGTCGGCCGCTGTGGCTAATACTGAAATTCTATTCAGGAATAAGTTGCGTACAAAAGCACTATTGAGCTCAGGGGTTATACTTTTTTTCTTAAACGGTTTGCTGCCTTCTGCATTTTTCGCGCCGACATAGCTGTTGCAACAGTCACTGATCACAAGGTTGGTGCGAGCACCTTTTTGCCTGATCTGTTTGTAAATATCTTCCATATTCAGTGTTTCAACCAGGTAATCATCTTCGGGCTTGCTACGCAGGTCAAGGTAAGGATAGCGTCTTGCGTCCTGGGGTTTACGATAACCATGACCGGTATAGTAAAAAATAACGATATCATCCGCACCGGGTTTCAGTAATTTTAATTCAGATACCACATTGCGCTTATTGTATGTTTTTCCGGCTATGATGCGGGTGTTGGTTTTGCAGCCAATATAGGCAGCGATGTAAAAAAATGTTTCCGTAACTCGCTTTACATCCAAGGCACAAGAAGTACCGATCGATCGTTCAAGGGTGTCTGCAACGATCAGCAAATGCATGGTGATCTTTTGTTCAGCAGGACTGATATCTCTGGAGTTTGTACTAAAATAATTTTCTAAAAAGTCTTCACCCTCTTGAAAATAATTGGCAAACAGTTCTCGTTTTAAACTCGCTGCATCGATGTAGGCTGCTTTAAAATCAGCGTCCTCATCAGTTTTCTTTTCGCCATTGGGTGTTTCAATTACCAAACGCTTCATTTCCATTTCGCCACTCAATTTATTGAGCTCAAATAAAAAGATGGGTGTGTTTTTTACCGCATGCGGGTCACCCAAAATTACTTCCGGCAATAAGGTTCGTATGTATAGTTTTGAAGTGTCGACCAAAAATGCACTATCAGATATGGGCTCTTCGCTAAGACTCATTTCCAGCAACATTTGACTTTTCGATATCGGATCTTCGTAACGGGTGCGCAGAAAGCCACTGCCATCTTCATGTTGGAAGAATAGAGCATAGGTGGGTACTCTTACGCCATCGATCAATTGATTATAATGGAGGTGATAAACCGATTGTGCGTAAACCTGCGGTAAAAAAAATACCGCAGACAAAAGGAGAAATACTTTTTTCATGGGTGCAGAATGCATTTGAAGGATAAAGATAACAGAAACCCGGTATAGGCTGAAGAAAGTGTAAAACTTTTAGTTGATTGTATAAGGCTCTACCGCAAATTGAGAATGAACTTTGTCATCAGGAATCAGGAGCAAAGGTTAATCCTAAAAATATTTAAAATGAAAACGTTCATCTCGCTTGTATTGCTATTGCAAACTTTAAGTTTACGCGCACAGGATACCATTCCCAAGGGAGTGGGCGAATTGAAAGTCGGTGAAACAAAAATTTCTTTTATCGATGAAGTTGCTGCACAGTCGAAGAAGAAGATAAAGCGACTGTCGGAATTTTCCACCACGGATGATGCTCGCTATCACCCCTACATTGTTGAATATGTAAAACCACTCACAAAGTGCTCAGATGCAGGTAATCCGCTGATACCGGAACATAGGGTTTTTGTGGTGTACAATTACGCGCTGATGAACCAGTTTCACTCACCAAAAATTTATCTCGAATTTTACAACGATGTGTTATATCATTTCACCGTGGCCGATCCACAATTTATGGGGATTTTTAAGGCAAAGTATGGTCAACCGGTTACCGATGAAATTTTACACAACAGCAATTGCGCGAAAGAAATTGGCGGAAGCTCTCCTACGGAAAAAGATATTGTGGAAAGTTGGGATAGCGGCAATATCCATGCGGCTTATTTGACCGCCGAATCACGCAATTCCGGTGATTGTGATAAAGTGGTCAAAACGACATTTGAAGTCAAAGACATGGAGACGCATAAGATTGTTCAGGTGCTTGAACATGAAGCGTTAAAAAGATGCCAGTCTGCCGAAGAGCAAGATAAAACGGTTATCGTACCGGACAACTTTTAGCAATCAGTTTTATTCAATTTTAAAACAAGGGCTTTGTTTACAAATATTTTCTACGGTATACGGTTTATCACAATAGGTATACTGCGCTTTTTTTTCAGTTTGGGCTCTAGTCTCACTGAGTATATTGTTCCACCATTCCGGAGATGAGTTTGCGCGGGCTACGGTCGTCTTGGAATTACTGGCGCTTGCTTCAAGTGATGCATTCAAATAATACGAAAAAAATCCTCCCATCGAATTATTGCTGGAAGCTCTTTGCGTGCTATCAGCAGCCGTAGCCAGAATGGAAATCTTGGCTTTCAAAAATAACATGCGAATATGTTCACCATCCAGTTGCAGTGGACTGGTTTGCTTCTGAGGTGGTATAGACGCAACAGCATTTCGATCGCCGACATAGCTGTTGCAACAGTCACTGATGACCAAGTTCATTCGGGCGCCTTTACGTTTGATAAAGCGATAAATATCATCCATATTCAAGGTCTGGGTCAAATAATCGTCGTCGGGTTTTTGCCGCAGATCGATGTAAGGAAATTGTCGTTTGTCTTCCTTTTTCCGATAACCATGTCCTGAATAATAAAAAACCACTATATCATTTGCGTCAGGTTTCAATAATTTCAGTTCCGATACTACCTGTCGTTTGCTGTATAGTTGTCCGGCGATTATACGAACACGCATTCGGGCATGCATATAGGCTACAACTTTTGTATAGGTATCCAATACGCGATGCAGATCATGTGCGCAACTTTTTCCTATATCTTCTTCTGTTGTATCGGCGACAATGAGGAGATGGATCGTCGTGCGCATTTCGTCGGGGGTAAAGCGGGTTGCAACTGTATTGTGCAGCTTTCCCCAAAACGAATCGCCCTGTGTAAAGAAAGCTTCCAATTCCTTTTGTGCCCCCTGTGCCGGACCGAGAAATTCGGCTGAAAATTCAGCCTGCTTGTTGATCGTTCGGTGACCATTTCGATCGATATTGATAAGCGCTGTCGGTTCTAAAACAGTCTTGTTTTGCGGCGTTGTAAACAGGAAAATGGGTTGCTGTATTTTTTCACCCACTTTGCCGAGCATGATGTTTGCATTTTTTGTTTTGATGTATAATTGATGCTGATCAATTCCCCCTTGTCCATCGCGGATATATTCTTCGTCTAGTTGCAGATCAACCAATATCCGGCTTCCTGAAACGGGATCGATATATTTCGTTTTGAGAAACCCATAACCGTTGTCGTGTTGCAAAAACAGTGCTTCAGTGGCCACCTCTTTGCCGGCCATTTGCTGCCTATACTTAAATTTGTACATGGTCAACGCTTTAGCGGAATCTGCATTGAGAAGCAGCAGTGCAATGATTGCAGCACAAATGAATCTCGGGGTCATGGGTAAAAAAATAAAGATAGCTAAAAGTAACACATCGCCATCGATTTTTATCCTGAAATGCTGGAGGCAGGCTGCGCAATTTTGACCTTGTTTGGGAAGGCAATCGTCGAGGTATACCATAAAAGGAAAATATTGGGGTATGTTTACCCTAAAATAATTCTTGGAATGAAAGGAGTAAAATTGTATTGGCTGCTGTTCTGCGTCGTATCATTTTTTTCGGGTTATACCCTGAAAGGTATGTTTAGCCCCCTCGCGCCGAATGATTCAAAAGGCCGTGTTACCGGTATCGGGGGAATTTTTTTTAAGTGCAAGGAGCCCGCAAAAGTGCGAGAATGGTACAAACAAAATCTCGGTCTCTCAGTCAATCAATTTGGTGCTGTTTTTGAGTGGTACCAGGGACGGGATTCCACAAAGAAAGGATTTTTGCAATGGAGCCCTTTCGGGGAAAAGACCACGTATTTTGCGCCTTCTGCAAAAGATTTTATGATCAATTATCGGGTAGAGCATCTCGATGCGTTGCTGAGTACCCTTAAGCAAAAGGGTGTAACGATTATCGATACGATGCAGACGGTAGCATACGGAAAATTCATTCATATCATGGATATCGAGGGCAACAAAATTGAATTGTGGGAACCTGACGATGCTGCTTATGAAAAAATGGGAATCGACATGGGTGCCCACACCACTAAATAGTTTGTGGTTGCGGCTGTAACCCATTGAATGCTGGCTCAACAAAATGCCCTCCGGTGGTGGTCGCGAAGGGCATATAATCGGTTTACAAGCGAGCAGCACTAATTCGATTTCTCGGCAACTAATTTATCTTCGGGATATTTTACTGCATACACTAGACGGATTTTTTTGTTTTCTCCGGGTTGCAATTTCAGTCGCCAGAGCAATTTGCCATAATCTTTGGTGATTTCTGCACCATCAGCTTCTTCCAGGGTAACTTCAATGTCACTGTTTTTAGCAATCGGATACTGATCAAGGATCTCAACTTCAACCGGAATATTCTTATTGTTTTTCACTACTGTTTCATAAGCCCTGGTTTCCTTTTTCTTATTGCTGAATTTTTTGGTCACACACAGGTCATTGATCTTTACGCGTTTAATATTTATTTTCTCATCACGTCCCAGTGAAATCAATAGTGTGTCTGCGCTGACATTTGGATTGATATAAGATTTGCCAACATACATATCATCGAAGAAAAGTGTAGCGTCGCCGGCTAGCAGATTATACTTTCCCCAATCTACCACGCGGGCCAGCAGAAAAACAGCATGGTCAAGTTTGGGAACACTGTGGTAATTATACCTTGCCGGTATACTCAATTCCTGTACCGCTATGATATGTTCCTGTCCATCGCTTTCGATATCCTGCATCTGTTCGATATCGTATTCCACCATCATTTCGCCTTCCATCAGGGTTACCGAGTTTTCGTCAACCTTCAATCCGTCTTTAAATTCTTCTTTTGTTGGGTTGTACAGGTTATTATTTTCGACAACCATCATTTGCAAATTACCTGCAGGTGCCGGGGTTTTTTCATTCATCATAGCCCGATAACCAAGGCTTTTTTCTGTTTCGAGTCGATTTCGGTAATAATCAGGCTGCATGAAATCCACAAAAATGGGATACAATATGGGCCGGTTGTGGTTTAGGTTAGGGTTGGCCGTCGATAATTTGATGCGTACCTGATTCCAATCGTAACCGGTTGTTTGTACGATTTTCGCGCGGCAATTGAGTTGTAGTGGTTTGCTTGTATTTTCGCATCTGATCTCGTAGGTCGGTGTCCAATGGGCATTGGTAACGAGATAAGAGATTTTAAATGGAGTCGTTATTTCCGAAGGAGAAAAAACTTTGAGCACAATTTCACGAACCGGTTTTCCCAGGGCAAATTTTCCTGCTTCATTGAGCTGATTTTGCAATACTGCGACGCTTGCATTCCACTCGGCGATCTGTTCTTCTGCATCAAAGATCAGTTTTTTGATTTCCAGTTGTTTTGTGCGGTTAAGTTCGAGCAATTCTTTGAGCAGCAGGGGTTTGAGTCCTTCGGTATTACTTCCCAGTTTGCTGTTGTTGATCAAAATTGTCAGTTCGTATTCGTAAACATCTTTTTGCTTTGCGATAAAGCGAAGTTTTCGATCGATCATTTTTAACGAATCCTGCCAGACCTTTACTTTTCCGGCGCTTACCGTTTTTTCATCGGGGATATAATTGAGCCGGCTCGAAACAGAAAGGATACGGACATTGTTCTTACATCCCACTTGTATCGAATTTTCATCGATCATTTGCGGGATATTGGTGATTACGACTTCCGAATTTCCTTCGGGTAAGCTGCTAGTACCCAGTCGGGTCTCTTTGGCGTAATTGCGGTAAAGGGTTACATCGGTAACGGTAGCGTTTTTAATTAAAATGCCGGCCTTTGTTGAGGTGGCCAGCAGCAGAAAGGCATAAAAAATGGTTTGACGCATAGTAATATTTATTTGTGGTTGCACCCCAGATTGAATCTTTGCATCGTTTCCATAAAACGTAAATTTTTTTTTGGCGAAACGATTGAAAAAGAACTCGGCCTATTTTTTTTCCAGAAAAAGTTTACCTTAGTTGTCTAAAAGTTTACACATGGAAATACGTTCGCCCTTTAACTTGCAAAAATGGATCGATGAAAACCGGCATTTGCTGAAGCCTCCGGTCGGCAATAAAAATATTTATCCTGAAGGTACCGACTATATCGTACAGGTAGTGGGTGGCCCTAACGCCAGAAAAGATTATCATTACAACGAAACTGAGGAGCTTTTTTACCAACTTGAAGGGAATATTGTCGTCAAAACCCAACAAAACGGACAACCGGTTGAAGTGCCACTTGGTCCGGGGGATATGTTTTTATTACCGCCTCGTGTACCTCATTCGCCCAGCCGGGGACCGAATTCAATCGGTTTGGTGATTGAGCGGGTGCGTGCCGGTATGGGATTTACCGACGGTTTACTTTGGTTTTGCGAAAAATGTAACCATAAGTTACACGAAACTTATTTCGAACTCACTGATATTGAAAACGACTTTTTACCAAGATTTAAGGAATACTATCAGTCGGAGGATCTGCGTACTTGCAAAGCTTGCGGTCATGTGATGGAAACTGATGCACGTTTTAGTGCCTGATGCAAACCTTTTTTGTCATATTTTCGTCTTTTTTCCGGAAATAAATTTTTTATATAAAAATCTTTTTTACCTTTAACAACAATTTATAGATCACACGAATTATTAAACTTTAGCATATGAAAAAATTATTATTTGCAATAGGTACATTTCTTAGTTTACAATCAGTAGCTCAGGATGTGCATTTTACCCAGTATTTTACCTCTCCGCTTACATTGAATCCTGCCAATACCGGTTTGGTAAATTGCGACTGGCGTGTGTCGGGTAACTACCGTAGCCAGTGGGGGAGTGTAAATTCAACTCCTTATGTAACGGGTACTTTGTCATATGATATGGCCCTGCTGCGTGGTAAACTGAACGGAGATGCCTTGGGTATTGGTGTATTGGGATTGTATGATAAATCAGGTACCGGTGCCTTGCAAAATATTACCGCCGGTCTTTCTTTGGCCTACCACAAAAGATTAAGTCAGGATGAGGAAAAACCGCAAAACCTTTCTATTGGGGTACAGGGATTTTTGGTACAAAAAAGTATTGATTTTAATAAACTCAAATTCGAAAGTCAATATGACCCTACTACCGGGGGTACACCGTATGCCAGTGGAGAAAATGTCGGAAATGCCGACCTGACTTATCCTGATTTTAATGCCGGTTTGATGTATTCAGGCTATGTAACTGAAAGAACAAATATGTATGCCGGATTATCTTACTATCATATCACCCGTCCCGTTGAAACGTTTCTGAACGGTAACCATAAAATCAATTCCCGTATCACCGCTTCATTGGGTGGTTCATTTCAAATGAATGAAAAATTAGTGACCTACCTGAGCGGTATGTATCAGCAACAAGGTAAAGCTTACGAAATTCTCATCGGTGGCGCTGCAGGTTTTGTCATGAATCCTAACCATGAAGATGACGTAGTCAATACAGTATTCTATCTGGGAGCCTGGTATCGTTACGGAGATGCAATCGCACCTTATATCGGTTTTGAATGGTCGAAAGCGAAGCTTGGTGTAAGCTATGACGTTAACCTTTCAGGGTTCACACCCGCAACCAAAGGAAACGGCGCGCTTGAAATATCGTTGATCTATAATGGTTGTATCATTAAAAATGAAACACGCACTTATAATTTCGCTTGTCCTCGTTTCTAAACCCTGACTTGCTAATCATATTAAAAGGGCTACTTAGGTAGTCCTTTCTTTTTTTGTACAATGTAAACTCGTTATGCAGCATACTATTATTTTTACGCTAAATATGATGAACTAATGCAAACAGACTATGCAAAGAAAAATGCTGACGAATATGCAGCCTTGAATGAGCAGCAAAAAGATGCGGTAGATACAATTTACGGTCAGGTACTGGTTGTGGCAGGTCCCGGTACAGGCAAAACGCAAATTCTGGCGTTAAGAATCGCTCATTTGCTCAATAGTGACGCACAAATATCCCCACAAAATATTTTATGCCTGACCTATACCGAGGAAGGTAAGAAAAATATGCGTGATCGACTATTTAGACTGATTGGCGCGGAGACCGCACAAAACATCAGTGTTCATACATATCATTCCTTTTGCAATGAAGTGATACAGCAAAATCTGTCCTTGTTTGAAAAAGATACGCTTGATGCTGCATCAGAACTTGAAAAAATACAATATGTGAAAGATATACTCTTGAAGCTTGACCGGGAGAACCTGTTGTATAATGCCAAAAATCCGAATGCAAATGCCAGTTATTTGCTGAATATGTTTTCGAAGATGAAACAGGAAAACTGGTCAGCCGACTATTTGTTTGAGCGTACGATGGAGCATATTCGTTTTCTCGAAACCGATGAGAGCAGCATTTCTTCGCGGGGGCCTACTAAAGGGCAAATCAAAAAGACAGTTTACAAAGAGATTGAGAGTTATCGCAAGTCGCTTGATGCGATACGATTGTTTGATGCGTATAAAACCCTAATGATCGAAAAGCATCGTTACGATTTCGACGATATGATCAACTGGGTTATCGGTATGTTTGAGCAATATCCGGAGGTGCTGGCTGCTTATTACGAACGGTATCAATTTCTGTTAGTTGATGAATTTCAAGACACCAACGGTGCGCAGATGAAGATTATTGACCTATTGAGCAGCTATGATCCATCGCCCAATCTTTTTGTCGTTGGCGACGACGATCAGTCCATTTTTCGTTTTCAGGGAGCTAGTGTTGAAAATATGCAAGATTTTCAGCGTAAGTATACCGGGGCCGGATTGAAAGAAATTTGTCTCAAGGTCAATTACCGCTCACCGCAAGGCGTACTAAATGCTGCCGAACGGTTAATCAGTCATGCCGGAGGCCGATTGGTTGACGCCAATCCGCTCCTCGACAAAAATCTGATTTCGTTTAACACCTTGCAGTATGAAAAGGATTTTCAACCCGGGGTATTTTCCTTTCATAATCCTCGAACGGAGAAAATTTTTCTCGCGCAAAAAATCAAAGATTTACTGCAATCTGGTGTCAATCCCAAGGAAATTGCCGTGCTGTATTACGACAATCGCAATTGTATTGAAATGGGGCGGTATCTTCAGTTGTTGCACATACCGTTTTACACAAGAAAGAACCAAAATCTATTTGAGGATATCTTGGCTCAGCAGGTCATGAATATTCTGCGGTATATCAGCCAGGAGCGACGAAATCCCTATAGTGGGGATAGTTTGTTATTTGAAATTTTACATTATCGCTTTTTTGGTGTTACGTCAATGGATATCGCAAAAGCTTCCATCTTATCGAGCGAGAAATCAGCAGAAAACCGAAAGACGAAAAGCAGTTTCAGAAGGTATTTGCAGGAAAATTTCAACGATGCGCAAGGTAAGCTCTTCGCTGCGGAAGCTAACGCACTAAAGTTGGCCGCTACGGCACTCGAACGATTGATTGGCGATTCGCACAATCTTTCACTGATTCAATTATTGGACGCTGTGATCGCACACTGCCAAATCATGCCAAGTATTTTAAGCAGTGCAACAAAATTTGAGGACCTTGAAATATTGACCGCTTTATTTGATTTTATTAAAGAAGAAGCCCATCGCAATCCGGAACTTGATGTCAATGATTTAACCGATTTGCTGGACATCATGCAAGAGAATAATATTGAGTTGCCCAGAACGAAGTTGTATGGAAATGAAGATGCAGTGCGTTTGTTTACGGTGCATGCGGCAAAAGGCAGAGAATTCGACTATGTTTTTGTAGCCGGGGTGGTGAAAACACAGTGGGAAGCCCGAAAAACGCCCCCCAGTAGTATTCGTATTCCTGACAATGTTTTTGAATCGGCAATCAGTCGAAAAGACAATGATGAATTGCGCCGTATGATGTATGTGGCATTGACACGCGCAAAAAAAGAATTATTGGTGACATATTATCAAGTTGATCAGGCCGAAAAGGAAATGGAAAAGTCACTGTTTTTGTATGAAATTTTTGGTGAAAGTTTTGAACCGGAAAAACCTGAAATCAATCGTGACATGATTTTTGCTTTTGAGACACTAACGCCGCCCACATCTGAACCCGGCAGCGTGCAACACCTCGAAAAGGAATTTGTTGAACGGCAGTTGCAACATTTTGAATTGAATGTCACCGCATTAAATAATTACCTCGACTGTCCCCTGCATTTTTATTTCAACAATATCTTAAAAATACCTGCAGGATTACATGAAAATATGTCGTTTGGGAGCGCCATTCACAAGGCATTGGAGAAATTATTCAACGAGATGAAATCGAATGGACAAATTTTTCCAGCTATTGAAGTATTCGAAAACTACTTCCTTTCCTATATGCGTCGACATAAAGAAAAATTCAGTCCGGCCGGGTATGAACGCAAGCTAAGCTATGGGATCGAATTGCTGCGGAATTTGTATACGGCCAATGTTGATCGTTGGCACAAAGTGGTGAACATTGAATTCAATACCAAAGCGGTTTATGAAGGGATTCCCATCAAAGGATTTATTGATAAAGTAGAATACTATGACCACGAGATCACACTCGTCGACTATAAAACCGGAGACTATCAAAGTGAGTACACGCGCAGTAAGCTGAAATCGGCCGATGAGGACCGCGATAATATCGGGGGGGATTATTGGCGTCAGGCTATGTTTTACAAGATTCTGCTCGACCATGATCGCAACAATAAGTATAATGCTACACATGCGAAATATGAATTTGTAGAACCCGATAAAAAGACCCGCACTTTGCCTGAACCGGTTATTTTTCATTTTCCACAGGCGCATATTGACCGCGTGAAAATTCAGATCAAGGAAACGTGGAAGAAAATTCAGGCACATGAATTTTATACCGGATGCGGAAAGGATAACTGTGAATGGTGTCGTTTTGCAAAAGTTATTTCCCCTTGAGTTTATGGCAGCGTGCTCAGCGATATCGGTTAATCCGGCATCGTTCGTTTACCATTTTGTCAATTTGATCTGTTGTATTTTCTGCTCTTCGTTCGCCCTGATTTGTAAAAAGTAAAGGCCTGCTGACCAATGGGAACACGGCACCGTCATGCGGCCGGCTTTAGCTGTGGTATGGCTATACATCGCTTGCCCGAAAGCATTGAAGATATTTATTGACCATCCGGAACGTGTTGGGTTGATGATATCAAGACAGAGTTGATCATGCACCGGATTATTGTAGCGGATATTCGAAAAATCATTGTTGCTCAGCGCGATCCATAAAGGTGTAGCTTGTTTGGTGCACCAAACGGTATCCCTGCATTTTCCTGCGATATTGTTACTGTCGGTAATATTTTTGATATAGTATTTCCCGCTGTCACTCAAGCTGATCAGCACACTGTCGGTGATCGCCGTATAATTGCTGACCAGACTGGTATCTTTAAACAGATCGAAACTGTACGATCCCTGACGGCAAAATTGCACTTTGGTGAACAAGGTATCGGCCAGACTGCTATCTACGATAGTAAAATGGGCAAGGGGAGCATTGAGCACATCATCGATAAAGGTATCGATAACGGTGCAGGGAGGAAAGGTGTGATCGTAGAAATCGTAGAAATAACTAACATTGGGTTGAGGGCCAAAATAGTTTTCTGTCAGGTGAAAGTCGTGATCGGGGTCCATGGGTGGCACCGGATCATTTTCGCCCCAGGTAAACAAATATTTTGTTTTTGTATTGGTTATACGATCCAGCACTTTCGCTTTGTGAAAAGTGTCCACAAGATAGTCGAAACGAGTCCTTAGAAAGCTATTTTCTACCAAATTGGTATCCAATCCTACCGAATATCCGCCAGAGATAATGACTGCATCGGGTTGTGTATACATCGACGTCAGCATGGTGGAGTACCCCCCCTCGGATAATCCAAACACAAAAACTTTATCGTAATGGGCTTGCAGATATTTTACCCAGGCAATGATTTCCACCAGATAATTGATCCCATAGGGCGTAAATGCAGTGTTCAGATACCAAATTAAATAGTCGTCAAGTCGCTTGCCGTTCCAATGAATTGCCCTGGATTCCTGATTGGGTTTTTGAAAGGCAAATACATCACCGTATTGAATACAATGGTTTTTCATTTGGCAAAGTTGATTGTGATAACCCGTTCCTTGCGCAAGTTCATAGGTTTGATTATGCCCATTTCCGGGTACCAGTAAAAAAGCATACCTGCAATGTTGCTGGGTGGTATCGTGATACTTAATTGCATAGGCATTACTGTGTTTGTTTAAAAAATCGAACGGCAGGTAAATCATCGGATCAGCCTCGTTAAGAAAAGTAGGATATTGGGCAAAAGAGGCATTTCTATCAGTATCAAGCACATAGTTGTCGTTGACACTGATAAAGGCAATACTGTCGAGATCGGCAGTCTTAAACTTGAACCCGGTATCCATGGCCAGATAATGGTTGTACATAGAACTTATATCTTGCTGCAGATACCAATTACCCGGATTAACCGAATCATCCATATAGATCGGATAGGTGAATATGTTTAAAAAATAGGCACTGTCAGCCGGGCTCAACTGGGCGCTGACTTTTTGGGAAAAGGATATCAATATTAGGCAACAAAGCGATAGACAAAATGTTTTCATATAAAAAAAGTGCGTGTTGGGTGCTGGAAATGAAGCTAATATACCACCTTCACGCCTTAATTTCATCGTTTCGCGGGTGAAATCATTTATATAAAAAATATTTTTGTATTTCGAAAGTAAAAATTACCTTTGCATTCCTAAAATTTATACTTACAAGTTAATCTAACAATTTTAAACTAAAATAAGATGGCAAAAGAGACCTTCAAAAGGGATAAACCCCACGTAAACATTGGTACTATCGGTCACGTAGATCATGGTAAAACAACTTTAACTGCAGCGATTACAGACGTATTATCAAAAGTAGGTCTCGCAGAAAAGAAAAACTATGACGATATTGATGGTGCTCCTGAAGAAAAAGAAAGAGGTATTACGATCAATACCGCGCACGTTGAGTACCAAACTGCAACCCGCCACTATGCACACGTTGATTGTCCGGGTCACGCCGACTATGTGAAAAACATGATCACCGGTGCTGCACAAATGGATGGTGCTATCCTCGTGGTAGCTGCCACTGATGGTCCTATGCCACAAACCCGTGAGCATATCCTGCTCGCCCGTCAGGTGGGTGTACCTAAAATGGTTGTGTTCATGAATAAAGTTGACCTGGTTGACGATCCTGAATTACTTGAACTTGTTGAAATCGAAATCCGTGATCTGTTAAGTTCATATGGTTTTGATGGCGACAATACGCCTATCATTCAAGGATCTGCTACCGGAGCTTTGGCCGGAGATGCAAAATGGACGGCTAAAGTTACTGAACTGATGCAAGCTGTTGACGATTATATTCCTTTGCCTCCTCGTCCGGTAGATATGGACTTCCTGATGTCTGTGGAAGACGTATTCTCAATTACTG